>DATNHC010000001.1:0-13649 GCA_035605155.1 Solirubrobacterales bacterium
CTCCGGAACGGGCAAGGGTGAGTAGCGTGGCTGCCCCAATCGTGGTCCGCGCCAGCTCGCGCTACGTGCGTGTCGCACCCCGCAAGGCCCGCCTGATCGCCGACCAGGTGCGCGGCCTGCACATCGACAAGGCCCGGGCCCTGCTCGAGTTCTCGCCGCGCGGCGCGGCCGAGGACATCCGCAAGCTGATCGAGTCAGCCGCCGCCAACGCCGAGAACAACCACGACCTGGTCGCCGACGAGATGCGGATCAGCGAGATCACGGTGGATGAAGGCCCGACCCTGAAGCGCTATCGCCCGCGGGCTCTCGGCCGCGCCTCGCGGATCAACAAGCGGACGTGTCACATCGCGGTCGCGCTAAGCCCGGAAGACGAGGACTGAGATGCCCGCCTCCCCGGCCAAGCACACCTGGAGGCCGCGTCTGGCGCATCGCATCTCTGCGTCCTCGGGCTTGCCTTTGCCACCAGCAAAGGCTGCGCCCTGCGTCCTCGATCTGCTCGGCCAGCCGCGCTCCCAGGCGCACTTGGCCAGAAAGGCGGGCATCTGATGGGACAGAAGATCCACCCCGGCGGCTTCCGCGTCGGCTACATCCAGGACTGGAAGTCCAACTGGTTCGAGGAGAAAGACTTCTCCGACGTGCTCAACGAGGATCTCAAGATCCGCGATCACATCGAAGGCAAGCTCGCCCACGCCGGCCTCTCCAACATCACGATCGAGCGCCACGGCGAGATCGCGGTCGACATCCACACCGCCCGCCCCGGCATCGTGATCGGCAAGTCGGGCAGCGAAGTCGACGCCCTGCGCAAGGACCTGCACAAGCTGACCGGCAAACCGGTCAAGGTCAACATCCGCGAGGTGAAGCGCCCCGAGCTTGACGCCAAGCTGGTCGCCCAGTCGATCGCCGAGCAGCTGCAGAACCGCGTCGCCTTCCGCCGGGCGATGAAACGCGCTCTCACCTCGGCGATGCGCTCCGGCGCCAAAGGGGTCAAGGTCCAGGTTTCCGGGCGCCTCGGCGGCGCCGAGATGGCACGCACCGAGGGCTACTCCGACGGCCGTGTGCCGCTGCACACGCTGCGCGCCAACATCGACTATGGCTTCTTCGAGGCGCGCACGACCACCGGCCGGATCGGCGTCAAGTGCTGGATCAACAAGGGCGAGGTGATGCCCGAGGGCTTCCGCTCCGACCAGCTCGGCGACGACGACGGCCCGCAGGGCGGCCAGCGCGGCGGCCGCGGTGGCGGTCGCGGTGGAGACCGTGGCGGGCGGCCCGGTGGCGACCGCGGACGCGGCGGCCAGCGCGGAGGGGGTCCGCGATGACTCCTTCCAACACAGCACGCCTCAGCCGGCTGCAAACCGGCGCTGGATCTGCGTCCTCGGGTTTGCCTTTGGCCCCGCCAAAGGCTGCACCCTGCGTCCTTGCCCAGCTTGGTTTTCGCTCGGCTGAGTCGCACTGCGCTGAAAGGAGGCATCGCCGCTGATGCTGATGCCGAAGCGGGTCAAGCACCGCAAGCAGATGCGCGGCCGGATGCGCGGCAACACGAAGGGCGGCAGCACCGTCGCCTTCGGCGAGTACGGGCTCAAGTCGCTCGACCGGGGCTGGATCACCAACCGCCAGATCGAGGCCGCCCGCGTGGCGATGACCCGCAAGATCAAGCGCGGCGGCAAGGTCTGGATCAACGTCTTCCCCGACAAGCCCTACACGAAGAAGCCCGCGGAGACGCGGATGGGCTCCGGCAAGGGCAACCCCGAGGGCTGGGTCGCTGTGGTCAAGCCCGGCAAGGTGATGTTCGAGCTGGCCGGCGTGCCCGAGGACCTGGCGCGTGAGGCGCTGCGGCTGGCGGGGCACAAGCTTCCGGTGAAAACCAAATTCGTGATGCGCGAGGGAGCCGAGGCACAGTGAACGGCGCTGAAGTCCACGACATGAAAGACGACGAGCTGGTGGCGAAGTTGATCGACGCCAAGCAGGAGGCTTTCAACCTGCGCTTCCGCCAGGCGACCGGTGAGCTGGAGAACACGGCGCGGGTGAGCGCCGCCCGCCGCGATATCGCCAGGCTGCTGACCGTTGCCAAGGAGCGCGGGATCGACGTCGAGAGAGAGCTGAAGAGATGACGGACGACGAGACGAAAAAAGACGAGGCGGCGGACGAGGCTTCGACTGAGGGCTCGGACGGATCGACCGCGGGTCCCGACGCGGCCTCGGAGGGGGCTGCGGGCGGGGGCGAGGCCTCCGTTCTCGACCCCTCCGAGTCCGCGCCACCCGCGGAAGATGCGGATGAGTCCAAGGACGAGGCGCCCGAGGCCGAGTCTTCCGAGGGGTCTGAGCCTGAGCAGGAGGGGTCCGCTGCGGCTGAGGCGGAGCCTGCTGCAGAGGAGGCGCCTGCGGCGAAGGAGGAGCCTGCGGAGCCGAATCCGGAGGACGAGCTTCCCTGGAAGGAGAAGCGCAGGCTGGAGCGCTCGCGGCAGCCGCACACGCCCGGGGAGGCGCTCACCGTTGAGGAGCGGGCTGCCAAGCGGGCCGAGCATCGCAAGCTCAAGGCCGAGTCGCGGCGTAAGGAACGGGCTGCTGCGAAGCGGGACAGGACTGCAGGTCAGGGCACGCCCCGGGCCGAGAAGGACGCCGTGGCCGCCAAGATGCGCCAGGGGGTCGTCGTCTCCAACAAAGGCGAGAAGTCGATCACTGTGCGGATCGACATCGCTCGGCGCCATCCGACCTACGAGAAGGTCGTGCGCCGCTCGCGCACCCTGCACGCTCACGACGAGCGCAACGAGGCCGGCGAGGGGGACATCGTCCGCGTCGTCGAGACCCGGCCGCTCTCGAAGACCAAGCGCTGGCGCCTGGTCGAGGTCCTGGAGCGCGCCAAGTGATCCAGCAGGAGTCGAGATTGAAGGTGGCCGACAACTCGGGTGCCCGCGAGATCCTCTGCATCCGCGTCAGGGGCGGTTCGCATCGCCGCTATGCCGGCGTCGGCGACGTGATCACGGCGACGGTCAAACAGGCGAGTCCGCAGGGGGGCGTGCGCAAAGGCGAGGTCGTTCAGGCGGTCGTCGTGCGCACCAAGAAGCAGCTCGGGCGCCCCGACGGCACCTACATCTCCTTCGACGAAAACGCCGCCGTGCTGATCGACCCGGCGAGCAACAATCCCCGCGGCACCCGCATCTTCGGCCCGGTCGCCCGCGAGCTGCGCGATCGCAACTTCATGAAAATCATCTCCCTGGCGCCGGAGGTCCTTTAGCGATGGCCAGGGGCATGCGGATCCGCAAGGACGACCAGGTGATCGTGATCGGCGGCAAGGACGCCGGCAAGACGGGGCGCGTCTCGCGCACCGAACCGAAGAAGAACCGCGTCTACGTGGAGAACCTGAACATGATCAAGCGCCACGAACGGCCGCGCTCGGTCAAAGACGCCACCAAGGGGCAGGTCGGCGGCATCGTCGAGAAGGAGGGGCCGATCCACGTCTCCAACGTGATGCTGCTCGACCCCAAAGACAACAAGCCCACCCGCGTCGGCGTGCGCCGCGACAAAGGCGGTAAGCGCGAGCGCTTCTCGAAGCGCACGGGGGCGTCCTTCTAATGGAGGCCACTGCCACACCGCAGTCCCAGGCCGCGCCGCCGCCGCGCCTGCGTGAGCGCTACGAGCAGGATGTGCTGCCGGCGTTGATCGAGAAGTTCGGTTACTCGACGCCGATGCAGGCGCCGCGGCTGCAGAAGATCACCCTCAACATGGGACTTGGCGAGGCAAAGCAAAACGCCAAGATGCTGGAAGCCGCGCAGGCGCAGCTGGCGACGATCGCCGGCCAGCAGCCCAGCGTGCGCCGCGCCCGCAAGTCGATCGCGTCCTTCAAGGTGCGAGAGGGCATGCCGGTAGGCGTCTCGGTGACGCTGCGCCGCGCCCGTATGTGGGAGTTCTTCGACCGCCTCTGCTCGATCGCCGTGCCTCGCATTCGTGACTTCCGCGGCCTCAACCCGCGCTCCTTCGACGGTCGCGGCAACTACTCGATGGGAGTCCGCGAGCAGCTGATCTTTCCGGAAATCGACTACGACTCGATCGACGAGGTGCGCGGTCTCGACGTGACGATCACGACCAGCGCCGCGAGCGACGAGGAGGCATTCGAGCTGCTGCTTGGGCTGGGGATGCCCTTCGCGAAAGAGGGACGCCCGGGCGGCCCGGGCGCCGACGAGGAGGCGGCCGAGGAGGAGGAAAAGCGCAAGGAGGAGGCCCGCCTGCGGGCTGAGGCCGAGCAGGCGGCGCTCGAGCAGCTCAAGGAAGAGAACCCGGACGCCTATGCCAAGCCCGAAACCGAGGAGGAGGGCGAGGGTGGCGAGCCCGCCGCCGACGGTGACGAGGGCGCCGAGAACACGGCCGACAAGGAGAATCAGGAGAATGGCTAAGACTTCGCTGAAGGTGAAGCAGGGCCGCAAGGCCAAGTTCAAGTCCCGCGCATACAACCGTTGCCGTCGCTGTGGCCGGCCGCGCGCCTACTACCGCAAGTTCGGCCTCTGCCGGATCTGCCTACGCGAGGCGGCGCACGAGGGCCACATCCCCGGCATGACCAAGTCCAGCTGGTAAAGACCAACACCCACGGAACGACAGATGCTGACCGACCCGATAGCCGACTACCTGACCCGGATCCGCAACGCGCTTGGCTCTGGCCACGACGAGGTGGAGATTCCCGCCTCGCGGCTGAAGCTGGAGATGTCGCGCATCCTCAAGGAGCAGGGCTACATCCTCGACTTCGCCAAGCAGCCGGCCACCGTCGGCGAGGCGATCAGGATTCGCCTCAAGTACACCGAGGATCGCCGTCCCGTGATTGCCGGCCTCGAGCGCATCTCGCGCCCCGGCCGCCGTCGCTACGTCGACCACAAGCAGGTTCCGCGCGTGTACGGCGGGACCGGCACGGCGATCGTCAGCACTTCGGTCGGCGTGATGACCGGTCACGAAGCCAAGTCGAAGGGCGTCGGCGGCGAGGTCGTCGCCTACGTCTGGTGATCGAGCAAGATGCCTGCCTCCCCAGCCAAGCACACCTGGATGACGCGTCTGGCGCGTCACATCTCTGCGTCCTCAAGCTTGCCTTTGCCTCCAGCAAAGGCTGCGCCCTGCGTCCTTGATCTGCTCGACCAGCCGCGCCCCCAGGCGTACTTGGCCAGGAAGGCAGGCATCTGATGAGCCGGATCGGAAGAAAGCCCATTGCCGTGCCCGAGGCTGTGACGATCGACGTCGCGCCCGGCCGTGTGTCGGTGAAGGGCCCCAAGGGGGAGCTCGACCAGGTGCTCTCGGCCGAGATGAAGGTCGAGCAGTCAGATGGCGTTCTCACCGTCGAGCGACCGACCAACCGCGGCGAGCACCGTGCTCTGCATGGATTGACCCGCAGCCTGATCGCCAACATGGTCGAGGGCGTTACCGAGGGCTTCGAGAAGCGGCTCGAGATCCAGGGCGTCGGCTACCGCGCCCAGCTCAAGGGGAAGAACCTGGAGATGGCGCTTGGCTACTCGCACCCAGTCTCGATCGAGGCACCGGAGGGAATCGAGTTTGAGGTGCCGCAGCCGACCGAGATCGTCATCCGCGGTATCGACAAGCAGCTCGTCGGCCAGGTTGCCGCCGACATCCGCAAGCGCCGTCCCCCGGAGCCCTACAAGGGCAAGGGAATCCGCTACCGCGGCGAGCACGTCGCGCGCAAGGTAGGCAAGCGCGCCTAATGGCCGTGCTCACCAAGCGCCAGGCGCGCCTGCGCCGCCGCCGCCGAGTGCGGGCTCGCGTGGTCGGCACGGCCGACCGTCCACGCATCTCGGTCTACCGCTCCAATCGCGGGATCTTCGCCCAACTGATCGACGACGGCAAAGGCCACACCCTGGCCGCCGTCAACTGGATCGAGCCCGAGCTGCGCAAGCTCTCGGCCTCCGAGCAGGCGAAGCGGGCGGGCGAGCTGCTGGCCGAGCGCGCCAAGGCGGCCGGCGTCGAGATCTGCGTCTTCGACCGTGGCGGCTACCAGTACCACGGCCGGGTCAAGGCCCTGGCCGAAGGCGCACGTGAGGGAGGGCTGGTCTTCTAGTCCGCTACCTTGGACCGCTCGCTATGAAGGGAATGGACGCAACAAACGTTGAGACGGTCAGCCCGCGCGGGCTGGACCTGCAGGAGCGCGTTATCGAGATCAACCGCGTCGCCAAGGTGGTCAAGGGCGGCCGGCGCTTCTCCTTTACGGCCCTGGTCGCGGTCGGCGACGAAGACGGCGTGGTCGGGATCGGATACGGCAAGGCCCGCGAGGTGCCGCTGGCGATCCAGAAGGGCGTCGAGAACGCCCGCAAGAACTTGATTCGCATCCCCAAATACGGCCAGACGATCACCCACAAGATCATCGGCCGCTACGGGGCAGGCCATGTAGTGCTGCGCCCGGCGAGCCCCGGTACCGGGGTGATCGCCGGCGGCGGAGTGCGGGCGGTGCTCGAGCTGGGGGGCGTGAAGGACGTGCTGACCAAGAGCATTGGGACGCAGAACCCGATCAACCTGGTGAAGGCGACTATGGACGGGCTGATCCGTCTTCGGCGGCCTGAGGAGGTTGCCGAGCTGCGGGGATTGACCGTGGCTCAGGTGCTGGGGGTTGAGAAGAGTCATGGGGCTTCGGCTCAGGGCTCAAATGGATCCACCGCGGGTCCTGTCGCCGCAGGGGACCCACCGCCCCCTGCGGTAGCTAAAGCTTCCTCGGGGGCGGTCCCCCCTGCGACGCCACCCGCGGACGCCACGTCCGAGGCCGAGGGACAGAGCGCCGAGGCGGGCGCTCCATCCGAGGCTGAGACACCCGCCGTTGAGGAGAAAGCTGATGAGGCGCCGGCCGCTGGGGCTGACGCTCCCGCCGCTGAGAAAGCTGAGGAGGCTCCGGCCGCTGAGACGAAAGCTGAGGAGTCCTCGTGAGCGGGGTGAAGATCAGGCAGGTCCGGTCTGCCAATGGGACCAACCCTGCTCAGAAAGCGACGCTTCGGGCGCTGGGGCTGGGGCGGATCGGCAAGGCTGTGGAGCGCAAGGACAGTCCGCAGCTGCAGGGGCAGATTCGTGCGGTCTCTCACCTGGTTGAGGTGGACGGCTGATGGCTGAGACGCCGCGGTCGGAGGAGATCGGGCTGCACAACCTGCGGCCGAAGCCGGGCTCGCGCAAGCCGCGCAAGCGGCTGGGGCGCGGTGAGGGCTCGGGGCTGGGCAAGACTTCAGGCAGGGGACACAAGGGGGCTGGCGCTCGTTCTGGGTCTAAGCGCAAGGCCAACTACGAGGGTGGGCAGAACCCGATCCACATGCGGATGCGAAAGCTGCGCGGGCCGCACATGAAGAAGTCGATGCCCTTTGAGAACTTCCGGACCAAATCGCAGCCGGTCAACCTCGCCGATTTGGAGGAGCGTTTCGACGCCGATGCTGAGGTGACGCCCGAGACCCTGAGGGAGAAGGGGCTCGCCAAGCGCTCTGACCCGGTGAAGATCCTCGCCCGTGGCAAGCTCTCCAAGAAGCTGACAGTCAAAGCTCACGCCTTCAGCGCTGCTGCAAAGGAGCAGATAGAAGCGGCAGGCGGTTCCTGCCACACTCTGGAGCTCTAATGCTCCGGACCATTGCGAACGCATTCACCGTTGCGGACATTCGCAAGAAGCTCGCCTTCACCGCGGCGATGCTGCTCATCTACCGGTTCGGTGCCTACATTCCGGCGCCGGGCGTCGACATCGACGCGATCAACGAACTGGAGAAAAACTTCTCCGGCGGCGGCATTCTCAACCTCCTCAACACCTTCTCGGGGGGAAGTCTCTCGCGCCTCTCGCTCTTCGCGCTGGGGATCATGCCCTACATCACGGCCTCGATCATCCTGCAGCTGCTGACCGTCGTCCTCCCCTCGCTCGAGAAGCTGCAGAAAGAAGGCGAGGTCGGGCAGCAAAAGATCACCCAGTACACGCGCTACCTGACCGTCGGCCTCGCCTTCGCCCAGTCCTTCGGCTATGTCTACCTCTTCCAGTCCTTCGGTCGGCAGGCGGGCGGCAACAACGCGATAGCCAGCCTGGGTGGAGCGAAGGTGCTGTTGATCGTCATCTCACTGACCGCAGGCTGCACGCTGCTGATGTGGCTGGGGGAGCTGATCACCCAACGCGGCATCGGCAATGGCATCTCGCTGATGATCTTCGCTTCGATCGTCTCCGAACTGCCCCAGGGGCTGACCGCCTGGTGGACCAACCCCGACCAGGTCTTCAAAGTGATGATGCCCTTCGTCGCGCTCGCTGTGATCGTCGCGATCGTCTTCGTCCAAGAGGGCCAGCGACGGATCCCGGTGCAATACGCGAAACGAGTCGTGGGCCGCAAAATGACCTCCGGTGGATCGACCTACCTGCCGCTGCGGGTCAACATGGCCGGCGTCATCCCGGTCATCTTCGCTGCTTCGATCATGGCCTTCCCGCCGACGATCGGTCAGCTGATCAACACGCCGGCCGCCCTTGACTTCGCCGCTTTCTTCAGCCCCAACGGCTGGGCCTACGTGGTCGGCGAGGTCTTCTTCATCATCATCTTCACCTACTTCTATACGGCGGTCACCTTCAACCCGGTCGACCAAGCAGACAACCTGAAGAAGTACGGCGGCTTCATCCCCGGCGTGCGGCCCGGGCGGCCGACCGCCGAGTACCTCGATCGCATCCTCTCGCGCCTCACCTTCCCCGGGGCCCTCTACCTGGGGGCGGTGGCGGCCCTGCCGACGATCCTGCTCAGCCAGACCGCGGCAAACTTTGCCTTCGGCGGAACCTCGATCCTGATCGTGGTCGGCGTTGCGCTGGAAACGGTGAAGCAGCTGGAGGCCCAACTAATGATGCGCAACTACGAGGGATTTCTCAAATAACCTTCGTCGTGGCCGCTGCAAACCGGCGCATATCGCGGTCCTCGGTCGGCTGGATCGGGTCACGCACATAACGGTGCGCTCCCCTCACCAGCCTCCCTGCGTCCCACGATCTGCTTGGTTTTCACGGCCGTTCTAACTTCGGTTTTAAAGGCAAATTTCAAGGAAATGTCCCAGCAGCTAAATCTCGTACTCCTAGGGCCTCCCGGCAGCGGCAAGGGCACCCAGGGGGAGCGGTTGCAGGGGGACCTCGAGTTGCCCTACTACGCCACCGGGGACATCTTGCGGGCGGCGGTCCGTGAGGGGACGGAGCTGGGGCGTGTGGCGAAGGAGTACATGGAGCGCGGCGATCTGGTGCCTGACGACGTGATCGTCGGCATGATCGGGGAGCGCATCGATTCGCCCGAGGCTGCCGACGGCTTCATCCTCGACGGCTTTCCGCGCACCGAGCCGCAAGCCGAGGCGCTGGCGGCCAAGCTCGAGGAGTTGGGGCGCGAGCTGACCGCGGTGCTGCTGATCGACGTCTCCGACGACGAGGTGGTGCGCCGCCTGGGGGGCCGCCGCACCTGCGTCGAGAACGGCCACGTCTTCCACGTCGAGTTCAATCCAGCCCGCCAGGAGGGCGTTTGCGACCTCGACGGCAGCGAGCTGGTCGTCCGCGACGACGACAAGCCCGACGTGATCCGCCACCGGCTCGACCAGTATCACTCCAAGACGGCGCCGCTGATCGAGTTCTACGACCACAAGAGCCTGCTGCGACGGATCGAGGGCGCTGCCGCCCCGGAGACCGTCGCCGAGGAGATCAGCCGCACGCTGGCGACGCTGCGTCTCGAGGCCGACGAGGCCATCTAGTGCTGTCACGCAGCATCTGACTTCCTCGACCAATGTCACGAGACAGCGCACTAGCGTGTACCGGATGATCGTCCGCAAGACGCCCGAGCAGGTCGAGCAGATGGCGGCCGCCGGGGAGATCCTCGTCCGCTGCCTGCAGATGCTCGCCGCCAACGCGCGGCCGGGTGTGACCACCGCCGAGCTTGACCGCGCAGCCGAGAAGTTGATCCGCTCGCAGGGCGCCGTGCCCGCCTTCAAGGGCTACCGGGGCTTCCCGGGCTCGATTTGCGCCTCGCCCAACTCGATGGTCGTCCATGGCATCCCCGGCCCGTACGCGTGTGAGCAGGGCGACGTGCTCTCGATCGACGTCGGGGTGATCAAGGACGGCTGGGTTGCCGACGCGGCGATGACCGTGCC
Source organism: Solirubrobacterales bacterium (assembly GCA_035605155.1). Taxonomy (GTDB): domain Bacteria; phylum Actinomycetota; class Thermoleophilia; order Solirubrobacterales; family 70-9; genus VRUE01. The sequence goes on from DATNHC010000001.1 coordinate 10,092, forward strand.
GATCGGACAGATCGAGCCCGATGCGGAGAAGCTGCTCGACGTGACCAAGGCGGCGCTGTTCGGGGGCGTCGAGCAGATGCAGCCCGGCAACCGGCTTGGCGACGTCTCGTCCGCGATCCAGCGCGCCGTGGAGTCCGAGGGTCTCTCGATCATCCGCACCCTGGTCGGCCATGGCATCGGTCGCGAGATGCACGAAGAGCCGCAGGTGCCCAATTTCGGCACTCCCGGCAAGGGCCCGCTGCTGGAGGAGGGGACGGTGCTGGCGATCGAGCCGATGGTCAACGCCGGCGGCCCCGGCGTGCGGATGGGCGACGACGGCTGGGCCGTCTACTCCGAGGACGACTCGCTCGCAGCCCATTTCGAGTTCACCGTCGCGGTCACTGCTGACGGCCCACGGATTCTGACACCCTGGCACGAGTAGGGCTATGGGACGAAGGGGTGATGGGCCTCTGCGGGAATTGACGCCCCGCGCTTCGCGCGGGGCGAATAGGAGCGCGGCTGACGCCGCGCAAGAACCGGATTGCATAGGCCGCTTCGCGACATTCCCGCAGAGGCCCATCACCCCTTCGTCATAAGCTCTCCGCGGCTAACGGAGAGTCGGCGGGCCGGGGGGCGGGAGGCTCGAGAGAGCTTGTGACCCTTGGTCCCGTCTGCAGCTTCCAAGCTGCTCGTGCTTCGGGGGCGTGTCGAAGTCGGACGGGTGGCCTCTCGGGGGAATGTCGCCGCAGGCGGCGATATGCAATCTGTCTCCTGCGCGGCGCAGCCGCGCACCAGGTTCCACCGCGCCGCAGGCGCGGTGGTCAATTCCCCCGAGAGCCCACCCGTCCGACCCGAACCAGGCACGCCCCGAAGCAGACCCCCTGCTATCTTTCCCGGTCGGCCCAGTGGGCCGGTGGTTGCCTGCCGTCCAACTCCTGGGGCGCCGCAGGAGTCCTGTGTTCGATACGAGACCGGAGCAATGAAGGTTCGAGCTTCCGTAAAGCCGATGTGCGAAAAGTGCAAGATCATCCGCCGCAATGGGGCGGTCTTGGTGATCTGCCAAAACCCGCGCCACAAGCAGCGGCAGGGCTAGGCAGGCGACGATGGCACGTATCGCAGGAGTCAACATCCCGGTCGGCAAGCGCTCCGAAATCGGTCTCACCTACATCTTCGGCATCGGTCGGTCGACCGCCCAGAAGATCCTCGAGGAGGCCAAGGTCGATCCGGACACCCTGGTCAAGGACCTGACCGAGGATGAGGTGATTCGCCTGCGCGACGCTGTCGAGCAGCGCGAGGTCGAGGGCGACCTTCGCCGTGAGCGCTCGCAGGACGTCAAACGACTGATGGAGATCGGCTCCTACCGCGGCCTGCGCCACCGGCGCGGCCTGCCGGTTCGCGGCCAGCGGACCAAGACCAATGCGCGCGGCCGCAAGGGACCGCGCCGGATGAGCGTCGCCGGTAAGCGCAAGGCGCCGACGCCGAAGTAGGGAGAGTCAGTGGCAGCTGCGAAAAAACCGGCCAAAGGACGCTCGCGGAGGCGTGTCAAGAAGAACGTCACCTACGGGCAGGCACACATCAAGACTTCCTTCAACAACACGATCGTCACCCTGACCGACACCGAGGGCAACGTGATCGCCTGGGAGTCGGCCGGCTCGGCCGGGTTCAAAGGCTCGCGCAAGTCGACCCCGTTCGCGGCCCAGGTCACCGCCGACGCTGCCGCCAAGAAAGGCATGGAACACGGTCTGGAGAAGGTCGAGGTCTTCGCCAAGGGAGCGGGATCCGGCCGCGAGACGGCGATCCGCTCGCTGCAGGCGGCGGGACTCGACGTGACCACCGTCAAGGACGTCTCTCCCCAGGCCCACAACGGCTGCCGCCCGAAGAAGCGGAGGCGGGTCTAGTGGCTCGCGATACTGCGCCGCAGTGCAAGCAGTGCCGTCGCGAGGGCCAAAAGCTTTTCCTCAAGGGCGAGCGCTGCTTCACCGACAAGTGCGGCGTCGAGCGCCGCTCATACCCGCCTGGAGAGCACGGCCGCGGCCGCATGCGGCAGTCCGAGTACCGGGTGCAGCTGCGTGAGAAGCAGAAGACGCGGCGCTACTACCAGGTGCTCGAGAAACAGTTCCGCGCCTACTACGACAAGGCCTCGCGCCAGGACGGCGTCACCGGCGAGAACCTGCTGCGCCTGCTCGAGTCACGCTTCGACAACGTGCTGGTCCGCCTCGGCTTCGCCGCCTCCCGGCGCCAGGCCCGCCAGCTGATCCGCCATGGCCACTGGCTGATCAACGGCCGTCGCGTCGACATCCCCTCTTACCAGGTACGCCCCGAGGACGTGATCTCGATCAAGTCGAGCTCGGCCGCCACCGACACGATTCGCAAGGCGACCGAGCTGGTCTCGACCGTGCCTGCTTGGCTGCAGGCCGATCACGACTCCCTCACGGCCAAGGTCCTGCGCTATCCCGAGCGCGCGGAGATCTCGGCGCCGGTGCAAGAGCAGCTGATCGTCGAGCTGTACTCCAAGTAACCGGAACCAGTTTTCTGAACACGCAATACGCAAGGAACACATGACCACTGACTTCCAGGTCCCCCGCATCACCTCCGAGAAGGTTGACGACCGCCGTGGCACCTTCACGATCGAGCCGCTCGACAAGGGCTTCGGCTACACCTTCGGCAACAGTCTCCGCCGCGTCCTGCTCTCCTCGCTGGGCGGCGCTGCGGTAACCAGTGTCCGCATCGAGGGCGTCGCGCACGAGTTCTCGACCGTGCCCGGCGTCAAGGAGGACGTCACCGACATTGTCCTCAACCTCAAGGACCTCGTCGTCCGCATGCACACGGATGCCGATGAGGTCGAGGCGCCGCTGGTCGCCACCGGTCCCGGTGAGATCAAGGCCAAGAACATCGATCTGCCCTCGGGGGTTGAGATTCTCAATCCCGACGCGCCGATCGCGACGCTCGAGAAGAAAACCAAGCTCGAGATCTACCTGACGATCGGCCGTGGCCGTGGCTACTCGCCAGCCGAGGAGAACAAGTCCGACGAGCAGCCGATCGGCGTGATCCCAATCGACTCGATCTTCTCGCCGATCCGCCGTGCCTCTTACTCGGTGGCAACGGCTCGAGTCGGGCAGCGCACTGATTTCGACAAACTGACTCTCGACCTCGAGACCGACGGCTCGATCGAGCCCGGCGCGGCGTTGCGCGAGGCCTCGGAGATCCTCATCAAGAGCCTGGCGATCTTCACCGACGCCGACCGGGTCGAGGAGCTGACCGCGCGCGAGCCGGTCGCGCCGCACGCCGCCGACGTGCTGCCCGGCCCGGGCGGCGCCGATGGCATCGCCAGCAGCAATGGTCTGGACGAGATCCTGATCGAGGAGCTGGAGCTCGGCGTCCGCTCCTACAACTGCCTCAAGCGGGCGGGGGTGCAGACCGTCGGCGACCTGGTGCGCAAGACGCGCTCGGAGCTGAATGCGATCCCCAACTTCGGCCAGAAGTCGATCGAGGAAGTGATCGAGACCCTGCACGGGCGCGGCCTCGATCTCCAGGGAGACTGAGGAGCTGAGCCGGCGATGCGCCACCGCAAGAAGCGCA
>DATNHC010000002.1:0-41659 GCA_035605155.1 Solirubrobacterales bacterium
GCAGATGCGGCATCTTCGCGAGGTCGGTCCAGACCGAGTTGCCGGCGATGTCCTTGCCCAGCCACACCGACAGCGGCGACCCGGCGGAAGCGTTCCCGCGCTCGCCGAGATCGCGGCGGAAGATGTCGCCGAGGTACACCATCCGGTGCCGCTTGTTGGGAACCTCGACGCCGACCGCCTGCTTGCCGGGGATCGGGGCGAGGATGCGGATGTCGGTCGAGGCCAACGCGTAGGCGAGGTCGTTGGAGAGCTCGGTGACTTTCTTCACTTTGGTGCCTGGCGCGAGGCGCAGTTCGTAACGCGAGACGTGTGGGCCGCTGACGATGCCGACGATCTTCGCCTCGACGCCGAAATGACCGAGGGTCTCGACCAGCTTGCGGCCGACGGTCTCGTGGTCGCGCGGATCGACGCCTTTGTCCCCTTTGCCGCGCTCGAGGGCTTTGGCCGGTGGCGGCCGGTAATCGATCTCCTCCGAGGTGGTGACGCCGCGCTTGTTGCCCTGCGGGGTAAGCGCCACCTGCTCGAGCGCCAGCTCCTCGCCGGGCAGCGCCTTCTCTTCTTCGGCCTCGATCTCGGCCAGCTCGGTATCGAAGTCTTGGGTGATCGGCTCCTCCGCGACCTCCTCGGGCTCCTCGACGAGCGCCACCGTCGGCTCGACGTCATCTTCCTCCGGATAGGCGCTCATCACGTCCGTCGGCCCAGGCTCCGTCTCAAAGGAGAAGGTCTTCTCCTCGCGCCGCGCCTCACGACTCCTGGCAACCGTGTCGGCCACCCCACGGCTGCCGACGAAGACGGCTCGCAGCCCCCGACCGAGACCCCGGAAGAGCGTCGAGATCGAGGTCCCGGTGACCAGCAACCCCCCAACCAGAAGCATCAGCACAGTCGCGATCCGCGCCCCGACGTTCCCGACCAGATAGGTCAACCCCGTCTCGACCCCATAGCCGACCTTCCCCCCGTCCCAGCCAAAGAACAGAACGAAGCTCAGATACACGCCCACGGCAATCAAGAACAGCCCGATCAGATCCAAATGCCGCTGCTCGAGAGCCTGCGGCAAATGCAGCCTCGGTCGGGAAGCCTTCGCGGCCTTCCCTCGAGCTTTCGGCTTTCTACGGGCAGGGGAAGCTTTCTTCTTGCGCACGAACATGAAGGCCGCTTCGACGCCCATCGTCCCTTACCTGCGCCCGTAAACGGGGAATCGGGGAGGGCTGGAACGTCTTGTACTTTTTCGCCAAGCCGGCACAAGGCGCCAGCCGTGCCCCGCTCCACGAAAAAGTTAAGTGGAAGCCCTCCCCGATTCCCCGTTCGAGCACCGTAAAAACGAGGTAAATCTCACCGGCTTTCACCCGCGACGCCTCTAACATCGTTGCGATGCTCACCACCGCCCCCGAGCTCACCACCGCCCGCGTCCTGGTGGTCGAGGACGACGCCGAGATCGCCGACGTCCTGCGCCGTTCGCTGCGCCAGGAGGGCTATGAGGTCCGCACCTCGGCCGACGGCGTCGAGGCGCTCGACGTCGCCACAGGGTTCGTTCCCGACCTCGTCGTGCTCGACCTCGGCCTCCCCCGGCTCGACGGCGTCGAGGTCTGCCGTCGGCTGCGCGCCGAGGGAGACGTGCCGATCCTGATGCTTACCGCGCGGGCCGAGACCGAGGACCGTGTCGGGGGCCTCGACAGCGGCGCTGACGACTACCTGGTCAAGCCATTCGAGCGCACCGAGCTGCTGGCCCGCATCCGCGCCCTGCTGCGGCGCCGGCCGCCGCGTGGCGCCGCCTCGCTTGAGGTTGCCGACCTCTCGCTGAACCCCGACACGCGTGAGGTGAAACGCGGCGATCGGGAGCTCGAGCTGACCAACCGCGAGTTCGAGCTGCTCGAGTACTTGATGCACAACGAGCGCCTGGTTGTCTCGCGCGAGCGCCTGCTCGACGACGTCTGGGGCTACGACCCGATGGCGGCCACCAACACGATTGACGTCTTCATCTCCAACCTGCGCCGCAAGCTCGAGGCCGGCGGCGAGTCGCGGCTCCTGCACACCAAACGCGGCGCCGGCTACGTCTTGAAGGGGTAATGACGAGACCCAGGCGCCGCCAGGCAAGGACGCAAGATGCCCGAAAGGCAGGTCTCGTCGGGCAACCGAGGGTGCCGCATGACGATCTGGGGCCGTCATTCTGGCCGGCGGCGTTGCGGCCCAACAACTGGCCAGTCCGCTGGCGGCTTGCGGCGGTCTCGGCCGGCCTGACGCTGGCGATCCTGCTCGTCTTCGGAGCGGTGATCGGTCAGCTCGCCACGAACCGCATCCGCGACGACTTCAACCGCGAGGTGAGCGACGCGGCCAAGACCCTGGCCGGCGAATTCCGCATCGTCTACACGCCGCTGGGCACGATCTCGGGAAAGAGCGGCCCCGAGCTCGACGACTTCGTGCGGCCCGACGGTGCCGAGGTACGCGTCTACGACGTCAATGGCAACCTGGTGGACCAGAGCAGCGACGCCCCCTACCTGGGCCCGGTGGGCGTCGGCCTCGCCAACCACGAGGAAATGCGGGTGGCGACGGCGGAAATCCGCGCCGCCACCGGCCTCACCACCGGCTACGTCCAGTACGGCCGCAGTCTCGCCCACGTCGAGTCGACCATCGATCGGCTCTGGCTCTTCGTCGCGGCCGGCATCCTCGGCGGCACGCTGTTCGCCTGCCTGGCTGGCGTCGCGATCGCCGCCCGCGCGATGCGACCGATCTCCGCCCTCACGGCGACCGCACGCCAGGTCGCCGACACCGGCGACCCATCGGGCCACATGCCCGACCCGAAAGTCGAAGACGAGGTCGGCGAGCTGGCCCGCACGCTCGAGCAGATGCTGCGCTCGCTCGATGCCGCCCGCGCCGAGCGTGAGACGGCGATGCGCCGGCAGCGCGAGTTCGTCGCCGATGCCTCGCATGAGCTGCGCACCCCGCTGACCAGCGTGATCGCCAACCTCGAGCTGCTGCAGGCCTCACTGGACGTGCCGCGCCAGCATGACGAGCGGGCGATGGTCGACTCGGCCCTACGCTCCTCGAAACGGATGAGTCGACTGGTCGCCGACCTGCTGTTGCTGGCGCGGGCCGATGCCGGTCGCTCCGGCGCTCACCGTTCCTGCGATCTCGCCGAGATAGCGGGCAATGCTGCAACCGAGGTCGTGCCGCTGCTCGGCGATCGTGAGCTGGAGATCGAGAACGAGTGCGCCCTGCCGGTCGAGGGCAACTCGGACGAACTGCACCGGCTGGTGCTCAACTTGCTCGACAACGCCGGCCGCCACACTCCCGAGGACGCCCACATCGAGCTGCGCCTCTCGCGCCAGGACGGCGATGCGGTGCTCGAAGTGGCGGACGACGGCCCGGGCATCCCGCCCAAGCTCCGCGATCAGGTCTTTGACCGCTTCGTACGTGGCGAGGGCCCGGCCGACACAGCGGTTGGAGCCGGCAGCGGCCTCGGCCTGGCGATCGTCCGCGCAGTGGCCGCTTCACACGGGGGCTCGGTTGAGCTCGGCGAGTCCCGTCAGGGCGGCGCCCTCTTCCGCGTTCGCCTGCCGTTGACGCGATCCGAGGAACCAATTATGACGGCTTTATGAGCGCTTAATCGAAGCCGCCTAGATTCGTCGATGGACGAGACACACAGGCCCGCCGGAGCTCTCCCCAACACGCTCCGGCGGGCTCAAGCTTTCATCGCAAGGCAACCGCTGATCTCCCGCGCTGCAGCGCTGAGCCTTCAACGTTTCTCGGGCGGGTGGCGCGGCGGCGGGGGTCCCCCGCAGCGGAAGGCGCCGCGAAGCGGCGTCTGAGCATGTGGGGGAGGGCCGCCGCGACAGGACCCGCCCGCCAGTAACGCAGGGCCTTAGACCTCGACGACGACCGGAATGATCATCGGCCTTCGCCGCAACCGGTCGTAGACGAGGCTGGCGACCGCGTCGTGGAGGTCTTCCTGGATCAGGTGCAGCTCGCGGGTGCCCGCCTTGGCGGCATCCTCGAGCGAGTCCTCGACCACGTCCTTGAGCTCCTCGACCAGGGCATCGGCCTCTGCAAGGAAGGCAACGCCGCGAAAGAGGACTTCCGGGTCGGCGATCACGTGCCCGTCCTCGGATGAGATCGTCGCCACGACGATGAAGATGCCATCGGCGGAGATCTCGCGCCGGTCGCGCAGGGCGACGTCGTCGGGCTCACCGACGTTGACCCCGTCGACGTAGATCACCCCGGCGTGGATGTCCTCGCCGAAGCGGGCCCCGTTCTCGTCGATCTCCAAAGGCAGGCCGTTGCGGCCCTTGAAGATGCGCTCACGCTCCACCCCCACCGATTCGGCCAGCTCGGCGTGCAACCGCAGCCGCTGGTGGTCGCCGTGCACGGGCAGCACGTAGCGCGGCTTGGTCAGATTCAGCATCAACTTCAGCTCCTCCTGCCAGCCATGGCCGGAGGCGTGGATCGGCGCCTGCTTGGCGGTAACGACTGAGGCGCCGATCTCATAGATGCGATCGACCGTCTCGTTGACGGCACGCTCGTTGCCGGGTACCGGTGTGGCCGAGAAGACGACGGTGTCGCCGGAGTGCAGCTCGACATCACGGTGGTCGTTGTTGGCCATCCGCCGCAGGGCAGAGAGCGGCTCGCCCTGGCTGCCGGTCGAGATGACGACCACCTTCTCATCGGGGAAGCTCTCGATCTCCCGCGGCTGGATGAAGAGGCCCGGCGGCGCCTCGGCGATTCCCAGGTTGGAGGCAATGTTGAAGTTCTTGCGCATCGAGCGGCCAACGAGGGCAACGCGGCGATCGAGCTTCACGGCGGCATCGATCACCTGTTGCACGCGGTGGATGTTGGAAGCGAACGAAGTGACGATGATGCGGCCCTCGCAGGCGGCGAAGGTCTCCAGCAGGGCCGGCCCGACGCTCGACTCCGAGGGAGCAATACCCGGCCGGTCGGCATTGGTCGAGTCGCCGCAGAGCAGCAGCAGCCCGTCACGGCCGATCTCCGCCAGCCGCGAGATGTCGGCCGGGCGCCCGTCGACCGGGGTCTGGTCGAACTTGTAGTCGCCGGTCATCAGCACCGAGCCCAGCTCGGTCCTCAGCAGGACCCCGCGCGCGTCGGGGATCGAGTGCGAGAGGTGAATCAGCTCCAACTCGAAGGGGCCAACGCGGACCGCCTCACCCGCCGGCAGCTCCTCCAGCGGCGCATCCTTCAGCTTGTGCTCGTCGAGCTTGGAGCGGACCATGCCGATCGTCAGCAGGCCGCCGTAGATCACCGGCGGGGAGCCGATCTCGCGCAGCACATAGGGCAGCGCGCCGACGTGGTCCTCGTGGCCGTGGGTGAGGACGATCGCCTCGATGTCCTCGGCCCGCTCACGCAGGTAGGAGAAGTCGGGCAGGACCAGGTCGATGCCGAGCATCTCTGCCGTCGGGAACATCAAGCCGGTATCGACGACGACGATGCGGCCTTCGTACTCGACCACGGTCATGTTCTTGCCGATCTCGCCCAGTCCCCCGAGCGGCAGCACACGCAGCTTGGTGGCAGGCACTACTGCGTCACCGGGGTGAGGCCGACGCTCTCCAGCGCCGCCCGTACGGTCGCTCGCTGCTCCGCGTCGGCGGACACAAGTGGAAGCCTCAGCCTGTCGGTTGGGATCAGGCCGAGCATCGCCAGAGCCGCCTTGACTGGAATCGGGTTGGTCGTCACCGCCAGCGAGTCATAGAGCTGGCGCAGGTCGGTGTCGATCTGCCGCGCCCTCTCGATGTCCCCCGCCTGCGCTGCATCCCAGATCTCGCGCATCTGGGTACCGACGAGGTGTGAGGCGACGAGGATGCCGCCGGCCCCGCCCAGTTCCAGGGTCTTGAGAAAGACGTCGTCGTTGCCGGCCAGCAGGCCAAGCCCCTCGACCTGCTGCAGCTCCTCGTTGTTGGCCTGCTTGACGGCGACCACGTTCTCGATCTGGGCCAGCTCGGCGAGCAGCTCGGGCGGGATGTTGACCACGACCCGTGAGGGGATGTTGTAGGCGATGATCGGCAGATCGCCGGCCACCTCGGCAACTGCCTCGAAGTGAGCCCGGATGCCGGCCGGGTTGGGCTTGTTGTAGTACGGGGTGACGACCAGGGCGGCATCTGCGCCCCGCTCGACCGCTTCCTTCGTCAGTTCGACGGAGTGGCGGGTGTCGTTGGTGCCGGTGCCGAAGGCGAGCAGGATCTCCTCGCCGACCTCCTCCCGGACAGCGTCCATCAGATCGAACGCCTCGGGGTCGGTGATCGTCGCCGACTCGCCCGTCGATCCAGAGATGACGAGGCCGTGCGAGCCGTGCGAGACGAGGTGCGCGGCAAGCCTGCGCCCCGCGTCCATGTCCACCCTGCCGTCCTCGTCGAATGGGGTCACCATCGCCGTGATGACGCCGCGAATCTCCTTCATGAAAAATCCTCGCGCTTCACTCGCGGCGCGAAGAACCAGAGATGCACGCTTGCTCGCTCCGCGCTCATTGGGGCCAGGGTATCGCGACGTGGTGTCAGAGCAGCTTCTCGAGCCCGACGGTGAAACGGTCGGGCAGCCCGGCCACCTTGCGTACGGCGAGCAGCACGCCCGGCATGAACGAGCGGCGGTCGATCGAGTCGTGGCGCAGGGACAACGTCTGCCCTTCGCCGCCGAAGACGACCTCTTGGTGAGCGACGAGCCCCGGCAGGCGCACGGAGTGGATCGGCTCATGGACGTTCCCGCCGGCGCCCCGAATCAGCTCGGCGGTGCGCTTTGCCGTGCCCGAGGGCGCATCGAGCTTCTGGTCGTGGTGCAGCTCGATGATCTCGCACTCGGGCATATGCGGGGCGATCGTCTGTGCCACCTCCATCAGCAGCACGGCGCCGATCGCGAAGTTGGGAGCGACGAAGCAGTTGGCGCTCGAGGACTCAGCCGCCTCGCGAAGGGCATCGAGATCGAAGCCGGTCGTGCCGACGACGGCGTGCACGCCGGCGGCGAGACAGGCCTTGGCGTTTTCGAGCGCCGTGTCGGGTGTGGTGAAGTCGACGACGACCTCGGCCTCGCCGAGCACGTCGACCAGCTCGACGCCGAGGGCGGGATCGGCCTTTCCGCAGAGCTCAGCATCCTCGGCACCCTCGACCGCTTCGCAGACCGCCTGTCCCATGCGCCCAGCAGCACCCGAAACCGCGACCTCGATCATGCCGCCACCAGGCTCTCGCTGACCGGCGCCAGCGCTTTGCGGAAGCAGGACTCCTCGCGCCCGACACAGGCGGCCGAGAGACGCTCCGGGTCATAGAGCTCGGCGGTGAGCTCGCTTACGTCCTCGACCGTGACGGCATCGACCCTGGCCAGCATCTCGTCGAGGCTGTAGATCGGCAGATCGAAAAGCGTCGCTCGCGAGATGCGTGTCATCCGCGCCGCGGTCGACTCCGAGGAGAGCACGAGGCGGCCCTTGACGCTCTCCTTGGCGCGGGCCAGCTCCGCGGCGGAGACCGGCTCGTCGCGCAGGCGGCGCAGCTCGGACCCGATCACGGCGCAGGCCTCCTCGACGTTGTCCTCGCGCGTGCCGACGTAGCCGGCAACCAGGCCCGCATCGGTGTACTGCTCGGTGTAGGAGCCGACCGCGTAGGCCAGGCCGCGCTTCTCGCGCACCTCGCGGAAGAGCCGCGAAGAGCTGGAGCCGCCGAAGATCGAGTCGAGCACGGCCAGCGCGTAGCGGCGCTCGTCGGCGCGGTCGATGCCCGGCGCCCCAAAGCAGATGTGGTACTGCTCGGTGTCCTTCTCGTAGAAGCGCAGGCGCGCCACGGCGGCGGCCTCTTCCCGCGACTGGTCTGGGGCCCCGGAAGTCCTCGGCGAGACAAGCCGCTCGCTCAGGGCCGCGATCTGAGCGTGGTCGACGTTGCCGGCCGCCCCCACGACGAGATTCGAGCCGGTGTAACGGCTGCTGCGATAGGTCTCGATGTCTGGGACCGGAACGGAGCTGATCACCTCGGCCTCGCCGAGCACCCGCCGGCCGAGCGGATGCTCCCCGAAGACCGCTTCCGCCAAGATGTCGTGGACGCGGTCCTGCGGTTCGTCCTCATACATCGCGATCTCCTCGAGCACGACCTCACGCTCGGAGTCGACTTCGGGATAGGTCGGGGCAAGCAGCATCTCGGCCAAGAGGTCGAAGACCTCCTCGGTGTGCTCGTCGAGGAAGCGCGCGTGCAGGTGCGTGGTCTCCTTGCCGGTGGCGGCGTTGACCGAGGCGCCGAGCCCGTCGAAGCGCTCGGAGATCTCGATCGCCGAGAAGCGCGCCGTGCCCTTGAAGAGCAGGTGCTCGAGGAAGTGCGAGACCCCGGCCTGGGCTGGCGTCTCGTCGCGCGAGCCGGTGCGCACCCAGAGCCCGAGCGCCACGGATCGCACCGAGGGAACCTCCTCGGTGACGACCCGGACGCCCGAGTGCTGTTGTGAGCACTGCGCCGACCGCGTCATCGTCTGACTCCTCGCGGGCGGCGCAGAGCGCAACTGGTGCTCTTTAGGACTGCGTCGCTCAACTTCTAGTCGCGGCGCTCACGCTCGCGCCGGGGCCGGCGCTCACGGCCTCCACGACCGCCGCGGTCGCCGCCGTTGCGGCGCGAGCCGCCGCCTTCGCCGGAGCCGACCGCGGCCAACTCCTCGGCGCTCTTGCCGGCCACCGAGGGGTCGTCGGAGAGGCGTAGGCCGATGCGACCGCGCTCGCGGTCGACCTCGACCACGGTGACGTCGATCACCTCGCCGGCGCTGAGCACGTCGTCGACCGAGTCGACCCGCTCACCGGGCTTGACGTTGGAGATGTGCAGCAGGCCGTCGGTGCCCTTGACCAGCTCGACGAAGGCACCGAAGGTGGTCGTCTTGACGACCTTGGCGGCGTTGTAGCGATCGCCGATCTCGGCCTCCTTGGTCATCGATTCGATGCGGGCGACGCAGGCTTCCACCTGTGAGCCGGTCGGCGCGTAGATGCGAATCGTGCCGTCGTCCTCGACGTCGATCTCGGCTTCGAACTCCTCGCAGAGGGCGCGGATCGTTTCGCCGCCTTTGCCGATCACAGCGCCGATCTTCTCCTGGTCGATCTTGATCGCTTCGATCCGCGGCGCGTGCTGGGAGAGCTGCTCGCGCGGGCCGTCGATCGCCTCGGCCATCTTGCCGAGGATGAACTGGCGCCCCTTGTTCGCCTGCTCCAGCGCATCGGTGAGGATCTCGAAGGTGACACCGGTGATCTTGATGTCCATCTGCAGGGCGGTGATCCCCTCAGCGGTGCCGGCGACCTTGAAGTCCATGTCGCCGAGGTGATCCTCGACGCCGGCGATGTCGGTGAGGACGATGTAATCGTCGCCCTCCTTGATCAGCCCCATCGCCACGCCGGCGACCGGTGCGCTGACCGGGACGCCAGCGGCCTGCAGGGCCATCGAGGAGGCGCATACCGAGCCCATCGAGGAGGAGCCGTTGGACTCGAGCGTCTCGGAGACGACCCGGATCACGTAGGGAAAGTCCTCCTCGTTGGGGATCGTCGCCACCAGGGCGCGCTCGGCGAGCGCTCCGTGGCCGATGTCGCGGCGCTTGGGGCCGCGCATGAAGCCAGCCTCGCCGACCGAGAAGGGCGGGAAGTTGTAGTGGTGCCAGAACTTCTTCGAGGTCTCCAGGCCGAGTGTGTCGATGCGCATGTCCATGCGCGTCGTGCCCAGCGCGGCGTTGGAGAGGATCTGCGTCTCGCCGCGGGTGAAGAGAGCCGAGCCATGCACGCGGGGCGATATGTCGACCTCGCACTCGATCGGCCGGATCTCGTCCTGGGCGCGGCCGTCAGGGCGCTTCTTGTCGACGGCGATCGCCTTGCGGATCGTGTCCTTCTCGATCGAGGCGAAGGCGGCCTTGACCTCGGCGACCCGACCCTCGTCGAGCTCGCCGGCGTCGTCCGGGACCGCGTACTTGCCGACCACCTCGTCCTTGACCTTGTCGATCGCCTCGTAGCGCTCGAGCTTGCCCTCGGTGGCGATCGCGTCGACCAAAGCCTGGCCGTGGGAGGAGCGGATCTCGTCGATCAGGCCCTCGTCGATGCTGGGCGCCTCGACCTCGATCTTCTCCTTGCCCGCCTTCTGCTGCAGCTCCTCCATCGCCGCGGTGAGCTTCTTGATCTCGCCGTGGGCGATGTCGAGCGCGTCGAGGATCTCCTGCTCGGTGACGCCGCTGGCGCCGGCCTCGACCATCAGGATCGCCTCGTCCGTGCCGGCGACGATCAGGTCGAGGTCGAGCTCGGCCAGGTCCTCCTCGGAGGGGTTGACGACGAAGTCGCCGTCGAGCTTGCCGATCCGCACGGCGCCGACGTGTGCGGCCACCGGGACGGGCGAGATCGCCAGCGCCGCCGAGGCACCGTTCATCGCGAGGATGTCGTAAGGGTGGACCTGGTCCACCGACATCGGGATCGCGACCAGCTGGGTCTCGTAGTGCCAGCCCTTCGGGAAGAGCGGGCGAATCGGCCGGTCGATCATGCGCGCGGTGAGCGTCGCCTTCTCGCCGGAGCGACCCTCGCGACGGAAGAACGAGCCGGGGATCTTGCCCGCGGCGTACATGCGCTCCTCGACGTCGACGGTCAGGGGAAGGAAGTCCACGTCGCGAAGGTTCCCGACGGTTGCGGTGCAGAGCACCATCGTGTCGCCGGCCTGGACCACGACCGCGCCACCCGCCTGCTTCGCGAGCTTTCCGGTCTCGAAGGAGATCTGGCTGTCGCCGACATCCGCCGAAACGCGGGTTACGTCAAACATGCTCATTTAGTTGTCCTACCTCCGGCCACCCGGATGGCGGCCATCTGCTTTCAGAACTCGCGTTCTCTTTCGCAGGAGAGAGTACAGGGCGCGGGGAGCGCGGGTTTGATGGTCGCTCCCGAGGGGGTGCAACGTTTTTCCACCCATTGCGGGGACAAAGCGTTGCACCCGAGCCTACGCGGGGAAGAGCGCGGGCGTGGCGGTGACGCCGGCGCGGATGCCGGACTCGAAGTCGCGGCGCACACGGACGGCGACTGCCTCGGAGCGGCGGTCGGCCTCGAAGCGCTCCAGATCCAGGCCAAGGCGCTCGGCCCGTGCCCAGAGATGGGGATCGTCGACGTGACCGCGGTCGCCGTAGAGCGAATCGACCATCTCGAAGAAGCGGCCCTGCAGGCCCGCCGCCTCAGCCGCGCCGTGCAGCGCCGGCGAGCGTGGATGCTTGCTGGCGACCGGGAAATGGCGGAAGACGATCGTCGCCGCGCGGTCTGACAGCTCCACCCAAGCCGCAGCGCAGTGCGGGCAGCCGAGATCGGCGTAGACGATCAACTGTGGCCCTTCTCCCCTGCTGTGATCCTCTGTCCCGGCCGGCGGCACCGCGGCGCTGGTTAGGTCTCCACCCATCGTTGAAGGATTTTCCGGGTTATGGCCCCCAAAACCTTTCAACGAGCGCTTGGCGAGGCGAGGGCGTCGAAGATCAGGTTGGCGCCGGGGATCTCCAGGGGCGTCGGCGACTCGTAGGCCCACTCCACCACGCCCTCCTCGTCGACGAGGACGAGCGAGCGATTGGCGTGGCCCACCTTCTCGATGTAGGCGCCGTAAGCGCGCGCCACCTCGCCCTTGGGCTCGAAGTCGGCGAGCAGCGGCGTGTCGAGGCCGAGCTTCTCTTGGAACGCCTTGTGGGCGAAGCCGCTGTCGACGCTGATGCCGACCATCGTCACTCCCTTGGCCTCGATCTCGGGCTTGACCTCCTGGTAGATCGAGAGCTGGTCGCTGCAGACCGGGCTGAAGTCGAGCGGGTAAAAAATCAGCAGAAGCTTGCGGCCGCGGAAGCTCGAGAGCGAGACCTTCTCGCCGTCCTGATTGCGCAGAGTGAAATCGGGAGCCGGTTGCCCGGCGGCGATCATCGCCGCAGGCCGAGCTCAGCGACGAGTGAGCGGTAGCGCTCGAGGTCGTGGCGCTCGAGGTAGCGCAGCATGCGACGGCGCTTGCCGACCAACATCAGCAGGCCGCGGCGCGAATGGTGGTCCTTGGTGTGCGTGCGGAGATGCTCGGTGAGTTCGTTGATGCGCTCGGTGAGCAGGGCGATCTGGACCTCGGCAGAGCCGGTGTCGCCGTCGACGCGACCGTACTTGCCGATCAGCTCGCTTTTTTTCTCCTTGGTCAGGCCCATTTCGTAAAAAGCGCCGCTCTCTCGGGGGAGATCACGGCCGCTGGAAGCTAGCACAGACGCGCTTTGCGTCATCGACGTCAGCGCGCATCTGGGCGATCAGCTCCTCGACCCCCGGGAAGCGCTTCTCGCCCCGCAGCCGCTCGACGAAGGCGACCCTCAAGTTGGCCCCGTAAAGGTCCTCCTCGTGGTCGATCAGGTAGGCCTCGATCAGCACGCCGCGGCCGGTCTCGAAGGTCGGACGTACGCCGACGTTGACCGCGGCCGGCACCCCGTTGGCAAAGGCTGCGTAGACGCCGTGGCCGGGAATCGCCAGCCGGTCGTCGGGGACCAGGTTGGCGGTCGGGAAGCCGAGCTCGCGACCGCGCTGGTCGCCACTGACCACCTCGCCCTCGACCATGAAGGGAGCGCCGAGGCAGTGCCGGGCGCCCTCCATGTCGCCGGCTGCGATCAGCGCCCGGATGCGGGTCGAGGAGACGGTCTCGCCGTCGACCTCGACCAGCGGCACGACCCGTGTCTCAAACTCAGAGTGCGCGGCCAGCATCGCCGGATCGCCCTTGGCCTTGGCCCCGAAGCGGAAATTCTCGCCGACCGAGACGCGCTTGGCGCCCAACCGCTCGACCAGCACCCCATCGATGAATTCCTCGGCGCTGCGCTGGGCAAACTCCCGGTCGAAGGGGATGACGACGAGCTCGCGCACGCCGAGGCCCTCGATCACGTCGCGCTTGACCCCGAAGGGCATGATCAGCTTCGGCAGCGCCGCTGGGTGCAGGACCTCGAGCGGGTGCGGGTCGAAGGTGAGCACCGTGTCGGCTCCCTCGATCACCGCCTGGTGACCGCGGTGGACGCCGTCGAAGGTGCCGATCGCGACGTGGCGGGGGCGCGGCTCTGCATCGGGCAACGACGTCACCTGGATGCTCACCGCCACCCCTTCCGGTGCGCTTTATATGGGCATAGACCGCAAAAGGACCACTGGAAGCTCATCGCAGGGCCTCCCCGGCGGCAGGCACCAGTTCGCCGACACGCTCGAGGCTGAGCTCTTCGCCGGCGTCCTCGACCCTGAAGGGGCCGATCGCCGTGCGGCGCAGCTCCAGGCAATAGGCGTCGCCGAGCGTCTCGATCAGGGTGCGGACGTAGGTGCCCGCCGAGCATTCGATCTCATACTCGGCGCTCTCGCCGTCGCCGCCGAGCAGATCGGCCCGGTAGACCTCGACCTCGCGCTGCGGCGTCTCGACGACCTCACCGCGGTGCGCCTTGCGGTAGAGGCGCTCGCCGCCAACTCGCACAGCGGAGGTCATCGGCACGCGTTGACGCACCCTGCCAGTGGGCAGCTCCAGCGAGGCCGGCATTGCCCCGGTCTCGAGCAGCTCGCCTTCCGGATCGCCGGTGCTCGAGCGCCAGCCTAGCCGCGCACGTGCCACGTAGGTCTTCGGCAGGTCGACGAGGAAGCGCTGCACGCGGGTTGCCCGGCCGAGCAGAAGCAGCAGCAAGCCGGTGGCGAATGGGTCGAGCGTGCCGGCGTGACCGGCCTTGCAGCTGCGCTCACGCCGCAGCCTGGCGACGGCGTCGTGGGAGGTGATCCCCGCTGGCTTGTCGCAGAGCAGCACCGAGCCCTCGCCAGTGCCAGTGCCCATTGCCCTAGCCCCCGAGCTGGGACTTGACCTCGGCGCAGAGGAAGCTGACCAGCTGCTCGAGCTCCAGATCGGTCGAGAAGCCCGCGGCCCGCTTGTGCCCCCCTCCCCCGTGCTTGCGGGCCACTGCTGAGACGTCGACCTCGCCGCCGCTGGAGCGCAGGCTGACCTTGCGTGCGGCACGACCCCGGTCACCGAGGTCGCGGACCAGGGCCGCCACTTTGGCGCCCTCGATCGAACGCAGGTGGTCGATGATCCCCTCGGTCATCTCCTCCCCGGCGCCACTCGCCGCGTAGTCCTCCTCGGTGATGTAGGCGACGACCAGGCGCTCGTCGCAGTGGCGCTGGATGCCCTCCAGAGCTCGCGCCAGCAGTCGCAGCTTCTCGATCGGCACGTGCTCGTAGAGTCGGCGGTAGGTGTCGTCGACCACGACCCCGGCGTCGATCAGCTCGGCGGCGATCCGGTGCGTGTGCGCATTGGCGTTCTCGTACATGAACTTGCCCGTGTCGGTGACCAGGCCGACGTAGAGGGCCGATGCCATTTCGGGGGTTATCTCGGCGCCAAGGGCGATCGCCAGGTCGTAGACGATCTCGGCAGTGCTAGAGGCGGCCGTGTTGACCAGGTTGAGGTCGCCGAAGAGCGTGTTGTCGTGATGGTGGTCGACGTTGATGCGGAAGTTCTCTCCGTCGCTGAGGAACTCGACCGGCATGCGGTCGACGTTGCCGCAGTCGAGGAAGATCACCGTGCGGTCTGCCATGTCCGCCGGCGCCTCGTGGAAGACCTCTTCGAGGGGCAGGAAGCGGTACTCGATCGGCAGCGGGAACTCCTTCGCCGCCATGAACATCACCGAGTCCTTGCCGAGCTGTTTGAGCAGGTGGTGCATGCCCAGCAGCGAGCCCAGGGCATCGCCATCGGGCCCCTCGTGGGCTGTGAGCAGGAAACGCCGGCGCGTGCGCAGCTCGGCGGCAACCTGCTCGATGCCGGCTGTGGCGGCAACCTCGGTCACTCTTCTCCTTCCTCCTCGAGCAGCTCGGTGATCCGCATCCCCTGCTCGATCGTCTCGTCGTAGCGGAAGCTGAGCGTCGGGGTGCGCTTCATCCGCGTCTCCGCGGCGATCTTCGATTGCAGCACTCCGTGCGATGAGCGCAGGCCAGCGAGCGTCTCCTCGCGCTCGGCCTCGGAGCCGAGCACACTGACGTGCACCTTGGCGGCGCGCAGGTCTGGACTGGTCTCGACCGAGGTCACGGTTACGAAGCCGATGCGGGGATCGCTCAGCTCGGCGATCGCCGCGCCGACCACCTCGCGAAGCACCTCGTTGATGCGGCGCATGCGAGGAGCGGTCATGCTACTCCAGCGTCTGCTCGACCTGCTTCGTCTTGAAGAACTCGAGCACGTCCCCCTCCTTGACGTCAGCGTAGCCCTCGAGGACGATGCCGCACTCCTGCCCCTGCTCGACCTCCTGCACGTTGTCTTTGAAGCGGCGCAGCGAGCCGAGCTGACCGTTCCAGATGACCGTGCCCTCGCGGATCAGGCGGACGCTGGCGTCGCGTGCGACCTTGCCCTCGTTGACGATGCAGCCGGCGATGCGGCCGACCTTGGAGGCCTTGAAGGTCTGCTTGACCTCGGCCTCGCCGAGTATCTCCTCGACCTCCACCGCCTCCAGCAGGCCCTCCATCGCATTGCGCAGGTCTTCGGTGATCTTGTAGATCACCGAGTAGGTGCGCACGTCGACGCCCTCGCGCTCGGCGGCACGACGCGCATCGGCCAGCGGCCGCACGTTGAAGCCGATGATGATCGCGTCGGAGGCGGCGGCCAGCATCACGTCGGACTCGTTGATGCCACCGGTCTGCGAGTGGATGATGTTGATCCCGACCTGCTCCTGGGGAACCTTGGCGATCTCGTCCTGCAGCGCCTCCAGCGAGCCGGCGACATCGGCCTTGAGCACGATGTCGAGTTCCTTGATCTCACCCTCCTGGACCCGCGAGAAGACCTCCTCGAGCGTGACCTTGCGCGCCTGGCGACGGGCCAGCGCCTCGGTCTTCAGCCGGTTGGCGCGCTCCTGGGCCTCCTGGCGGGCGCGGCGGTCGTTCTCGACGGCATGGACGAACTCGCCCGCGTCGACGACGCCGTCGAAGCCGAGCACCTCGACCGGCATGCCGGGGCCGGCGCTCTGCACCCGCTTTCCGGTGAAGTCGTGCATCGCCCGCACCCGGCCCCACTGCGGACCGGCGACCAGCGAGTCGCCGACCTCCAGCGTGCCGCGCTGGACGAGGATCGTCACCACGGGGCCACGGCCGGGGTCGAGCTGGGACTCGACCACCGTGCCCGAGGCGGGAGCGTCGGGGTTGGCCCCCAGCTCCTCCAGCTCGGTGACCAGGATGATCATGTCGAGCAGGTTGTCGAGCCCCTCGTGGGTCTTGGCCGAGACGTCGCAGTAGACGGTCTCGCCGCCCCAGTCCTCGGGCGTCAGGCCGTCGGCGGCGAGCTCGTTGCGGACGCGATCGGGCTGGGCGCCCTCCTTGTCGATCTTGTTGACCGCGATCAGGATCGGCACGTCAGCGGCGCGAGCGTGGTCGATCGCCTCCTTGGTCTGCGGCATGACCCCATCGTCGGCGGCGACGACGACGACGGCGATGTCGGTGACCTTGGCGCCGCGAGCTCGCATCGCAGTGAATGCCGCATGGCCCGGGGTGTCGAGGAAGGTGATCGACTTCTCGCCATGGTGGACCTGGTAGGCGCCGATGTGCTGGGTGATGCCACCCGCCTCGCCAGCGGCGACCTCGGTCTCGCGAATCGCGTCGAGCAGCGAGGTCTTGCCGTGATCGACGTGACCCATGATCGTCACCACAGGCGGCCTGTCGGCGAGCTCCTCCTCAGCGTCCTCGAACTCCGGGGCCTCGGGCTCCTCCTCGGCGGCGGTGACGATCTCGATCTTGCGGTCGTACTCGTCGGCGATCGCCGTGATCGACTCGTCGGTCAGGGTCTGGGTGAGGGTCGCCATCTCACCCATCGTCATCAGCTTCTTGATCACCTCGGCGCTGCCCAGGCCAAGCAGCTCTGCGACCTCGCGCACGGTCGCCCCCGAGGGGACCCTCGTCGCCTCGGGCTCGGCCGCCTCGACTTTGGGCGGCGGCTCCTCGAGCAGCGGCCGACGGCGCCGGCCTCCTCGTCTGCGCGGCGGACGCTGCGGTGGAGGCCCGCCCATCTGGTCGCGGCGGGCAGCCTGGGAATCGATCACGACGCGGCGCTTTTTGCCACTCGCCGCCCCTCCTCCACCGCTGGCGGAAGGCTTGCCGGCGGGACGAACCGGGCCTTTGGAGGCACCTGCGGGCTTGGCGGCGGGTTTTGGCGCCGCCGCCGGCTTTGCGGGCGCCTCCTTCGTCGGCGCGGGCTTGGGCTTCGTCGCCGTAGCCGTGCCGCCGTCGCCCTTCGCGGCCTGGATCGCCTTCAGCGCATCGGCCTCCTCGACGCTGGAAGCCGCGGCTTTCGCTTCGATCCCCGCGCTTTTGAGCGCGGCAAGGAGCTCTTTGCTCTCCAGCCCCTGCGCCTTCGCGATCTCGTGAACCCGTTTTTTCGCCACTACGCTTGCTCTGCCTCCTCGGCAACGGGCTCCGGCTCGGACTCGGAAGCCTCCTGCTCAGGGGCCGACTCCTCTTCGGGCTCCTCCGCGCCTTCGTCCTGAGACTCAGACGCCTCTTCCGCGGGTGGCGTGGAGTCGGAGGGGCCGAGAACGGAGGCCTCGCCCCCGCCCGCAGGCCCCGCCGACTCCACGTCGGGGCCCGCGGCCTCGGCCTCTGAACCCTCATCCGGAGCCTCCTCGACGAATTCGGATTCAGCCTTGGCCACTATCTCGTCGACCTGGCCCTGATCGGCATCCGGATCGGCGAGAATCTCGATCTCCGTCTCCGAGACAGTCGCCAGCACGGCGATCTGGTTGGTCTGGAAGCGACTCAGCGCCTGGTGCTGGGGCAGGCCGCAGTAGGTCGACTCGGCGATCGCCGCGTTGGGGCAACGGCGACCGTTGGAGAGCACTGCCATGCAGCGCCCGTCGAAGGTCTCTTCGCCCTCGTACTCGACGTCCTGGTCCTCCTGGGAGAACTCGGTCTCCGACTTGATGTCGACCCGCCAGCCGGTGAGGCGGGCGGCGAGGCGGGCGTTCTGGCCATCGCGGCCGATCGCCAGCGAGAGCTGGTCGTCGGGCACGATCACCGTCGCCTGGCGCTCCTCGTCGTCGACGATCACCTCACGCACGCGCGCCGGCGAGAGCGCCTTGGCGACGAAGCGGGCCGGCTCGTCATTGTGGGGGATGATGTCGATCTTCTCGCCGCGCAGCTCGGAGACGACCATCCGCACCCGCGAGCCGCGCGGGCCGACGCAGGCGCCGACCGGGTCGACCCCGTCCGCATGGGAGATCACCGCGATCTTCGAGCGGTAGCCCGGCTCGCGGGCGACGCCGACGATCTCGACCAACTTGTCGGCGATCTCCGGGACCTCCATTTCGAAGAGTTTCTTGATCAGCTCGGAGCTGCGGCGCGAGACGACGATCGCCGGCCCTTTGGTCGAGTCGGAGACGTCGGTGATCACCGCCTTGACCCGCATGCCGTGGTCGTAGCGCTCGTTGTAGACCTGCTCTGACTTGGGCAGCAACGCCTCGACCCGCTCGCGCAGCTGGACCAGCGTGTAGCGCTTGTCGGACTGCTGGATGATGCCCGTGATCAGCTCGCCGACGCGGTCCTGGTACTCGTCGAACATCATCATCCGTTCGGCCTCGCGGATCCGCTGCAGAATCACCTGCTTGGCCGTTTGGGCGGCGATCCGGCCGAAGTCTTCGGGAGTCACGTCGCGGGTCTCGATCTGGTCCTCGTAGGGGGCGATCATCTCGGGGTCCAGCTCGGGCTCCTCGGGCTCGCGCAGCTCCCCGGTCTCGGGATCGATCTCGCGCTCTTCCTCTTCCTGCGCCTCGGCGGCCTCGGCCAGCAGCTTCTCCTCCAGCTCGGGCGGCAGGATCAGCTCGAAGACCCGAAAATCGCCGGTCTCGTGATCGAGGTCGACGCGAGCGTATTTGGCCGCCCCGGGAGTCTTCTTGTAGGCGGAGAGGAGCGCGTCCTCGAGCGCATCCATCAGCTTGTCGGCGGAGATCCCCTTCTCCTGCTCAAGGGCCTTGACTGCTTCGACGATCTCCTTGCTCACTGGATCTCCTTGCGATTTCGGTACTTGGGGCCGGGCGATGAGACCTCCAGGGAGTACTCCGCCCGCAGGTGATTGAGGTGCCTCGTCACCCGCTCGCAGAGGGCCAGGTCAACACCGCTCGGGTGGTCGATGAAGAGGCGCAGCGCTTCGGAGCCCGGCTGCTCGAGCGCGACCAGGTCGAGCTCGGAGTCGAGCTCCTGGAGCTGTTTTTGGATGTCCTGCTGGAGGTCTTGCATGCGGCGAAAGGCGTAAAAAAAGTGGGCCAGGCCCACTTCGGGTACATCGGGTGAGGCGAAAAGCTTGAGGCCAGTATAGCCCGCCAAGGCAAGCGTCTTCGGGCCGGCGGGTCCTGTCATGGATTTGGTGCCACCACCCGCTGCGGGGACGGCTGCGCCCCCTCCTCGGGGTGGTCCCCCAAATCCATGCCACCCACCGGCAGATGCGCCAGCGCAGGACGCGCGTTGCTGAACCGACTACTGACTGCGGGAGCCTGCCTTGCTTCTCAGCTGGTCGACTCTCTCGAGGATGGACTCCGCGATCAGGTCCTTCGAAGCTTGTGGGACGGGCACCTCGCTCGCCGAGTCGATCAAGGTCACAGCGTTCTCGGTGCTCTCGAAGCCGATTTGAGGGTTCGAAATGTCATTGAGGACCATTAGGTCCGCTCCCTTGCGCTTCAACTTTTCGCGGGCGCGATCCACGTTCTCGCCGGCTTCGGCGGCGAAGGCGACCACGGTTTGGCCCTCGGGCCGCGTCGCGGTGAGGCTGGCGAGGATGTCCTCGGTTGGCTCCAGGTGGAGGTTCAGGGAGGCGTCACGGGTGAGCTTGCCCGCGGCTGGGTCAGTCGTGCGGAAGTCAGCGGGGGCAGCGGCCATCAGCAGGACGTGGGAGTCGGGGAACTCGGCTCGGCAGGCGGCGGCGAGCTGCTCGCCGGTCTCGACGTCGATGCGGCTCACTCCAGCGGGCTCGGGCAGGGCGACGTTGGCGGCGATCAGGGTGACGTCGGCCCCGCGGCGGGCGGCGGCGGCGGCCAGGGCGAGTCCCATGCGACCACTGGAGCGGTTGCCGAGGAAGCGAACCGAGTCGAGCGGCTCCCGGGTGCCGCCGGCGGTGACCAGGACCTTGAGGCCGTCCCAGGGGCGCTGGCCGCCCGGCAGCTCGGCTTCCACCAGGGCCAGAAGGCGGGCAGGATCCGGGAGCCGTCCCTTGCCGTGCTCCCCGCGGGAAGCAAGCGCACCCTCCTCGGGATCGATCACGGTGACGCCGCGCTCGCGCAGCGTGGCGAGGTTCGCCTGCGTTGCGGCGTCGCCGTACATGCGGTCGTTCATCGCCGGCGCCACGAGACGCGGCGCCGCGCAGGCGAGGAATGACGTGGTCAGCATCGAGTCGGCGGCGCCGCTGGCGAGCTTGGCCAGGGTGTTGGCCGAGGCCGGCGCAACCAGGTAGGCATCGCAGTTGGCGGCCAGCTCCAGGTGCCCGATCGGGTCGTGGCCGGCAGCCGGTTCACCCGGGAAGGCGCCGCGCATCGGGTCGCGTTCGAACTCGGAGGTCAGCACCGGGGCGCCGACGATGCCCTCGAAGGAGGCGACCCCCACGAAGCGGGTGGCGCCGTCCGTCATCAGCACGCGCACGCCGTGGCCTGCCACGGTCGCCAGGCGCGCCAACTCGAGCGCCTTATAGGCGGAGATCCCTCCGCTTACGCCGAGCAGGATTCTGGCCATGGCTTTTCCTTTTGTCCGGCCCCGCCGGAAGCGGGACTAAGCGCGGTACTCGTATTTGAGCTTGCCCTGGGCGACCTCTTCGAGCGCGATCGAGAGGTAGTTGCGATCGCCCGGGATGTCGACCATCGGCGGCGGATATTCGCCGAAGCTGCCCTCGCCGAGGCTGTGGAAGTAGCTGTTGATCTGCCGCGCCCGCTTCGCCGCGACGACTACTGCCGCGTAGTGGGAATCGGTGTGATCGAGGAGCTTGTCAACGCGTGGCTTGATCATTCGGAGGGGGAGTCTAGTGATAGACCGAGCTCGGTGCGCACGATCTCCTCCAGCTCGTCTGCAGCCCGCTCGAGCTCGTCGTTGACAACCGTGTGGGCAAACTCCCCGCGGGCGGCCATCTCCTGCTCGGCCACCTCGAGCCGAGCGTCAATCGCATCGAGCGTGTCGGTGCCTCGTGACTCGAGGCGGCGGCGCAGCGAAGCTGGGTCCGGCGGAGCGATGAAAACCTGCACCGACTCGCGCATCGCGGCACGGACCTGGCGCGCTCCCTGGACCTCGATCTCGAGCACCACCGATTGACCGCTGTCGAGCCGCTTGCGCACCTCGGAGCGCAGCGTTCCGTAGAAGTTGCCGCTGTAGGTGGCGAACTCGAGGAAGTCTTCAGCCTCGATGCGGCGCTCGAACTGCTCCGTGGAGAGGAAGTGGTAGTCGCGCCCGTCGACCTCGCCCTCACGAGGCTGTCGAGTGGTCGCCGAGACCGAGAGCTCCAGATCGGGCACCCGCTCCAGCAGCTTGCCGATCAGCGTTCCCTTGCCCACTCCCGAAGGGCCTGTTATGACGAAGACCTTGGCCATGCGGCCGGGGATATTGACCGGGACCGCGGTCGTTAACGACGAAGCAAGGAAACCAGCTCGCCGCGTTGACGTTCGGAAAGGCCGCCGATCGTCTTCGACGGAGAGATCCGGCACTGGTTGAGGATCCGATTGGTCTTCACTCGGCCGTACTTGGGTACGGCAAGCAGCATGTCGAAGACCTTCGCGGTCAATACGTAATCGGGCGGGTCGAGCAGCAGCGCGTGGATGTTCGCCTTACCCGCTTTGAGGTCCTTCTTCAGCTTGGCTCGCGCCGTGCGAATGTCGTTGGCGCGTTTGAGCGCGTCCATCCGCTGGTCGAGCGATCTGGCGGGCGCGGCGGACGATGTCTTGACTGGGGCGGGCATGTGGGCGGCGAGTATAGCCGCGGCTCGCGGGGGCGCAAGGCCGTCGAAGCCATTTCCGCTCAAATTCACCTGAACCTCGAGTCGAGGTTTAGCCAGGGAGCTGGGTGAGAGCGCCACCTCGACGAGCTTTAAGCGCTCCGGCGATCTCGCGTGCAACCCGATTTCCGGCCTGCGGGTCGCGGAAGCTCTCGGTGCCCACCGCGACGACGGCCGCCCCTGCATCGAGGAATTCGAGTGCGTCGGCGCCGCTTGCGATTCCCCCCATGCCGACGATCGGGATGCTCACCGCTGCTGCGACGGCACGAAGCTGGGCAATCGCGATCGGTCGCACCGCAGGGCCAGAGAGCCCCCCGTGCCCGGCGGCGACGCCAGGCAGACGGGTCGCGGGATCGATTGCGCTTGCCTTCAACGTGTTGATCAGGGAAACGGCGTCGGCTCCTCCCTGCTCGGCTGCCATGGCGACGTCCGCCGGGTTGGCCACATTTGGAGTCAGCTTCACGATCAACGGCTTCTGCGTCAGTGGTCGCAGCGTTTCCAGCAGCGCCTCGGTCTCGGTTGGCTGCTCACCGACGATCAAGCCGGAGTGGACGTTGGGACAGGAGACGTTGAGCTCGATCCCGGCAACCTCGTCCCTCTCTCCCACGCCTTGAACCAGCCGTTTGAACTCCTCGTGCCGGGTGGCCATCACCGACACGATCAGGGGCACCGGCAGCTCCGCCAGCTGAGGCAGATCCTCAGCCAGGAAGCCCTCCAGTCCCTTGTTGGGCAAGCCGATCGAGTTGATCATCCCCGCCGGCGTCTCCCAGATCCGCTGCGGCTCGTTGCCGACACGCGGCTCGGGCGTGATCGTCTTCGAGACGAACGCAGAGAACGGGAAGTCCTCCAGCAGCTCATCGCCATAAACACGCCCCGCTGCGATCGCGTCGAAGGTGCCTGAAGCGTTGATGACCGGGTGCCCGAGCTCAATCCCGCAAAAGTCGACTGACAGGCCGTCTGCTGCTTCACTGCTTGACCGTCCCCCTGCTCCGTCTCTGCCGGCGGGTGGCGTCGCAGGGGGGACCGCCCCCGAGGAAGCTTTAGCTACCGCAGGGGGCGGTGGGTCCCCTGCGGCGACAGGACCCGCCGGCCCACCGCGCAGCACTGGCCCGTCCACACACAACCGCAGGTAGCCGCCGTCGGGCTTGGGCACTGCGCAGCCGAAGCAGGCGCCGAAGCCGCAGGCCATCGGGGACTCCATGGCCAACTGGCAGGCAACGCCAACATCGGCGCACATAACCCCCACCGCATCGAGCATCGGAGGGGGCCCACAGGCGTAGACGGCAGCCGAAGCGGCATCATCACCTTCAAGCATCGTGGCCAGCAAGTCCGTTACGTAGCCGTGGTGGCCGACGTGGCCGTCGTCGCTGGCGAGGCGCACCTCGCAGCAGGAGAAGAGCTCGTCGAGGCCGCCGGAGTGCGCTTCGTCGCGGAAGCCGAGCAGAATCCGGGTGGCGATGTTGCGCGCGGCGAAGCTTCGGCGCAGCAGGGCCAGCGGGGCGATGCCGATGCCGCCGCCGACGAGGATCGCGCCCGCTGCATGGACGGAGAGCTCGCGCGGGGTCGAGAACGAGTTGCCGAGCGGGCCGTTGACCCAGACGTTCTCACCCGGCTCGAGCTCACAAAGACGATCGGTGCCCGGTCCGATCCCCTCGACGAGGAAGTCGAGCTTCTGCCCCTTGCGTTCGCTGTTTGTGGGGCTATTCCTGACAAAGTGCGAACGCGCCGGGGTAGCGTCGGCGACGGAGAGAGCCCGGGGCAGGAAGGGGCGGGCGCCCGCCTGCTCCCAGTGGCTCTCGGTGGCCAGCATGTAGAACTGACCCGGTTGGGGTGCGGGGCCCTCGCGGTCGAGCAGCGAGAAGAGGCGGTAGCCGCCGGACGCGCGGCTCTCTGACACCTCACAGAGGCGGCGCCCAAGGGGGGCGGTCATCGGGGCTGCGCTGCCCTCTGCATGCCGTGGATCTCCTGCAGGGAGCGAACGTCTGGGTCACCCTCGATCTTGGCGGCAATCGCGCGCACTGCCGCTGTGGCGCCGGTCATCGTCGTGACACAGGGAATACCGTGCCGAACCGCCGCGGTGCGGATCTCGTAGCCGTCGGCGCGGGCGCCGGAACCGGTTGGCGTGTTGACCACCAGGTCGCACTGGCGCTCGCGAATCAGGTCGACAACGTTTGGTGAGCCCTCGGCGATCTTGTTGATCGGCGTCACCGGCACGCCCATCGCGGAGATCGCCTGGGCCGTGCCCCCGGTCGCGACGAGCTCGAAGCCCAGATCGTGGAAGCGTGCGGCGATCTGGGTCGCTGCCGGCTTGTCGGTGTCGGTGACCGTGATGAAGACAGATCCCTGAGTGGGCAGCGAGACGCCGGCGGCGGCCTGGGCTTTGCCGAAGGCGGTCGGGAAGTCGGTGGCGATGCCCATCACCTCGCCGGTGCTCTTCATCTCCGGACCAAGCACCGAGTCCGCGCCGGCGAAGCGGGCAAAGGGCAGCACCGCCTCCTTGACGCTGACCATCCCAGCGGGCGGCTCGCGCAGGTCCTGGTCGGCCAGCTTCTCGCCGAGCATCAGGCGCGCGGCGAGCTTGGCGAGCGGCACGCCGGTCGCCTTCGAGACGAAAGGCACGGTGCGCGAGGCGCGCGGGTTGGCCTCGATCACGTAAAGCTCGCCGGCGGCGACGGCGTACTGAATGTTGATCAAGCCGACCACCCCGAGCTCGAGCGCGATCCGCTTCGTCGTCACGCGGATCTCCTCGAGCATCTCCACGCCGAGGCTCATCGGCGGCAGCACGCAGGCCGAGTCGCCGGAGTGCACGCCGGCCTCCTCGACGTGCTGCATGATTCCCGCCACGTGGGCATCCTCGCCGTCCGCGAGCGCGTCGACGTCGACCTCGATCGCGTTCTCGAGGAAGCGATCGAGCAGCAGCGGGTGCTCCTGGTCGGCCTTGACGTTGGCCTCCAGGTAGGCGCCGAGGTCGTTGGTCGAGTAACAGATCTCCATCGCCCGGCCGCCCAGCACGTAGGAGGGGCGAACGAGCAGCGGGAAGCCGACCTGCTCGGCGATCGTCGACGCCTCGCTCGCCGAGAGCGCCGTGCCGTAGGGCGGGTGCTTGATGCCGAGGCGCCGCAGCAGGTCACCGAAGCGGCCCCGGTCCTCAGCCAGATCGATCGCGTCCACCGGTGTGCCGAGCAGCGGCACACCGGCCTCCTCCAGGGCACGGGCCAGCTTCAGCGGCGTCTGGCCGCCGAACTGGACGATCACGCCCTCGGGCTGCTCCTGCTCGCAGACGGCGAGCACGTCCTCTGCCGTCAGGGGCTCGAAGTAGAGGCGATCGGAGGTGTCGTAATCGGTGGAGACCGTCTCGGGGTTGCAGTTGATCATCACCGCGCCGCGGTCGAGCTCACGGGCGGTCATCGCGGCGTGCACGCAGCAGTAGTCGAACTCGATCCCCTGGCCGATCCGGTTGGGTCCGGCGCCGAGGATGACCACGGAGGGGCGCTCGCCACGGCGCACCTCCGAGGCCGGAGCGCCCAGCGAAGGCCGCTCGTGGGCGGAGTAGTAGTAAGGCGTCGCCGCCTCGAACTCGGCGGCGCAAGTGTCGACCGCCTTGTAGGTGCGGAGGAGGCCGTCGGTGCCGTCCCCGACGCGGGCCAGCGCCTGCAGCTCGCGCAGGAACCAGCGGTCGACCAGACAGGCTTCGTGCACCGCCTCGACGCCGAGCCCGCGCTCGAAGGCGGCGAGGATCAGGTCGAAGCGCTCCGGGCAGGGCTTGCGCAGCGCCTCGAGCAGCGCCTCGTCCCCAGCCGGGACCTCGGCCTCGGCGTCGAGCTCACGCGAGCGCAGCGCCTTGGCAAAGGACTCGCGGAAGGTGCGGCCGATCGCCATCACCTCGCCGACGCTCTGCATGTGGGTCGAGAGCCGCCTCTCGGCGCCGGGGAACTTCTCGAAGGCAAAGCGCGGGATCTTCGTCACCACGTAGTCGATCGTCGGCTCGAAGCAGGCCATGGTCTTTTGGGTGATGTCGTTGGGGATCTCCTCGAGGGCGTAGCCGACTGCCAGCTTCGCCGCCATCTTGGCGATCGGGAAGCCGGTCGCCTTCGAAGCGAGGGCCGAGGAGCGCGAGACCCGCGGGTTCATCTCGATCACGGCAATCTCACCGCTCTGCGGGTCGACCGCGAACTGGACGTTGGAGCCACCGGTCTCGACCCCGACGGCGCGGATCACGCGGATCGCCTGGTCGCGCAGCTCTTGGTAGAGCGGATCGGTGAGCGTCTGCGCCGGGGCGACGGTTACCGAGTCCCCGGTGTGGACGCCCATCGGGTCGACGTTCTCGATCGAGCAGATGATCACCGCGTTGTCGTTGCGGTCACGCATCACCTCGAGCTCGAACTCGCCCCAGCCGAGGACCGACTCCTCGACCAGGACCTGGTTGATCGGGCTGGCGGCGAGGCCCTCCGAGACGACCTGGCGCAGCTCGGTCTCGGTCTCCCCCACGCCGCCTCCCTGACCGCCCAAAGTGAAGGCCGGGCGGACGATCGCCGGCAGGGTGATGCGACCCTCGGCGAGGCCGGCCTCGACCTCGGCGAGGCTCTCGACGGTCATCGACCAGGGGATGCGCAGGCCGGCCTCGTTCATCGTGCGGCGGAACTCCTCGCGGTCCTCGGCGCGGCGGATTGCCGCCGCCTCGGCGCCGATCAGCTCGACCCCGAAGCGCTCCAGGGTGCCGTCCTCGTGCAGCGCCATCGCCAGGTTGAGCGCGGTCTGACCCCCGAGGGTGGGCAACAGCGCATCGGGGCGCTCCTTCTCGATGATCCGGGCGACCGGGCCAGGCAGCAGCGGCTCGATGTAGGTGGCGGTGGCGAACTCAGGGTCGGTCATGATCGTCGCCGGGTTGGAGTTGACGAGCACCACCTCGAAGCCCTCCTCGAGCAGGACCTTGCAGGCCTGCACGCCGGAGTAGTCGAACTCGGCGGCCTGGCCGATGACGATCGGCCCCGAGCCGATCAGCAGGATCTTCTCGATGTCGGTCCGCTTAGGCATGCGCAAGCTCCAGGAAGCTGTCGAAGAGGTGACGGGCGTCGTGCGGGCCGGGACCTGCCTCGGGGTGGTACTGGACGGTCGCCGCCCCGACCTCCTTCAGCACCAGGCCCTCGACCGTACGGTCGTAGAGGTTGAGATGGGAGAGCTCTGCGGCGCCGAAGTCAGTCTCCCAGCGCAGCGGCTCGTCAGCCTCGATCCGCGGCGCCCCCCCGGGCCCCTGGACGGCGAAGCCGTGGTTCTGCGAGGTGATGTCGATCCGCCCCGTGGCCAGCTCCTTGACCGGGTGATTGGCGCCGCGGTGGCCGAAGGGCAGCTTGAAGGTCTGCAGGCCGACGGCGCGGCAGAGCAGCTGGTGCCCGAGGCAGATGCCGAAGAGCGGCTTGCGGCCGACCAGCTCGCGCACCGTGTCGACGATGTAATCGAGCGCTGCCGGATCGCCCGGGCCGTTGGCGAGAAAGACGATGTCCGGGTCCTCGGCCAGCACCTGCTCGGCCGAGGAGGTGCAGGGCAGCAGCGTCACCCGGCAGCCGCGCTCGCGCAGCTGGCGCACGATGTTGAGCTTGACCCCGGTGTCGATGCCGACCACGTGCGGCCCCTCGCCCTCGAAGCGCACCGGCTCCGGCGGGGTGACCGTGCGGGCGAGGTCGGCGCCGTCCATCGACGGCTCGGCGGCGACCCGCTCGCGAGCCTCGGCTTCCGGTATGCCAGGCGGGAAGATGCCGCCGCGCATCGCGCCGCGATCGCGGATGTGACGGACGACGGCACGCGTGTCGACGCCGCCGATCCCGGGCACGCCGCAGTCGGTAAGCCAGTCGAGCCAGCCGCCCTCGGCGGTGGCGACGTCCTCGCCGTTCTTGGGATCGCGCATGACGACCCCGCGGGCATGGATTCGATCGGACTCCATCGCCGCCGCCGAGACTCCGTAGTTGCCGATCAGGGGGTAGGTGAAGACGATGATCTGGCCCGCGTAGGAGGGGTCTGTGACCGACTCCTGGTAGCCGGTCATCGCCGTGTTGAAGACGACCTCGCCGGTGACCGGCTCCGGATGGCCACAGGGCAGGCCGTCGAAGCGGGCGCCGTCCTCGAGCAGCAGGAAGCCCTCGCTCATTCCGGTGCGCCTTTTCCGGTCATAGACCGCATAAAGCGCACCGGAGCGGCGGTCATGCGGCGACTCCCATGCTGAAGCTGCGCAGGCGGTAGGCGACCTGGCCGCCGGCGAGCGTCATCTGCACCCGCCCGGTCAGCGTGCGGCCGTCGCACCAGGAGTTGGATGAGCGGCTCTCGTAGCCCTCCTCGCCGACCGTCCACTGCGCGGCAAGGTCGCAAAGGGCGACGTTGGCCTCGCTTCCAGGGGCCAGCGACGGCCGGGCGACCTCGAAAGGCTCGGCCCCGCCGCTCAGCCGCTCGACCACCAGGGCCAGATCGAGCACGCCGGGCAGGATCAGGTCCGTGTGCAGCGCCGCGAAGGCCGTCTCCAGGCCGGTGACGCCCATCGCCGCCTGCTCGAAGGGGACCTCCTTTTCCTCTGCAGCGTGCGGCGCGTGATCGGTGGCGATGCAATCGATCGTGCCATCGCGCAGACCGTCGATCAGCGCCTGGCGATCGCTCTCGGCGCGCAGCGGCGGGTTCATCTTGAAGCGGTGGGGGTCGAGGCTGCGCACGGCCTCGTCGCTGAGGCAGAGATGGTGCGGCGAGGCCTCGCAGGTGATCTGCGCGCCCGCCGCCCTGGCTGCGCGCACGGCTTCGACCGACTCGGCAGCTGAGAGGTGCTGGACGTGGATGCGGGCGGCCTCGTAGCCCGCGAGCGCCGCGTCGCGGGCGATCATCGTCGACTCCGAGATCGAGGGGATGCCATCGAGCCCGAGCGCCGCAGAGACCGCGCCCTCGTGCATCACCCCGGCGCCGGAAAGCTCGGGGTCCTCCTCGTGGAGGGCGATCGTGCCGCCGCAGAGCCGCTGGTACTGGAGGGCGCGGCGCAGGATGCGGGCGCTGCGAATCGGCAGGCCGTCGTCGCTGAAACCGACGGCGCCGGCGTCACGCAGCGCCCCCATCTCGGTCAGCTCCCTGCCCTGCATGCCCTGGGTCACGGTCGCCATGAAGCCGACGCGGACGGCGGCGGCACGACGCGCATCGGCGAGCAGCGCCTCGACGTCGGCCGGGTTGGAGACCGGCGGCTCGGTGTTGGCCATCGCCAGGACGCCGCAGTAGCCGCCGGACGCGGCCGAGCGAGCACCGGTCTCGATGTCCTCCTTATGCTCCTGACCCGGGGTGCGCAGGTGCACATGGGGGTCGAAGAAGGCGGGGAAGGCGTGCAGGGCGCGGGCGTCGATCTCCTCGAGCCCATCGGCGGAGGCGGCGCCGGGCGCGGTCAGCTCGGCGATCTGCCCGCTGCGCACGACGACATCGTGTTGGCCCTCGATGCCGGCGACCGGGTCGAGCACCGAAGCGCCGCGCAGGATGAGGTCCGCGCGCTCTGCGGCGCGCATCTTCAGCTGCACGCTGCTCACGCCGGCTGCCCGATCGGGGTTGCCCTTGCAGCGCCATCGCCCGCAGCGGGAGTCGGCTCCTCCTCGCCGGCCGCAAGCAGCTCGTAGAGGATCGCCATGCGCACCACCAGGCCCGATGCGACCTGCTCGGCGATCAACGACTGTGGCGAGTCGATCACCTCGCCGGAGAGCTCGACGCCGCGGTTGACAGGCCCGGGGTGCATGAGCAATTGGCGCGGGCTGAGGCGGCGGGAGTCGATCTGGAAGTGGGCGGCGTACTCGCGAATCGAGGGGATGAAGCTCTCCTTCATCCGCTCGCGCTGCAGGCGCAACGCGTAGACGACGTCGGCCTCACCCAAATCGTCGAGCGAGTGGGTGACCGCGCAACCGAGTTGGTCGAGATTCCGCGGGATCAGCGCCGGCGGGCCGCAGACGGTTAGCTCGGCGCCCATCGCACCGAAGGCGATCAGGTTGGAGCGGGCGACACGGCTGTGCAGGACGTCGCCGACGATCCAGATTCGCTTGCCCTCCAGGGAGCCGAGCCGGCGACGCAGGGTGTAGACGTCGAGCAGCGCCTGGCTCGGGTGCTCGTGCTTGCCGTCTCCCGCGTTGACAACCGCTGCGTCGGCCCACCCGGCGACGAGCTGGGCGGCTCCGGCGTAGGGATGGCGAAGGACGATCGCGGCTGGTTCGTAGGCGGAGAGGGTTGCAACCGTGTCCTTCAACGACTCGCCCTTGTCGACGGAGGAGCCCGCCGCCTTGACCGAGACGAGGTCGGCCGAGAGGCGCTTTGCCGCCAGCTCGAAGGAGGAGCTGGTGCGGGTGCTCGCCTCGTAGAAGAGGGATACGACGGTGCGGCCGCGCAGGGTGGGCACCTTCTTGATGTCGCGGCGGCCGACCTCGGCGAAGCTCTCGGCCCGGTCGAGGACCGTCTCGATCTCGGCTTTGGAGAGCTCGGCGATTGAGAGCAGGTGCTTCATGCCTCGGCCTCGATCAGCTCGGCGATCGTCACCTCGTCGACCTCATCGGTCTCCTCGAGGCGCACGTTGACCCGCTCCTTTTGCGACGTCGGCAGGTTCTTGCCGACGTAGTCCGGGCGGATCGGCAGCTCGCGATGGCCGCGATCGCAGAGCACGGCAAGCTGCACTCGCTGCGGCCGACCGTAGTCGAAGAGCGCATCGATCGCGGCGCGCACGGTGCGACCGGTGAAGAGCACGTCGTCGACGAGGACCACCGTTTTGCCGGTCGGGTCGAAATCGATGTGCGACGCGTGCACGACCGGATGGTCGGCCGGCGACTTGGCGCCGACGTCGTCGCGGTAGAAGGAGATGTCGAGATCGCCGATCGGCAGCTCGACTCCGGTCAGCTCGGCAAGCAGCAGGTGCAGGCGGCGGGCGAGCAGGGCGCCGCGGGTGTGAACGCCGACGATCGCCAATACATCCGGATCTGGGTTCTTCTCGGCGATCTCGTGGGCGATCCGCCGCAGCGTTCGCGCCAAATCGTCGTGCTCGAGCACGAGTCTCTCGGTCACTCTCTTCTGCCTTCCTGGCCTCTCGGGACCTGGTTAAAGGACGGCCACGAGGCTAGCAGCCTTGGCGGCGCTCATCGACCTCAGCCGGGCCGGCGTACTCGAGCTCGCCTGCGGCGATCGATTGGTTCAGCGCAAGCAGGCGGCGGTTGGCCTCGGCGGGCTCGCTCGCCGCCGAGGCCGGCCAGCCATAGGCTGCGACGACCGTCTTGTCGAGCGCGCGATGAGCGTCTCTCAGCTCGCGATGCATGCCGTCATCGACCTCGTTGTAGAGCTTGGTGAGACCGATTCCCCGCCTTTGGCCCAGCTCGCCGCGGAGCAGCAGGAGGTCTCGGCTGGCCTCCGCAATCGCCTCTCGCTGCTCGGCCGATGGCGCCGGCCAGGGAAAGGTCTCAAAGACCGTCGTCGGCGTGTAGCGAAGGTCGACACGCATGGTCGACGATTGCGCCCAGGCCCAGGCGCCGTGGACCGAGGAGCAGAGGACTCCGATCGAGTAGTCGCACTCGAGGGCAAAGACATTCATCGCGTTGCTCGGGCAGGTCGCCGAGTCGACCCAGCAGAAATGAAGTCGCGTGCCGGTCGCCGTGCCGCCGATATACCGCGAGAGAGGAGCCAACGCTTTGCGCATCGGACCGCGCGGGCGACCGAACTGCCACCAGTTTTTCCTGAAGCGGTCGTCGTTGTTCTCGTCGCGAGCAGGCTTGACGCGTTCTCTGACCAAATCCAGGGCGGCCGGCCAGGCGCTGGCTTCCTCCAGGGTTCGGGTTGCGAAATCGACGATCCAGCGCCGTGGGCGCTGCTCGGGGTCCTCGGCGATGTCCCTGCCGATCAGGTAGGGGCGCACGACCTCGCAGTAGTCGGCCTCCTCGCGTTCGAGCAGGGAGCTTGCCTCCTCGCCGTCGAGGACAAACCCCTCACCCACCGGGATTGGCCCCTGGAACGAAAGGCCCTTGTTGGGCGCGAGGCGCGACGCCGAGCTCAGGTCTTCGAGCGGCGGCCGCAGGGATGGCGATATGCCCTCCACCTCGACACCGTCCAAGGCAAAGTGGGTCGGTGGGACCGCCGGCTCCTTGACCCAGTTGACGATCGAGACGTTGACCGTCGCGTCTCCCGTCCACTCCTGCTTGGAGACGGCGTCGGTGATCACGCCGCCGTTTGCGGCGATCCACTCGAGGCTTGGCTCGCGGTTGCGGTTTTGGGTGACCGAGTTCGTTGCGACCAACCCCGCGCGCCCGTCGGAGCCGAGCGCCTCATGGGCCTTGCGGAACCAGTACACGGCGTAGTCCTTGACCCCGATGCCGAATTCCTGCCTGAGGAAGTCGACCTCGGCGTCGCCAAGCTCGCCCCGGATCGTCTGCGAGCCGTGATAGGGCGGGTTGCCGACGATCGCGTCGGCTCTTGGCCACTCGATCCGCAGCGCATGGGCACGCTGAATCCCCGACAGGTCGACCAGCGGCAGCGTCGGCTCGCTCAGCCCGTGATCCCGCATCTTGTCGGCGGCGAGCTTGTGCCCCATCCAGAGGGTGACCCGGGCGAGCTCGGCGGCGAAGACCTCGACCTCGATCCCCCGCATGTTGGAGATCGGAAAGAACTCCATCTCCTCCTGCGCGGCGATTCCCTCGGCGATACGGAGCTCGGCGAGCCTCTCGCGCAGGCGCAGCTCGACGAAGCGCAGTTCGCGGTAGGCGACGTAGAGGAAGTTGCCGGAGCCACAGGCGGGGTCGAGCACTACGTAGGACATCAGGTCGCGCCAGGCCGCCTCGGCCTCGGCGGTGCTGCCCAGAGCGTCGATTCGCTCGGTCCAGGGCTCGACGATGGTTGGCCCGACCGCCTTCATGATGTCGGCCTCGGACGTGTAATGAGCGCCCAGCGCCCACTGCTTGTCCTTGCCCAGGGCTCCTTGGAGGATTGCCCCGAAGATCGCCGGCTCGACCTGGTGCCAGTCCAAATTGCACGTCTTACGGAGGGTCTTCAGCTCTTCCAGGTCGAGGTGAACCTGGGCGGGCTGTTCGAAGAGGCCCCCATTGGCGAAGGGCGTCCCCTCGTAAAGGCTGCCTGCGGCCGGCCGTGGGATTGGCTCCGCCAGGTAGCGAAAGAGCTGGCCGAGGTCGTCGGCGCTCGAGCGGCTCGGATCCTTGATCAGCCCGTCCAACACCCGGCTGAGAACGTTGTTGGGAAGCAGGCCGAGGTCTTCGGCGAACATCGCCCAGACGACCTGGAGGATGAAGATGCGCAGGGTGTCGAGATCGCTCGCACGGCGATCGCGCAGGGCTGCATACAGGTCGGTCAGAGCGCCAACCGCATCACGGCTCAGGTCGGCCTGCGACGCCCTGAAATAGGGGTCTGCTTGCGCCAGGAACTTGAGCGAATTGAGGCGTTCGGGAAGCTCGGCCAGGCGGATCTCGTCGACCGGGCGATCCCAGCCTGCGTCCGGGTCGAGGACCTCGAAGCGCTCGAAGGCACAGAGGACGATCCACTCCGGAGCCTTCTGGCCGCTCTCACCGGCGTGCTTGCTGACCTCCTGCCAGTAGCCCAGCGCCTGCTCACGGTGGGTGGTCAGCCTGTCGGCCTCGCGGGGGCGCTTCATCTCGATCAGGCAGACCTCGGGCCAGACCATGTCGATGAAACCGCCGGCGCCGGTGCGCTCCTCGAACCTCGCCACATCCTTGCGCGCGGTCCCGTAGCAAGCCAGCAGCTCGTTGCAGAAAGTCTGGGCCTCTGCCCGCTCGGTTCCCTTGTATCCGCCCCAATCCGCGGCGAAGCGCGTCAAATTGCGGCGAATCTCCTCGTCGGAGAGCGCCATCTACCGGCTAGAAGCTCGTCTGGGCCTTGGGGGCAGCGAAGTAGGTGCGATGCCTGTAGTGGCGCGCCATTTCGGCAAGATCGTCGCGAAGCCGCTCTGTGGCCTCGACCAGATGCGGCTCGGCGCCCAAGCCATGCATCTCCTTGGCCGCTCGCTCCGCGCGGGAGCGAGCCTCCTCCAGGTAGAGCATGGTCGACTCGATCTTGCGAAAGGTCTGCTCGTCGAGCTCGGTTGCTGCTGCGTGCGCGGCCTCCATGCGAGAACCGATGCTAGGGAGTCAGGCGGACACGCTTGGCCGCCGAGCTCGCAAAGACGGCGAAGATGCTGGAAAGGATCCGTCAGCCATCGACCTCCTCGCCGACCTCCTCTCGGTCGCGCGCCCCATTGGCCACCAGCCTGGGCTCACCGCGCTCGGGGAAGGGAATCTCGATCACGTCGAAGTCGCGCGGGGCGTAGCTGGGCTCGAAGACCTCCTGAGCCTCCTCGAGAATCGTGCCCACGTGATAGCGAGAGGAGATGTGGACCAAAGCGAGCATCTTGACGTGAGCCTCACGAGCGACCGAGGCGGCTTGGCCGACGGTCGAGTGGCCGGTGTCGGCGGCGCGCTGGGCCTCCTCCTCGGCGAAGCTTGCGTCGTGAATGAGCAGGTCGGCGTCGGCTGCGGCCGAGACGGTCGAGTGACACGGTGCGGTATCGCCGGTGATCGCGATGGTGCGGCCGGGGCGTGGCTCTCCCATCACCTGCTCGGGACGCACTGGCCCAGCAGCCCCCTGGACCTCCTCCCCGTTCTGCAGGGCAGCGAAGGCGGGGCCTTCGCTGACGCCGAGGCCCTTGGCGACCTGGGGATCGAACTTCCCCGGCCGATCCTCCTCGGCCAGGACATAGCCATTGGCCCGCACGCTGTGCTCGACCGCGTAGGCCCGCACCTCGGCGCCGTCGTGGCGCACCGCTTCGCCGGGGTCGATTTCGATCAGGTCGATGCTGTAGTCGGTGCGGCCGAT
Source organism: Solirubrobacterales bacterium (assembly GCA_035605155.1). Lineage (GTDB taxonomy): Bacteria > Actinomycetota > Thermoleophilia > Solirubrobacterales > 70-9 > VRUE01. The sequence goes on from DATNHC010000002.1 coordinate 34,761, forward strand.
GAGGCGACCGAGCATCTTGAAGAGGTCGCGCAGACCACGCGGCCCGTAGATCGTCAGGGGATCCTCGCGGGCGGTCAGGTCATATGTCTTCAGCAATCCCGGCAAGCCGAGGATGTGGTCCGCGTGGAAGTGCGTCAGGTAGATCTCGTCGACCTGCGCCAACCCGAGCGAGCGCTGCAGCTGCCGCTGCGTGCCTTCGCCGCAATCGAACAGCAGTCGCCGGCCGCCGCGGGCCAGCATCACGCTCGCCGTCGAGCGCCGCGCCGAGGGCACCGATCCACCGGTGCCCAGGAAGATCGCCGAGAGATCCATGCGAGCCTGCGAGCCTACGCGACGCGGCTGCTCGGTTGTCCGAGGCTAGACTGGGCCACTGAGCGCCCGTAGCTCAGCTGGATAGAGCGCCACCCTCCGGAGGTGGAAGTCGCAGGTTCGAATCCTGCCGGGCGCGCTGACGCAGGAAGGTCATTGCAGTGGGTCGAATCGCCGAGCACCCAATGTGGGACGCAATCGGTACGGAACTGGCCTCTCCGTGTCTAGAATGCCCGAATGATGCCTTGGCGGGGGGCACGACAGCAAATTGGGAGGAAAGCGCTGCCCTCAATCACAGCTTCCCTAGGGATTTCTGTGCTGGTAGGGCTGGCGACTGGTCTCCTGCTCTGGCCGGCGCCGGCGAGCGCTGCCAAGACGTCGGTGGTGGAAGGGGTCCCGGCCTCGATCTCTCAAGTCCCTTTCGTGGCCCGGATCACCATCGCTGAAGGTGCTCGCGCCCGACTCTGCACTGGGACTGTGGTCGCACCAAGGATGGTCTTGACGGCGGCGCATTGTCTGCTCACCGAATCGAAGGCCGCCCTCTTGCAGCCCGCGAGCATCGAAGTGATGACGGGTAGCGGAGACCTCGCCGACCCAGGTCTCGTGTCCGCAGCCGAAGGGCTAATCGTCGATCCCGAATTCGAACCGTCGAACCCGTCGGCCGCTTGGCACGACGCCGGTTTGATCAAGTTGACTGGGCCGGTCTCTGCGCCGCCGGTCACCCTTGCGCCTACTCCGGAAAATCTTAGTTTCCACATTTGGCCACCTGGGACTCTCGCTTACGCCGTCGGGTGGGGGTTGACGGAACCGGGCGAGAACGGGCCTCCGCAGGAACTTCAGGTCGCTGAAACGGTCACGCAACGTGGGGCTTACTGCCAAGCTCAAATCGGGGCGATTTTCCATGCTGCCGGCGAGCTCTGCACGAGTGGTGTACCCCGCCAGGATTTGCCGTCTGACTACAAAACCACCTCCTGTGCCGGGGATGATGGAGGACCTTTGCTCTTCGTGTACCACCAGCAACTGATGCAGATCGGCATCCTTCAAGGGGCGCCGGAAGGGTGCTCTACCACTGATCCCCAGGTGGAGACGCGGGTTGATGCTGAGCAGAGTTGGGTCGAGCGAGAAATCGCAGCCCACTCGGAATCGGCCTCTCCCAATCCCTCCCCTCTGTCGCCTTCTCCGACCAAATCATCCCCTGCGGCGCCGACGGGCACCGGGCCCACGACTAAGTCGCGCCCTTGCCCCAAAGGAAAGCGGAAGGTTGTGAGGAACGGAAGAACGAAGTGCGTGAACCGACACAAGGTAGGCCGCCATCAGACCAAGACGGGAAGGCGGCGTTTTTTGACCACGGTCTGAATCCGGCGTGGCATACAGCCAGCCCGGCGCGTGCAACGCCTTCGCTAATCCCACGCTCACGCTGAACTTCAACGTCGACGGTCGGGGCGACGACGTTGTCGTCGTCTCTGGCATCCGGAACGTTTGGCTCAGACGTACCGTCCGCGGACGTCGGCTCACGCGCCTCGACGGACACTGAAGGCTCGATACGCCTGGGGGTCGGACCATCAGGATGTCAGCGATAGCGCGTCAGCCTTGACCTGAGCGACCGGATTCGCTTGTCGGCGGGGGCGTTCCGTCCCTTCGACGAGGGCCTCGCGTCAACCGACTTTGAATCGGGCACGCCACTCGTCGCGGTCGAAGTTGGCCGGCTCGGTCTCGGCCAGGAAGCTCTCGAGCACGGCGATGAAGTGGCCGGGCTGCTCGATCTGCGGCATGTGGCCGGCATCGTCAAAGATCTCGAGGCGGCTGCCGGGCAGCGCGCGGTGCGCGTCTTCCCCGTGGCGGGCGGGAATGATCGGGTCGCGCGCGCCCCAGGCAATCAGCAGGGGCACCTCCTCGGCGAGGTAGAGCCGGTCGGCCGCCGCGATGCGCTGGCCCTCGGTATCGACCACCGAGCGCAGCGTCGCAAGGAAGGCCTTGCGCCGCCGCGGCTCGGCCAGCGAGGCATAGCCCCGGGCGACCTCGGCGACGTCGGCCCCTGGCTTCATGCCGATCGCCGAGAGCCCGCGTCCGATCGCACCCCCGATGCGCTGACCGGCGCTTGCTGTCGCCCCGATGAAGAGATCGGCGCCGGGGAGCGCCGCGGCGCGCAGGATCGGGCTTACCTCCGGGCCCAGGCCGCCGCTGGAGACGAGCACAAGGCGCTCGACCATCTCGGGGAACTGGTAGGCGAACTGCATCGCGATTCCGCCGCCCAGCGAGTGACCGACAAGCGTCGCCCTGTCATGCCCCAGCACCAGCAGCAGGTCACGCAGCCCGGCGGCGAGGCTGCCGAGCGAGTAGTCGCCCGGCCCGCCGGGCGAAAGACCGTGCCCCGGAAGGTCCGGCGCGATCGCCGTGTGGCGCTGGGCGAGCGGCTCGATCACGCACCGCCAGTTCTCCGAGCTGCCGGCCATGCCGTGGACCAACAGCAGGACCGGCCCAGTGCCGCCGCCCAGGTAGCCGACCTCGCGGCCGTGCAGCTCTGCCGTCCTGAAGCTCACCTCGGCCGGATTAGCCGTTGCACGTTGGGCCACGATCGAACCGTACCTACCCGTTGGCCTGTGCCTGCAAGCCGGCGAATCCGCTGCGACTTCCAATACTGTCGCGGCCGATGGCCGACGAGAGCAAGACCCGCCCGCCGCGGGGAGCATTGGTCGTGATCGCGGTCGGGCTACTCGCCACCGTTGCGGCAGCGCTGTTGAGCACCGACAAGCCGATCGGGGCGGCGACGCTCGAATGGGTCGAAGAAAGCAAGATGCCCGACTCTCAAGCGGCGGCGATCCCAAGTGGCGGGCAGATGCAGCTCAGTGACGGACTGATCCGGGCGACCGAACCGAACGTCAGCGACTACACGCTCTACCAGACCTCCGCCCTGCTGAAGATCGATGCCGGGTCGGCGGTCGGGTCGGGCCGCGTGCGCTGCTCGATCCGGGTGCCGAAACGGACGATCGTCGCCAAGACGCACAGCAGCCGCGCCTCCTACCCACGCTCAAGCGAGGAGCTCGCCGAGCAGGAGGCCCCCGAAAGCCCATTGGTCGAGTTCAGCTCGCACAGCACTGATCTGGCCTCCGTGGAACTTGGCGATGTCCTCGGCAAGCGCTACACGGCCGTGTCCGGCATCGTCGTCGAGTGGGCCCCCTTCCGCATCGGCCAGCAGGTCTGGCAGTGGGGCCTGCCCAGGGGCCGCCCAAAGGAGGACCTGACGCTGCCCTTCGCCTCGATCTGGCGCACCACCACCTCACCAGCCGCCAAGATCGCCTGCACGATCGAGACCGCCGCCGGCACCTCCACCATCCGCACCGCAGGCTCGCTGTCCCGCTAAGAGCCGATTCCGGCAGGGGTGGAGCGTCTTGTACTTTTTCGCGGGCGCTCGCCCGCGGCGCCAGCCATCCAACGATCCTCGACAAAGTTAAGCGGAACCCCTGCCGGAATCGGCTCAGGGCGCAACGAGCAGCTCGGGCCCTTCCTCGCTGCCTTTGCCTACCTTGTTCAGCTTCGGGTTGGCGGGGGCGCTGTCCATGCGCGAGGCCGGTAGCGGTGCGCACATCGCCACCGCGTCCTCGAGCTCGAGGTCGGGGCGCAGCCATGCCGCCTCGGCCTCGGCGCTGGGCAGGATCGTCGGCATCCGGTCGTGAACCTTGGCCACCAGCTCGTTGGGGGTCGTGGTGACGATCGTGCAGCTGTAGAGCCAGCCGTCGTCGTAGCCGCGATCGTCGGGGTCCTCCCACTCCTTGCGGGTGCAGATGCCGGCGAAGGCGAAGGTCTCGCCGCCGTCGACCGTGAAGCGCCAGGGCTGGCGAGGCTGCTTGGGATCCTCGGCCACCATCCACTCGTAGAAGCCGTCGGCGACGATCAGGCAGCGGTGGCGGAACTTGCCGATTAGCGGCGCGTAGGCACGGCTCGAAGTCAGGTTCTCGGCCTTGGCGTTGATCATCCGGTAGCCGACCTTGAGGTCCTTCGCCCAGCGTGGCACGAGGCCCCAGCGCATCAGCCGCGCCTCGCGCTCCCCCGCGGCGGCCTCCTCCGGGTCGGGCGAGGAACGCACCGTCAGCACCTCCTGGGTCGGCGCCACGTTGTAGCGACCGAGGGCGCCTTCGAGCTTCTTCGCCCGCTCGGCGGTCGGCGGCGGGGCGTTGCCGCCCGCGTTGCGCTCCAACGCCTTCTCCAGCTCGACCTGGAAGTGGTCGGCGATCTTCTTCGTGTCCTTGGCCGTGACCGTGAAGCGCCCGCACATCTCAGACTGCCAGCCTTTCAGGCCTGGCCTGCGGGTTGCTCCGGTACCACTCGAGCGTGCGGGCCAGGCCGTCGGCCAGCTCGACCTGCGGGCGCCAGCCGGTCAGCTCGCGCAGCTTGGTCGAGTCGACGTACTGGCGGTCGATCTCACCATCGGGGGTTCCGTCGCCGAGATACTCGGGCTCGACCCCCGTGCCCGCCGCGATCAGGTCGACCACCTCGCGAACCGCGTGGGGCCGCTCGCCGCCGGCGTTGAAGGCCTCTCCCCGGGCGCCGTCACCATCCAGCGTGGCGGCGATCGCCAGGTAGGCGGAAACGGCGTCGTCGACGTGAAGGAAGTCGCGCTCGGGGCTGCCATCGGAGCGGATCTGCGGAGGGCGGCCGTCGAGCACGGCGATGACGGTCTCCGGGATCAGGCGGGAGAAGTTGAGGTCGCCGCCACCGTAGACGTTGGCGAAGCGGGTGACGGCGAGTGGCACCCGATAGGCGTGGGCATAGCTGCGGGCGATGATGTCGGCTGCCGCCTTGCTGGCGTCGTAGGGATTGGCCGCGCGCAGCGGGAAGTCCTCGCGGTAGGGCAGCTCCGGGCTCGACCCGTAGGCCTTGTCCGAAGAGGCGAAGACGACCCGCGCGACCCCGTGCTCGCGGCACGCTTCGAAGACGTTCCAGGCCCCGCGCACGTTGATCTCCAAGGTCTCGCGCGGGGCCTCACGGGCGACGCCGACGATCGTCTGCGCGGCCAGGTGGAAGACCGAGTCGCAGCCCGTGACTGCAGCCGATACGGCCTCAGCGTCCCGCAAGTCTCCCTCTGCCAGCTCGACCTCACCCCGCAAACCGAGCAGGTCAAGACTGGAACGCCGTGGTCCCCCCACGTCGGCGAGGCGCGGCTCAGGCCGGTCGAGCACCCGCACCTCGTTGCCGCGGGCGAGCAGCTCCCGCACCAGGTGCGAAGCGACGAACCCGTGCGCCCCAGTCGCCAAGACACGGCCACTCATCGTCCGACCCCTTTCCGGTGCGCTTTATATGGGCATAGACCACAAAAGGCGCACCGGAAGCTCATCGGGCCGCTGCTCCGCTCGCGATCCAGATGGGCCAGGGCGCGTTGCCTGAGGACCAGAGGTCGTTGAGCTCGACCGCGTCCTTGTAGGTGTCCATGCAGTCCCAGAAGCCCTCGTGACGGTGTGCGTTGAGCTCACCGTCGGCGGCCAGGCGCTGCAGCGGCTCGCGCTCGAGCACGCTGGTCTCCTCCAGGTAGCGAAGGGCGCCCGGCTCGAAGCAGAAGAAGCCGCCGTTGATCCAGTGCTCGCTGCGTGGCTTCTCGACGAAGCCCTCGACGCGATCGTCCGCCCCCAGCTCGGCCACGCCCCATTGCAGATGCGGCTGCACGACGGTCACCGTGGCAAGGACCTCACGGGCGCGGTGGGACTCGAGCAGGGCATCGAGATCGACGTCGGCGACGCCGTCGGCATAGGTGGCGCAGAAGGTCTCCGCTTCCAACCGCTCGCCAAGCCGGGCGATGCGACCGCCGGTCGGCGTCTCCGGGCCGGTGTCGAAACACTCGACCTCGATGCCTCCTGGCCAGTCCTCCTCGGTGACGAACTCCTCGACCATCTCCCCCAAATAACCTGTGGCCAGGAGGAAGCGCTCGAAGCCCTGCGCCGCATAGATGCCGATCACGTGCCAGAGGATCGGCCGCCCACCAATCTCGACCAGCGCCTTGGGCACCGACTCGGTCCGCTCCCGCAGCCTGGTCCCACGCCCACCACAGAGAATCGCCACTGGAGGCTTCATCGAGTGATGCTTTTGACCCCTATAGGGTCATCAACCCGTCGCTCGGCAGTCAGCCACCGGCGACGGCGGGGAGGATCGTCACCTCGGCGCCGTCGTCGATCTGCGTCTGCAGGCCCTCTTGGAAGCGGATGTCCTCACCGCTGACGTAGACGTTGACGAACCGCCGCAGATCGCCGTCCTGGGTGATCCGCTCGCGCAAACCCCCGTGCGCCTCGAAGACCGCGTCGAGCACCTCGCCGACGGTCGAGCCTGAGACCTCGAGCTCGGCCTCTCCCCCGGTCGCCGCACGCAGCTGGGTCGGAATCTTCACGGTGACTGACATCAGACGGCTACCTCCTGGCGGAACTCGGCCTCGAAGCTCTCGAGGACGGGGTCGATCTCGTGCATCTGGAACCTATCGCGCGTCGCGTCGAGCGTCTTCAACCCCTCGCCGGTGATGTAGACGACGACCCGCTCGCCGGCGCCGATGTCGCCGCGCTCGGCCAGTTTGGCCAGCACGCCGATCGTCACCCCCCCGGCGGTCTCGG
>DATNHC010000003.1:0-17491 GCA_035605155.1 Solirubrobacterales bacterium
TCGTCATTGCCGGTCGCGATCGCGGGCTGCGCCGTCGTGAGCGCCGCGCCGCCGCCCTGGCAAGCGTCTCCTCCTACCGAGGCGCGATACGGCGCTTCGCGGCGATGCGGGACATCGACGTCTGGTACGCGCGGATCGACGTCGAGTCGAGGCTGGTCGAGCTCGGCGGGCACCTCGATGCCAAGCACCTGCAGCGAATCGAGCGCGGCCTCGCCAAGGCAAAGTCGAAGGACAGCCTGCGGGCGTTGCGCAAGTTGACCCAGCCGGGCGAGGACGGGCTGCGGATAGTCAGCGACCCGCCGCTGATCGTTCCGCTGGAGGAGCTTGCCGAGGGGTCGGCGGCTGAAGGCCAGCTCGAGTCCGTGCTGGCCGAGTACCGGGATTCGCTGAGCGGCGCCCACCGGCATATTGCCGGCGCCTACCGTTATGTCCACGCCGCGCGCAAGGTGGTCGGCGTCGGCAGCGTCGGCACCCGCGCCTGGATCGTCCTGCTCGTCGGACGGGACTCCGACGACCCACTCTTCCTGCAGGCGAAGGAAGCCCAAGCCTCGGTTCTGGAGCCGTATGCGGGGGAGAGCCGCTTCGAGCAGCATGGACGCCGCGTGGTCGAAGGTCAGCGGTTGATGCAGGCCGCCAGCGACATCTTCCTCGGCTGGGTGACCGCGACGGGAGCGGACGCCTCGCCACGCAGCTTCTACGTCCGGCAGCTCTGGGACGGCAAGGGGTCGGCGAACCTCGACGCGATGTCTGCGCGCGAGCTCGGCGCCTATGGCTCGCTGTGCGGCGAGGCGCTGGCCCGCGCCCACGCCCGTTCAGGTGACCGGATCGCCATCGGGGCGTACCTGGGTGGGGGCGGAAGGTTCGACGAGGCGATCGCCGATTTCGCTGAGTCCTACGCCGATCAGAACGAACGCGATTTCGAAAGCGTCAAGCGGGCGGCTGACGAAGGCCGGCTCGCAGTCGAAGTCGGCGTCTAGGCGTAAGACCCAGCAACGTGGCAGCGTCCAGCTCAGACGCCAGCCGGCAGGCGGACCTCGGTGAGCCGAATGCTGTTGCCCGATGGGTCGCGGAAGCCCGAGTCGATCCCGTAGGGCCGCTCTTCGGGCTCTTCGGTGAACTCGACGCCACGGCTCTTCAGCTCTTCGAAGGAGGCCCGGCAGTCGTCGGTGGTGAGGAAGACGGTGCCGGCGAAGCCCTTGCCCATCAGCGTTCGCACCTGCTCGGTCGTCTCGTCGTCCATCAGCGGCGGGCCGGGGATCGCCATCAGCACGATCGAGACGTCCTCCTGTCCAGGTGGTCCCACCGTGAGCCAGCGGAAGTCGCCCGTCTCTGGCAGCGTCACGTCAGCGTGAACCTCCATGCCGACCTTCTCGGTGTAGAAGGCGAGCGCCTCCTCCTGGTCGTGGACCCAGAGCTGTGCGTTGGCGATTCTGAACATCGTCTTTTCTCCTTCGGCTCGAACGGAAAGGTCGACGGCGATGCTAGGTCGCAATCTGCGCGTTGTCTTCTCGAAACGTGCGGTGTTGCGGCCTGGCGTGGGCGCGCACGATGCAGCCGGGGACCAGCGCCCACTGCGAGGCGGGCGGGTGCTCGGCCCGATACGCAGTTGGCGAGACTCCGAAGGTCCGGCTGAAGCTGGTCGTGAAGGAGCCGATGCTCTGCAGCCCGACGGAGAGACAGATGTCGGCGACTGAGCGGTCGGTCGTGCGCAGCATCGTCGCGGCTCGCTCCAATCGCCTGGTCAGCAGGTACGCGTGCGGCGACTCGCCGAACGCCCGGCGGAACTCACGACTGAAATGTGCCTTCGAGAGTCCCGCCGCCGCCGCTAGATCGTCGACCGTCAGCGCTTCCGCGTAACGCGCATCGGCGAGGTCCTTTGCACGCAGCAGGTGCCGGGTGGGCGGGACATACGCCATACCCGCAGTCTAGGCTCGCGGGCCTCGTGGTCGGGACCTATGCAGCCGTGATCGCCGTCTGCGGCGCCTCGTTGACGATCGGCCAGGCGGCGATCGGCCTCTGCGGGGTGCGGCGCTGGTCCTGGCTGTCGCCGGCCGTGGGATTGGCGCTGGTCTGCGCGGTCTGCTGGGGAACGGTGAGGCTGCCGGGCGGCGGCCTTGCCTCCGCACTCCTTGTGGTGCTGCTCGGGGCCGCCGCGATCGCCTCCCTGCGCGGTCGCCTGGAGGGTGGCGAGGAGGCGCTGCGCGCGGGCTGGCCGGTGGCCGTGCTGGCGCTTCTCGCCACCGCGCTGCCCTTCGTTGCCGAGGGCCATTTCGGCATCCTCGGCACCGGCTTCAACCCGGACATGTCCCAGCACCTGCTCGCTGCGGACAGTCTCGCCGGCGACCACGGCTCCCAGCTCCTCAGCCAGGGCTACCCGCTCGGCCCGCATGCAGTGGTCGTCGCCCTCAACGAGGGCCTCGGCATCGGCCTGGTCCAGGGCTTCACGGGGCTGACCGTCGCGGTCGCAGCGATCGCCTCGCTCACCGTGCTGACCGCTGTCCGTGACGAGCCACCGCTCATCCGTATCCCGGCGGCCCTAGTCGTCGGCCTCACTTACATGGTCGCCTCCTACTTCGCTCAGGGCTCCTTCAAGGAGACGATGCAGGCCCTCTTCTTCCTAGCCTTCGTCCTCGCCCTCCGCGAGACGTCCCGAAACCCCGAATGGCGCCAGCTTCCTCTCCGCTTCGTCCCAGCAGCAATCCTGGCCGCCGGCAGCGTCTACACCTACAGCTTCCCCGGCCTCATCTGGCCGATCGGCGCCGCGACCATCTGGGCAATCGCCGAGTACGCCCGCGGCAGGTTCGTCTCTTCTGCGGGTGCCGTGGGGGTGGGGGTGTCCGGCGCAGCGCGGCGTCCTGTTTCTCGCCCCGGTCACGACCGCGGAGAAGACGCCGCCCCTGGCGAGAAACCCAGCGCGAAGCCGGACACCCCCACCCCCACGGCAGGCCCCGCGGTCGTGCGGTCTGTCCTATTGGCGTCCCTCGTCTTCCTGATCCTGATCGCCCCCGAGATCAACCGAATGATCGACTTCCAACGCTTTGAGACCTTCGACCCCAACGGCCCCGGCCTCGGCAACCTCTTCGGCCAGATCTCGCCCTTCGAGGCGCTGGGAATCTGGCCCTCCGGCGACTTCAGGCTCTCGCCAGGCGACGGCGCCGTGCCGGCGCTCGGCTACCACCTGGGCGCCGCCTTCGCCTCGATCCTGCTCCTCTACGGCGCCGTGCTCTGCTGGCGGCGGCGCGAGACGGCGCTGCTCGCCGGCCTTGCAACGGCTGTCCTGGTCTACGCCGCGGCCCGTCTGGGCGGCACGCCCTACACCGGGGCCAAGGCGATTGCGATCGGCGCGCCAATCGCGGCGCTCGTCATCGTCCTACCGCTGCTGCGCCGCCCGGTGGCATGGCTCTACCTGCTGGTGGCCGGCGGCTCCTCGTTGCTGGCACTTGCCAACGCACCGGTCGGTCCCACGTCTTACACGCCAGTCCTGACCGGCCTGCGCGCCGAGGTGGGCGAAGGCCCAACCCTGGTTCTCGCCTCGCGCCAGTTGCTCGAAGACGAACACGGCACGCCGTACGTCGCCTGGGAGCTGCGCGGCGGTCGCGTCTGCATCGAGTTGAGCGACGAAGCCGGATCGAGTCTGCCCGCCGGCGTCCGCTTCGTTGTCGCTGAGTCCTCACCGGGCCAGCCACCCTTCCCGGGGTTGAAGTTGCGCCGCATTGCAGACCCGTACGTCCTTTGGGAACGACGGGCATCGTCGCGCGGTCGCAGCTCCTGTCCACTGGTCGCGGTCCGCCAGGCCCGCCAGGGCCCACCCCGGTGAGTGCGTTCGCTTTTTGTCAGGACTAGCCAGACAAACAGCGAACGCGTCAGGCGGTGGCGCCTCTCTTACCGTGGGTAGCATGGCCGCATCGAGGCGGCCACCCAAAAGATCACCGTCAAGCTTCCCGACGGGACCCCACTGGAGCTCGCCGAGGGCGCCTCCGGGGCCGAGGCCGCGGCGGCGATCGGACCCGGCCTCGCCAAGGCGGCGCTGGCGATCCGCGTCGACGGTGAGTTGCGCGACCTCTCCACCGTGCTTCCCGACGGCGCCGAGATCGCGATCCTCACCGACCGCGACCCGGAGGCGCTGGCGCTGATTCGCCACGATGCCGCCCACGTGATGGCCGAGGCGGTGCAGGAGCTCTATCCCGGCGTCAAGGTGACGATCGGCCCGGCGATCGAGGACGGCTTCTACTACGACTTCGAGTTCCCCGCCGAGGTCAAGGTGACCGATGCCGACCTGGAGCGGATCGAGGCGGCGATGCGCACCCATATCGAGGCCGACGAGCCCTTCGAGCGCCGCGACGTGCCGGTCGCCGAGGCGATCGAGATCTTCGAAGGCCAGGGCGAGGACTACAAGGTCGAGCTGATCCGCGACCTGGTCGAGAGCGAAGGGGTGGAGACCGTCTCGCTCTACCGCAATGGGCCCTTCGAGGACCTCTGCCGCGGCCCCCACGGCCCCTCGACCGGTCGCATCAAGGCGGTCAAGCTCAACTCGCTGGCCGGCGCCTACTGGCGCGGTGACGAGTCGCGCCAGAGGCTGACCCGCATCTACGGCACCGCCTTCTTCTCGAAGAAGGACCTCGAGGCGCACCTGGAGCGGATCGAGCAGGCCAAGGCCCGCGACCACCGCCGCCTCGGCCCGCAACTCGGCATCTTCATGCTGCGCGAGGAGGCCCCGGGCATGCCTTTCTGGCTGGCCAACGGCACGACCCTGCTGCGCCTCATCGAGGAGCAGGTCCAAGCTCAGCTGCGCAAGCGCGGCTATGAGGAGATCAAGACGCCCGAGGTGATGGACGTCGAGCTCTGGCACCGCTCGGGCCACTGGGACAACTACCGCGAGAACATGTACTTCACCGAGTCGGGCGAGCGCGAGTACGCGCTGAGGCCGATGAACTGCCCCGGTGCCTGCCTCGTCTTCGGCGCCGAGCGCCACTCCTACCGCGAGCTGCCCTTGCGCATCGCCGAGTTCGGCCAGGTCTCCCGCGCCGAGCGCGAGGGGGTGCTGCACGGGCTGCTGCGGGTGCGCGCCTTCACTCAGGACGACGCCCACATCTACTGCACGCCCGAGCAGATCGTCGAGGAGGTCGGCGGCGTCTGCGAGGCGATCGACGAGCTCTACGCGCGTTTCGGCTTCGAGGACGTGCGGGTCGAGCTCTCGACCCGACCCGAGAAGTCGATCGGAACGGACGAGCAGTGGACGCAGGCCGAGGAGGCGCTGCGCGGGGCGCTCGAGCGCCAGGGCCGCGAGTACCAGCTCAACCCCGGCGACGGCGCCTTCTACGGGCCGAAGATCGACTTCCACGTCACCGATGCGCTGGGCCGCTCCTGGCAGTGCGGCACCTGTCAGGTCGACTTCTTCATGCCCGAGCGCTTCGACCTCTCCTACACCGACGCCGACGACGTGCAGCAGCGGCCGGTGATGATCCACCGCGCCCTGCTCGGCTCGATGGAGCGCTTCGCCGGCATCCTGATCGAGCACTACGCCGGTCGCTTCCCGGTCTGGCTGGCGCCGGTGCAGGCGGTCGTCCTGCCGGTCTCCGATCCCCATAACGAGTACGCCGAGGGTGTTGCCGCCGAGCTGCGCGAGGCCGGGGTGCGGGTCACTATCGATGCCCGCTCGGAGTCGGTCGGCAAGAAGATCCGCGACGCGGAGCTGGGCCGCTACCCCTACATGCTGGTCGTCGGCGACCGCGAGCAGGAGGCCGGAGCGGTCGCCGTGCGCTCGCACGAGCAGGGCGAGCTGGGGGCGATGCCGGTAGCCGAGTTCGCCGCCCAGGTGGGCTCCGAGAGCGGGTTGGGCTGAGTCCCCGCCCGCCGGGCGGCAACCTCTGTCTATACTCCGAGCACTTGATCGCAGGCACGCAAAACCCTCCGCGCCGCTGAGCGTCCCGTGCCTGCCGTCCCTCTCGTCCACTTGAAGCTCCACCTCTCTCTTATCTAGTGCCGGTCCCGCGCAGGTTCGATCGGCGCCCGCCAGAGCGCGACACGACCCGGATCAACGAGCGGATCCGGGTGCCGAAAGTCCGGCTGATCGGCGCCGACGGCGAGCAGCTCGGTGTCGTTGAGATAACCGAGGCGCTGAAGCGAGCCCAGGATGCCGATCTCGATCTGGTTGAGGTGGCACCCAACTCGAAACCGCCAGTCACCCGGCTGCTCGACTACTCCAAGTACCGCTACGAGCAGGAGCAGAAGCAGAAGGCGGCGCGCAAGCACCAGCAGCAGGTCAACATCCGCGAGATCAAGCTGCGGCCGAAGATCGCCGACCACGACTACGAGACCAAGAAGGGCCACGTCGAGCGCTTCCTGCGCCACCAGGACAAGGTGAAGATCACGATCATGTTTCGTGGCCGCGAGCAGGCTCACCCGGAGCGCGGCCGAGCGCTGCTGCAGCGCCTCTTCGAGGACCTCGACGGGCTCGCCGTGATCGAGTCCCAGCCGCTGCAGGAAGGGCGCAACATGAGCATGCTGCTGGCGCCGGGCAAAGAGGCAGCTGTTGAGAAGCCGGCTGAGAACGAGGCGAAGCCAGCTGAGGCGGATGAGTCGTCCGGTGAGGGCGAGACGCCTGGCGACGACGCGGCCGCTGCGTAGGGCCAGTCCCAGCAGGCCTCCGCTTAACTTTTCCGCATGTGAGTAGGGCGGCTCTCGGACGGTGGTTTCAGGCGGAAAAGTACAAGACGCTCCGGCCTACTGAGACTGGCCCTGCCCGGTAACGATCTCGGCGATTCGCTCTGCTGCGTGACCGTCCCAAAGGGGTGGCGGTGGCGGGGCCGCCGCCGGCTGCTGTGTGAGGGCTGCGGGGATCGTGGCGATCGCGGCCGGGTCAAGACCCAGCAGGGTGTTGGTCCCCGACTCGATCGTCACTGGGCGCTCGGTGTTGTCGCGCAGGGTGAAGCAGGGGATGCCCAGGTAGGTCGTCTCCTCCTGGATGCCGCCGGAGTCGGTCAGCACGGCGCCAGCGTCGGCCAGCAGCGAGAGGAAGTCGAGGTAGCCGAGCGGCTCGGTGAGCAGCAGGCCGGGGTGCTCGGAATCGATCGCCTCCATCTTCGCGCGGGTACGGGGGTGGACGGGGAAGACGACGGGCATCTCGCGGGCGAGTGCTGCCAGCTGCTCGATCGTCTGCCGCAGCAGCGGCCCGTCGACGAGGGCCGGGCGGTGCAGGGTGACGAGCACGTAGGAGCCGGGCTCCAGATCCAGGCGAGAAGCGGCTCCCGCTGCGCGAAAGCGGTTCTCCAGAGCGACGAGGGTGTCGATCATCGTGTTGCCGACGAAGTGCAGGCGCTCCTCGGCGATGCCCTCGGCTCGCAGGTTCTCGGCCGCTTCGGCGCTGTGCAGGAAAAGATGGTCGGCGAGCTGGTCGGTGACGATCCGGTTTAGCTCCTCGGGCATCGTGCGGTCGAAGCTGCGCAGGCCCGACTCGATGTGGGCGAGGGGGATCTGCAGCTTGGCCGTGGTCAGCGCCGCCGCCAGGGTCGAGTTGACGTCGCCGGGGACGATCACCAGGTCGGGTCGCTCCTCGATCAGCACCGGCTCGAGCCGCTCGATTACCCGTGCTGTCTGCTGCGCGTGGCTGCCCGAGCCGACCTCGAGCATGTGGTCGGGGGCCGGCACGCCGAGCTCCTCGAGAAATACCTCCGACATCAGGCGGTCGTAGTGCTGGCCGGTGTGGACGATCGCGTGGCGGCCCTCGGGGAGACGCGCCCGCAGGGCGGCGATCACCGGCGCCGTCTTGACGAAGTTGGGCCTGGTTCCGACCACGTAGACGATGCGCATCCGGCGGCACAGTACCCTGCGCCCCGCCTGTCACCTGCAGGAGCAGCGGTACTCGCCCGCGCGGGTCTGCTTCAATAGCGATCCCGTGCCCAAGATGAAGACCCACTCAGGCGCCAAGAAGCGCTTCCGCAAGACTGCGACAGGCAAGCTGCGTGGCCGGCGCGCTTACTCGAGCCACATCCTCGAGAAGAAGTCGCCGAAGCGCAAGCGGCGCATGGCGCGGCCGGTGGAGATCGCCCCGTCCGATGTCAAGACGGTGCGGCACCTGCTCGGAGGCTCGAAGTGAGCCGCGTCAAGCGCTCCGTTCACGCGCGCAAGAAGCGCCGCAAGGTGCTCAAGGAAGCGAAGGGCTATTTCGGCCGCAAGCATTCCTCCTACCGCTTCGCCAAAGAGCAGGTGCAGCGCTCGGGGATGTACGCGTACCGCGACCGGCGCAACCGCAAGCGCGAGTTCCGCCGGCTCTGGATCACCCGCATCAACGCCGCCGCGCGGCTCGAGGGCATGAGCTACTCCGAGCTGATCCACGGCCTCGGCGAGGCCGGGGTCGAGGTGAACCGCAAGATGCTGGCCGACATCGCGGTCAACGATCGCGAGGCCTTCCGCCGATTCGTGGAGCTAGCCCGGGAGGCTGCGGCTGCCTAGCCGCAGCCATCACTCCACTTTCCCGGGCGGGCCGTCTACACGGCCCGTTTTTTCGTTCCAGGAGAAGAAACCACCAACCAGAACAGACAAGCCGATGATCGAAAGCCCCCAAAACGAGAAGTTGAAGCTGGTGCGCAAGCTGCGCGAGCGCAAGCACCGCGAGCGCGAGAAGGCCTTCGTCAGCGAGGGCGAGGACCTCGTCGAGGCCGGCCTGGCGGCCGGGGCGCAGCCCCGGTTCCTGCTCAGCGCCGCCGGCAGCGGACTCGGCGGCGAGGAGGTCGAGCCCGAGCTGCTCGCCAGCGTCTCCAGCCTCGGCTCGGGCACGAGGGCGATTGCCGTCTGGCCGCAG
Source organism: Solirubrobacterales bacterium (assembly GCA_035605155.1). GTDB lineage: Bacteria > Actinomycetota > Thermoleophilia > Solirubrobacterales > 70-9 > VRUE01. The sequence goes on from DATNHC010000003.1 coordinate 8,801, forward strand.
CGCTGGGTCGAGGCGGGCGGCGCGCCATGCCTCTACCTGCATGGGGTGGGCGATCCCGGCAACGTCGGCGCGATCGTGCGCAGCGCGCATGCGTTGCTGGGCGGCACCGTCGTGCTTGGCTCGGAGTGTGCGGACCCTTACTCGGCAAAGGCGGTGCGGGCCAGCATGGGCTCGATCTTCGGCCAGCCTCTGGCGCGGGCCGGGATCGCCGAAACGCCGAATCCTCGAGCAGCGCTGGTCGCACACGGCGGCGAGCCGCTCGCGGCGCTCGCCGGCGCGGCGACGATCTGCCTCGGCGCCGAGCGCGATGGTCTGCCGGATGAGGTTCTGGACCAATGTGAGTCGCAGGTGACGATCTCGCTGCGGGCCGGCGGCGCCGAGTCGCTCAACGTCGCGGCCGTAGCCGCAATTTGCGCTGAGCGGATATCTTCGCTCGCCATGCCGGAGGCCGCTGATGGCAATTGACGGAGGGCTTGATCGGATCGAGGAGATCAGGGCGACGGCCTCGGCGCAGATCGAGGCTGCACCGGGCACGGCTGAGCTGGAGGAGCTGCGCGTGCGCCATCTCGGTCGCAAAGCCGAGCTGACCTCGATCCTGCGCGGCATAGCCGAGCTGCCGGCCGAGGAACGGGGCAAGGTCGGCGCCACCGCCAATCAGGCGCGCAAGGAGCTGGAGGGGCTGATCGAGTCGCGGGCCGCCGCGCTCGACGCCGGTGAGCTGGAGTCGCGGCTCATCGACGACCGAGTCGACGTCACCCTGCCCGGTGCGCCACCGCGCCCGGTGGGCCACAGCCACCTGATCACCCGCACGACGCGCCTGATCGAGGACGTGATGATCGGCCTCGGCTACCGGGTGATGGAGGGGCCCGAGGTCGAGCACGACTACTACAACTTCACCGCGCTCAACCACCCGCCCGGGCACCCGGCGCGCATGCTGCAGGACACCTTCTACGTGCAGTCCAACCCCGAGCTGCTGCTGCGCACCCATACGTCTCCCGTGCAGGTGCGGGCGATGGAGACCCAGCCGCCGCCGATCTTCATGATCGCGCCGGGCAAGGTCTACCGGCGCGACTCCGACGCCACCCACAGCCCGATGTTCCACCAGGTCGAGGGGCTGGCGATCGGCGAAGGGATCACCCTTGGCGACCTGCAGGGGACGCTCGAGGAGCTCCTGCGGGCGATCTTCGGCGGCGGGCGGGAGGCACGCATGCGGCCGCACTTCTTTCCCTTCACCGAGCCCAGCGTCGAGTTCGACGTCTCCTGCTTCCAGTGTGAGGGGACGGGCGCCTTGAGCGACGGCGAGCGCTGCAACCTCTGCAAGGGCATTGGCTGGATCGAGGTCGGCGGCGCCGGCATGGTCGACCCCAACGTGCTCGGCTTCGTCGAGGCAAATGGCTATGACCCCGAGCGGGTGCAGGGCTTCGCCTTCGGCATGGGGGTCGAGCGGATCGCGATGTTGCGCCACGGTGTCCCCGACCTGAGGCGCCTCTTCGACAACGACGTGCGTGTCCTGGAGCAGTTCTCATGAAGGTGCCCTACTCCTGGCTGCGCGAGTACTGCGACCCCGGCGTCGAGCCGGCCGAGCTGGCCGAGCGGCTGGCGATGACCGGCACCGAGGTCGAGCGGGTCGACGTCCTCGGCCCGCCCTCAGTCGAGGGCTTCGTCGTCGGCAGGGTGCTGACGGCCGAGCCGCACCCCAATGCCGACCGGCTGCGCGTCTGCACGCTCGATACCGGCGACGGCGAGCGCACGGTGGTCTGCGGCGCCCCCAACGTCGCCGCTGGTCAGACGGTGCCCGTCGCGCTGCCCGGGGCGACGATGCCGGGTGGACACCAGCTTGGAGAAGCAAAGCTGCGCGGCGTGCGCTCGGCGGGGATGATTTGCGCCGCCTCGGAGCTCGGCCTGGGGGAGGGGGCGCCGGGAATCATGGTGCTCGAGGACGACAGCCTGACCCCTGGCACGCCGCTCTCAGAGGTGCTGCCGATCGCCGAGCCGGTGCTCGAGCTGGAGGTGACCCCCAACCGGGTCGACTGCTTCGGCGTCTACGGCGTCGCCCGCGAGGTGCACGCGATAAGCGGCGCGCCGCTGGCGGCGGAGCCCTGGGCCGAGGACGCCGCCGCCGAGGGCGACGCCGAGGTCGACGAGCATGCCTCAGTGGAGGTGAAGGTGCCTGAGCTCTGCCCCCGCTTCACGGCGCGTGTCTTCACCGACGTGACGATTGGGCCTTCTCCGGCGTGGCTCCAGGCGCGCCTGGTCGCCGCCGGGCAGCGGCCGATCAACAACGTCGTCGACGTCACCAACTACGTGATGCTGCTCACCGCCCAGCCCCTGCACGCCTTCGACCTGGATAAGGTCCCGGACGGCGCCCTGACGATTCGCGCTGCCGAGGACGGGGAGAAGATGACCACCCTCGATGGCGTCGAGCGCAGCTTCGATGCCGAGACCGTCCTGGTCTGCGACCGCAACGGCCCTTCGGGCATCGCCGGGATCATGGGCGGCCAGGTCTCCGAGGTCTCGAACGGAACGAGCCGCGTATTGCTCGAGGTCGCAAACTGGAACGGGACCAACATCCTGCGCACCTCGCGCCTGCTGGGCCTGCGCTCCGAGGCCTCCTCACGCTTCGAGAAGCAGCTCCACCCGGAGCTCTGCCTGCGCGCCCAGCGGATCGCCTCGCGGCTGATGATCGAGCTCTGCGGGGCGAGGCTGGTCCCCGGGACGATCGACGTCGCCGCCGAGATCCCCGAGCCAGGGCGCCTGACCCTTCGGTCAGCGCGGGTCGAGGGCCTGCTCGGCATGCCGATTGCCCAGGCCGATCAAGTCGTCTACCTGGAGCGGCTCGGCTTCGGCGTCGAGGTCAACGGCGAGGACCTCGAGGTCACCGTGCCGCCCGACCGCCATCACGACGTCACCCGCGAGGTCGACCTGATCGAGGAGGTGGGCCGGATCCACGGACTCGACGAACATCTGCCGAGCACGCTGCCTGCCGTCGCCGGCCGGGTCGGCGGCCTCAGCCGCGAGCAGCGTCTGCGGCGCCGGGCCGAGGACACGATGCGAGATCTCGGTTTCGACGAGATCGTCGGTTGGAGCTTCACCGACCCCGGCGAGGCGAAGCGGTTGCGGCTTGGAGCCGACGACGCGCGGGCCAATCCCGTGGTGCTTTCCAACCCGCTCTCCGAGGACCAGTCGGCGATGCGCACGACCCTGCTGGGCTCGTTGCTCGATGTCGCCCAGGGCAACCTCGCCCGCGGCAGCGATCGCGTAGCTTTCTTCGAGTCCGGCCGCGTCTACCTGCAGGCCAACGGCTCGGGCTGCGGTGCGCTTGCCGGCGAGTTCCCCGGTGAGCGGCCGGCGCCCGATCGCGAGCCGCACCGGATCGGTTGCCTGGCGGTCGGGCCGCGGGCGGCCGAGTCCTGGAAGGGCGGAGGCGGTTCTGCCGACTTCTTCGCCCTCAAGGGTGTGCTGGAAGCGCTCGCCGCCCAGCTCGGCGCCCAGCTGGCGATCGATCCCAGCTCCGACCCCGCCGGAGACCCCTTTCTGCACCCGGGACGCTCTGCGCGAATCGCGATAGGGGCTGGATCGGCGGGCTGGATCGGCGAGCTGCATCCGCTCGTCTGCCGGGCGTGGGATCTCGAGGCCGCCGTGGCTTTCGAGGTCGATCTGGCGCCGCTCGTCACCGCTGCCACCGCCGGCGAGGAGACCTTCGAGGACGTCAACACCTTTCCTGCCGTCTACCAGGACCTCGCCGTGGTCGTGCCGGACGGGGTGCCGGCCGCCGCCGTGCGCGAGGCCGTGCTGGCGGGCGGGGCAGAGCTGCTGCAGGCGGCCGAGGTCTTCGACCTCTACGAGGGCGAGCAGGTCGGCGAGGGCAAGAAGAGCCTCGCCCTGCGGCTCGAGTTCCGGGCACCCGACCGCACGCTCACCGACGAGGACGTGGCCGGCAGGCGCGCTGCGATCGAGGCCGAGCTGGAGAAGATCGGGGGGCAGCTGCGTGGCTGACGCGCCTACACAACCGCTCGACGGCGATCCAGCCGCGCGGGTGCTGGTCGCCGGCGCCTCCGGCTACACCGGCGCCCTCGCCGCGCAGATCGTCTGGCGCCACCCGAAGCTGGAGCTGGTCGCGGTCACCTCGCGCAGCGACGCGGGCAAGCGGCTGAACCGCCTCTATCCGCGCTACCGGGTGCCCCTGGAGCTCACCGAGCTCGACCTCGAGCAGCTCGATGACGTCGACACGGCCATAGTCGCTTATCCGCACGGCGCCTCTGCGCCGGCGGTGGCGGCGCTGCGCGCCGCCGGCGCCCTGGTCGTCGACCTTTCCGCTGACTTCCGCCTGCGCGACCTCGCTGCCTATGAGCGCTGGTATGGCGAACACGGCGCCCCCGAGCTGCTCGAGGACGCCGTCTACGGCCTCACCGAGCTCTACCGCGAGGAGTTGCGCGAGGCGAAGCTGGTCGCCACTCCCGGCTGCTACCCGACGGCGAGCCTGCTTGCTCTGGCGCCCTTGGCCGAGCGCAGCCTGCTCGCCGACGTGGTGATCGACGCCAAGCAAGGGGTCTCCGGCGCCGGTCGCGGCGGCGGCGACGCGATGCACTACGTCTCGATGGACGAGAACGCCTTCGCCTACAAGACCGAGGGTCATCGCCACCGGCCCGAGATCGAACAGGAGCTGGCGGCGCTGGGCCGCCCGACGCCGGTCACCTTCGTTCCACACCTGCTGCCGCTCGACCAGGGCGAGCTGACCAGCTGCTACGTGCAGACCAGCGAGCCGCTTTCCAAAGACGAGGTCCAGGCCCTTTACCGAGAGCGCTACGACGGCGAGCCCTTCGTTCATTTCGTCGACGCTCCACCCGGCCTACGCGACGTGCGCGGCACGAATGAGTGCCACGTCTACGTCACGGTCGAGGAGCGCGGTCGCGTGCTCGCCTTCTCGGCGATCGACAACCTCTGGAAGGGCGCATCCGGTCAGGGCGTGCAGAACCTCAACCTGATGCTGGGCCTGGACGAGACGGAGGGCCTCCAATGAGGTTCCGGTGCGCCTTTTCCGGCATATACCCGCATAAAGCGCACCGGAAGGGGTTTCGGTGAGCGAACCGTTCTTCAAATCGCGCTGGGTCGAGCCGCCTATGGGCGTCGAAGAGCTCGATCCGGCCCAGCTCGCCCCGGGCTTTCGTGCCGGCGCTGCCCACTGCGGGCTCAAGGGAGGAGGCAAGACCGACGTGGCTCTGCTCGTCTGCGACGTCGAGGACGTCAGCTCTTCGATCCTGCTCACCCGCAACGCCTCGGCGGCGGCACCGGTGCGGGTTTGCCGCGAGCGCTGCGAGCAGGACGCGATCCGCGCTGCAGTCGTCAACGCCGGCAACGCCAACGCCGAGACCGGCGAGCAGGGCTATGCCGACGCGCTGGCGATGTGCGACGAGGCGGCGACGAGGCTCGGCCTGCGGCCACAGGCCGTCGCCGTCGCCGAGACCGGCGTGATCGGCGTGCCGCTGCCGCTCGAAGCGGTCCTCGAGGGAATCGGCGAGGCCGCCGGCTCGCTCTCCCAGAGCGGCGGGGCGGCTTTCTCCGACGCGATCCTCACCACCGACCGCTGGCCGAAGCGCTGCACCGTGCGGGCTGGCGGCGTGACCCTTTCCGCCCAGGCCAAGGGCGGCGGCATGATCCAGCCGAACATGGCCACCATGCTCTGCTTCGTGCAGACCGACGCCGTCGTGCCCGATCCCGACGCCGCTCTGCGAGCTGCCAGCGACGCTTCCTTCGAGCGGATCACGGTCGACGGCCAGATGAGCACCAACGACACCCTGCTGCTGCAGGCGACCGGCGCCGCCGGCGCCCCCCTACCCGAGGGTCTGCTCGAGGCTGTTCTCCTGCAGCTGGCGCTCGAGGTCGTCGCCGACGGTGAGGGGTCATCGCGGGTCGGCCGCGTCCAGGTGGACGGCGCCGCCTCGCCGGGCGAGGCCGAGCGCGTCGCCCGCGCGGTCGCCAACTCGCCGCTCGTCAAGACGGCGCTCTTCGGTCGCGACCCCAACTGGGGCCGGATCGCCCAGGCGGCCGGCATGGCGCTCGCCGGCGAGGACCTCGACGAGATCGGCGCCGATGCGATCGACAATGCCGAGCTGGGTGAGGACGTCGCCGAGGCCGAGATCGGCGTGCGCCTCGACCGGGGCGAGCACGGCGCCCACGTCTGGTTCTCCGATCTCGGCTACGAGTACGTGCGGATCAACGCCGAGTACACCACCTAGGAGGCACCGTGAGCACCAACGTCGACACGCTGCTCGAGGCCCTTCCCTACATCAAGGAGTTCCACGGGCGCACCGTGGTGATCAAGTACGGCGGCGCCGCGATGCGCGAGGACGCGCTGCGCGAGGACTTCGCCACCGACGTGGTCCTGCTCAAGTACGTCGGCCTCAACCCGGTCGTCGTGCACGGCGGCGGTCCTGAGATCACCCGCTACATGGAGCGGCTAGGGCTCGAGGTGCGCTTCCACGAGGGGCTGCGCGTCTCCGATGCGGAGACGGTCGAGGTGGCGCGCATGGTCCTCGTCGGCAAGCTCAACGCCGAAATCGTCCAGCGGCTCAACGCCCACGGCCAGCCCGCCGTCGGCCTCTCGGGCGAGGACGGTTCGCTCTTCCAGGTCGCGCCGCTGCCCAACGCGGACAAGGTCGGCTTCGTCGGATCGGTTGAGCGGGTCGACGTCGACGTGCTCAACCACATCGCCGCCGACTACATCCCGGTGATCGCCTCGACCGCGACCGACGCCGAAGGCAACCCGCACAACGTCAACGCCGACGAAGTGGCGGGCAAGGTCGCCGCTGCGCTCGACGCCTACAAGGCGATCTTCCTCACCGACGTCGAGGGCTGGCTCGACGATCCGCAGGACCACGACTCGCTGATCTCGCACGCAACCGTGCTCGAGGTGGAGCAGAAGCTGGCGGCGATCGACGGCGGCATGCGGCCCAAGCTGCAGGCCTGCGTCGACGCGATTCACGGTGGCGCCAAGTCGGCTCACATCATCGACGGGCGCAAGCCGCACTCGCTGCTGCTCGAGCTCTTCACCAACGCCGGCATCGGCACGATGGTGACGCCGTGAACCTGACCGACCTGCAGGCCCTTGAGCAGCGCTACCTGATGCGCACCTACCAGCGCGCCCCGGTCGAGTTCGTGCGCGGCGAGGGGGCGCTGCTCTGGGACGCCGAGGGCAACGAGTACCTCGACTTCCTCGCCGGCATCTCGGTCTGCTCGGTCGGTCACTGCCACCCCGACGTGGTCGAGGCGGTGCGCGAGCAGGCCGGGCGGCTGATGCACACCTCGAACCTCTTCTACACCGAGCCGATGGTGAGGCTTGCCGAGCGACTTGCCGAGTCGAGCCTCGGCGGCCGGGTCTTCTTCTCCAACTCGGGGACCGAGGCCAACGAGTGCGCGATCAAGATCGCCCGCAAGCATGCCCACCGGCGCGGTGTGGAGGCGCCCGAGATCCTCAGCTTCGAGCGCGACTTCCACGGCCGCACCTACGGAGCCCTTTCGGCGACGCCGGCCCTCGCAGCCAATTCCGATCTGGGGCCGATGCTGCCTGGTTTTCGCTCGGTGCCGCCGGACGACGCGGACGCCCTGCGCGCGGCCGTCGGGGAGCGCACCGCGGCCGTGCTGATCGAGCCGATCCAGGGCGAGGCCGGCGTCTACCCGGTCGGCGATGAGGTCCTGCGCGCCGCCCGCGAGGCCTGCGACGAGGCCGGCGCGCTGCTGATCCTCGACGAGATCCAGACCGGGATGGGCCGCACGGGCTCGCTCTGGGCCTACGAGCAGACGCCCGTGCGGCCCGACCTGCTGACCAGCGCCAAGGCGCTGGGCGGCGGCATGCCGATCGGGGCGTGCGTGACCTCGGCCGAGGCGAGCGATGTGCTCGAGCCGGGCGACCACGGCTCGACCTTCGCCGGCGGTCCGTTGGCCTGCGTCGCGGCGCTCGCCGTGCTCGATGTCGTCGACGACCCGACCCTTTTGCGCCGCGTGCGCGAGCTCTGCGTCGAGCTCCGCGACGGCCTGCTCGAGCTCGACGGCGTGCGCGAGGTTCGCGGCCGTGGTCTGATGGCGGGGGTCGGGCTGGCCGAGGGAATCGACGCGGCTGCCATCGGCGCCGACCTGCTCGAGCGCGGCCTGATCGTCAACGTGCCCGAGCCCGGCACGCTGCGGCTGCTGCCGCCGCTGACGGTCGATTCCGACCAGATCGGGCGGGCGGTGGCGACGATCGGCGACTCACTCCTAAGCTACGCGGGCTAAATGAGCTCCGATAAGCGCCCACCTGAGCCCCGTGCCCTGACCAGCGGCACGGCCCAGCGCCTGGCGGCGATCGTCGAGGCCGCCGAGCAGGCTGCCGCAAAGGTGATCGACGACGCCGAGCAGGAGGCCCGCCGTCAGCTCAGCGAAGCCGGTGCCCGCGCTGACCGGATCGTCGCCGAACGTCTGCGCGCGCTTGCCGACGAGCTCGACCCGCCGACGGAGTCGGTGCGGTCGGAGCCGCATCTGAAATCCGTCGCGCCGGCCGAGGAGACCTCTCCGCGACGACGCTCGGGCTCGGCGGGCGCCCGTCTGCTCGCTACCCAGATGGCGGTCTCCGGCGCAACTCGCGAGGAGATCGAGGAGCGCCTGAGCAGCGGCTTCGAGATCGAGGACACCAGCGAGATACTCGACGCGATCCTCGGA
>DATNHC010000004.1:0-32130 GCA_035605155.1 Solirubrobacterales bacterium
CCTCCAGGTCGCGGCGCGTCCCGCGATGACCGGCAAGCGGGTGGTGACGATCGTCTGCGATTCGGGCGAGCGCTACGTCTCCCTACCCTTCTTCTCACCATGAATCGCTGGAAGCGGGTGGTATCCGAGGTGCGCGCCGACGTGCGCGCCGCACGCGAGCGCGACCCGGCCGCGCAGAAGGTCTCGACCCTGGAGATCCTCTTGAGCTGGGCGGGGGTGCAGGCGCTGCTCGCCCACCGACTGGCGCATGCGCTGCTCGAGGCGGGTGTGCCGATCGTCCCGCGCGTGCTCGCCTACCTGACGCGCTCGGTGACCGGGGTCGAGATCCACCCCGCGGCGAAGATCGGCCCCGAGCTCTTCATCGACCACGGCTCGGGAGTCGTGATCGGTGAGACGACGGAGATCGGCGCGTGCGTCACCCTCTACCAGGGAGTGACCCTGGGCGGCACCGGCTTCCAGCGCGGCAAGCGCCACCCGACGTTGGGCGACAACGTCACCGTTGGCTCCGGCGCCAAGCTGCTCGGACCGATCGCCGTTGGCGACGGGGCCAAGATCGGCGCCAACACCGTGGTGATCGAGGACGTGCCTCCGGGCGCGACCGTGGTCGGCAACCCCGGTCACCCGGTCAAGGTCGATGGCCACCGGGTCGAGGGCCCGGACGCGGACTGGATCCACCTTCCCGACCCAATCGCAGAGGCGATCAAGACGCTCTCGCAGCGGATCGCCGACCTCGAGCGCCGCCTCGGCGAGCTCGACGGGAGCGCGCCGGCGCAGCCGGGCACGGGTGAGCTGCGCGAGCGCACCGGCCGCTCCTCGGCCGGTGGCTGAGCAGCGCATCACGTTTGCGCTGGATTTCGGCTCAAACGTGACGCGCATCGTTCGATCTCGCCCGGCTGGCCCTTCCGGGGGCGTGGCTATTCTCGAAGGGTGACCTTGCAGACTGAGCCCGAGACTTCCGAGGAGGCCGTCGGGGCGCCGATCGAGGCCGGAGCCGACCGCGCCGAGCGCCTGCTGGCCGAGCTCAACGAGCCCCAACGCCAGGCGGTCCGTCACGGCGAGGGGCCGCTGCTGGTCCTCGCCGGAGCGGGCTCGGGCAAGACCCGGGTGCTCACCCACCGCATCGCCTACCTGCTCGCCACCGGCGCCGCTCGCCCCGGCGAGATCCTCGCGATCACCTTCACCAACAAGGCGGCGAGCGAGATGCGCGAGCGAGTCGAGACGCTGGTCGGCCGCTCGGCGCGGGCGATGTGGGTGACGACCTTTCACTCGGCCTGCTCCCGCATGCTGCGCGCCGACGCCGAGCGACTCGGCTACTCGCGCAGCTTCACGATCTACGACGAGTCCGACTCGCTGCGGATGATCAAACGCTGCATGGCGGAGCTGGGGATCGACCCCAAACGCTACCCGCCGCGCTCGATCCGCTCGCAGATCTCCGGTGCCAAGAACAAGCTGGTCGACGCGGCCGCCTTCGCCCAGGCCCAGGGCAGCGTCTTCGAGGAAACCGCCGCCGCCGTCTACGAGCTCTACGAGAAGCGCATGCTCGAGGCCAACGCGATGGACTTCGACGACCTGCTCGTGCGTACGGTCAACGTGCTCGAGGTCTCCGAGGGGGCGCGCGAGCGCTGGCGCCGCACCTTCCGCCACGTCCTCGTCGACGAGTACCAGGACACCAACCACGCCCAGTACCGGCTGCTGCAGCTGCTCACCGCCGAGCAGGGCAACCTGATGGTGGTCGGCGACGAGGATCAGTCGATCTACGGGTTCCGCCATGCCGACATTCGCAACATCCTCGACTTCGAGCGGGACTTTCCCGAGGCCGAGGTGGTCAAGCTCGAGCAGAACTACCGCTCGACCCAGACGATCCTCTCGGCTGCCAACGCGGTGGTCGAGCGCAACCGCGAGCGGCGCCCGAAGCAGCTTTGGACCGAGATCGTCGGCGGCGAGGCCGTGCAGCTCTCCGAGCTGTCCGACGAGCAGCAGGAGGCGCGCTGGGTGGCGGGTGAGATCGAGCGCTTGGCCGAGGAGGGGGTGAGGCGCGAGGACGTCGCCGTCTTCTACCGCACCAATGCGATGAGCCGGGTGCTCGAGGACACGCTCAACCGCTTCGACCTTCCCTACCAGGTGATCGGCGGGACGAAGTTCTACGAACGGGCTGAGATCAAGGACGCGGTCGCCTACCTGAGCCTGCTCGCCAACCCAGCCGATCAGGTCTCTTTCGCCCGCATCGTCAACTCGCCGCGGCGGGGAATCGGCAACACCAGTCAGGGTCGGCTCGCCTCGCACGCCAACACCATTGGGCTGCCGATCTGGGAGGTCGCGGAGCGAGCGGAGGAGGTCCCCGGCTTGAGCGGCGCCGCGATCAAGGCGGTTTCGCGTTTCTACGAGACGATGGCGGGGCTACGAGAACGGGCCGAGGAAGAGGGGCCCGTCGCGGGCCTGCTCGAAGCGGTGCTGAGCGAGAGTGGCTATCTGGAAGCCCTCTCGGCCGAGCGCACGATCGAGGCCGAGGGTCGCGCAGAGAACCTCGAGGCCCTGGTCGCCGGCGCCAGCGAGTTCGACCTCGAGCGTGAGACGGAGGGGGAGAGCGACGTCACGCCGCTCGAGGAGTACCTACAGCAGATCTCCCTCTATACCGAGCAGGACGGCTTGCGCGAGGAGGGCTCGCTGATCACGCTGATGACCCTGCACAACGCCAAGGGCCTCGAGTACGACACGGTTTTCATCGTCGGCTGCGAGGACGGCGCCTTCCCCCATATGCGGGCGTTGGAAGAGGGAGGAGAGGAGGAGGAGCGGCGCCTTTGCTACGTCGGCATCACTCGTGCCCGCCAGCGCCTCTACATGACCTGGGCGCGCGAACGGCGTCTCTTTGGCCGCGCCGAGCGCAACCTCCCCTCGCGCTTCGTCGACGAGCTGCCGGCGGATCTCACCGAGCGTCACTCCAGCGCGCCCGGCGCCGCGGCGGGCCTTGGCTGGGAGACTGCCCCCGGCGATGCCACGGCGCCGATCGACCCCGGGCCGGCCCTCGAGCTGCGCACCGGCGACGACGTCGTCCACGCCAGCTTCGGCGACGGGGTTGTCATCGCCGTCGAGGCCGGTGGGGTTGTGGTGGTGCGCTTCGCGAGCGACGGCAGCGAGCGCAAGCTGATGGCCGACTACGCGCCGATCAGGAGGCGGTAGCGCTGAGCGCCCGAGTCATCGACGGCAAGGCGGTTGCGGCGGCGGTGCGTGAACGGGTTGCCGACGAGGTAGCGACCTTCGAGGTCGAGCGGGGCCGCACTCCTGTTCTCGTCACGGTGATCGTCGGCGACGATCCCGCCTCGAAGGTCTACGTCGGTGGCAAGCATCGTGCCTGCGAGGAGGTCGGGATCCGCTCGCGCCATCACGACCTGCCGGCTGAGGCCAGCGAAGCAGAGCTGCTGGAGCTGGTCGGCGAGCTGAACGGGGACCCCGACGTCGACGGGATCCTCGTGCAGCTCCCGGTTCCCGACCGCATCGATCCCGACCGCATCGTGGCGGCAATCGATCCGGCGAAGGACGTCGACGGCCTCACCCCGGTCAACGCCGGCCTGCTCGCCCATGGCATGTCCGGTCTGGTCTCGTGCACGCCCGCCGGGGTGATGGAGCTGCTGCGCCATGAGGGGATCGAGTTGGAAGGCACCGAAGCGGTCGTCGTCGGTCGCTCGAAGCTGGTCGGCGTGCCGGTGGCGCGCCTGCTGCTGGCAGCGAACGCGACCGTCACGAGCTGCCACTCGCGAACCCGGGATCTGCCCGCCGTGTGCCGCCGCGCCGACGTGCTCGTCGCGGCCGTCGGCGTGCCGCGCTTGCTTGGCGCCGACGCCGTCAAGCCGGGCGCCGTGGTGATCGACGTCGGCGTGAATCGCACCGAGGACGGGCTGGTCGGCGACGTCGACTACGAGGCCGCCTCCGAGGTGGCGGCGGCGATCACGCCAGTACCGGGGGGCGTCGGGCCGATGACGATTGCGATGCTGCTCGTAAATACGTTGGCTGCCGCCCGGGCACGGGTGTAGTGTCGGCCAACCCAATTCGCCCACGGAGGAGATTGCATGAGAGACCTCAATCCGGGTGAGCGGATCGCCGGCATCGGTGGCCTGGCGCTGCTCCTGATCATGTTCCTGTTCGCCTGGTACAGCTTCGGCGTCCCCGGCGTCAACGGGCTCGACGCCTTCGACGCCTTTGACGACTGGCTCAACATCATCCTCGTCTTCACGGCTTTCTCCGGGATGTGTCTGGCCCTCTTCGGTAACGGGGTTGCCCGCTTGGAGGTATCGCTCAGCGTGATCACGGCGGCGCTTGGGGCGATCTCATCGGTGCTCCTGCTGATCTTCCTGATCAGCCCTCCTGGCGTGCCGACGCTCGGCGAAGCGGCGGTCGAAGTTTCGCTCGAGCGCGAGCTCGGGATCTGGCTCGGGCTTGTCTCGGCGATCGCCATAGCGATCGGTGGCTACATGGCGATGCAGGAAGAAGGGGTCAGCTTCGGCGACGCCGCCGACCGGCTCTCGTCTAGCGGCTCGGGCCAGGCCCCGGGTCAGCATGCGCCACCGCCACCCCCGGAGCCGTCGGCTTCGACTCCACCGCCGCCTCCACCAAGCTCCCCTCTGCCGCCGGCCGGCTAGGCCGGAGGGTCGGGTGACCCTTGGCCAGAGGCCGTTGCGCAGCAGATTCGTCTTGGCGATTCGGTTGGTGGATTCATGAGCCTCCGGCCAAGGGTCACCCGACCCTCTGACGTGCAAGGTCGCCGGCGATCCGGGAGGCGAAGGCGATGACAGTCATCATCGGGTTGACGCCCAGTGAGGTGGGAAAGAGCGAAGCGTCGGCGACGTAGAGGTCTGAGACGCCGTTGACCGAGCCGTCGGCGGCGCAGACGCCGTCGCTTTCGTTAGCTGAGATGCGGGCGGTGCCCATCGGGTGGAAGGCCTCGAGGCGTAGCTCTGAAGGCTTGAAGCGGGTTGCCCCGAACTCGGCCAGGCGATCCGGCGTGAGCGTACCGGCGCGGGCGATGTTCGGGTAGACCTCGCGGGCGCCGGCCGCGAAGTGGATTTCCGCTGCGCGGGCGATGCCGAAGACGAGCCGATCGGCATCCTCGTGGGTCAGCCCGTAGCGGGCCCGCAGCGAGCCGTCCCCCCGCAGCGAGATGCGACCGCTCGAGGAATCGGAGAGGTGGACCCCGATCGAGCCGACGTTGCCGAGCTCGAGCATCGCCCGCTGGTGGGCGCGGCCAGTGCCCGGCAGCCAGGCGCCGCCGAAGACCAGCGGCGTGAAGGTCGCCTCGAGCAGCAGCCGCTCGCGCTCCCACTCGTCGACGTAGTAGCTCTGCATGACGCCGTCCCAGCCGCGCACCTCCTCCTCGTAGCGGGCTCCCACCCAGCAGGCGGGATGGATGTGCAGGCCGCGGCCCACCTGGCTCCCACCGAGCCCGGAGCGCAGCAGCAGCTCCGGCGTGCCGAGCGCTCCCCCGGCGACGATCGTCGCCTTCCGGGCGCGGACCGTGTAGGGGCGAGACCGCCCGTTGCCTGCAGGTTGCGAGACGACGCCGCGCACACCGGTCGCGCGTCCCTTCTCGACCAGGATGCGTCGCACGTCGACTCCCGTGCGCAGCCGCGCTCCGGCGCCGACCGCGCGCGGCAGGTAGCTGACGTGCATGCCGCGCTTGGCGTCGATCTCACAGCCGAAAGGACAGGAGCTGCACTGCACGCAGCGACCGGCGTTGCGTGCGATCGGCCCACCCGAGGCGCCCAGCGCTGCGGCGCCCTCCATCGCCAGCTGACCGTTGCGTCCCATGCGCTCGGGGTCGACCGGCTCGACCTGGAGCAGCTCCTCGGCCGCGCCGAAGTGCGGGTCCAGATCGCCTGCCCACTCGATACCGAAGTTGCTCTGCCAGTCCTCCAGGACCGATGCCGGCGCCCGGAAGCAGGTGCCGGAGTTGACGACGGTGGTGCCACCGACCGTGCGGGCCACCGGCACTGGGATCGGCGGTCGGCCTTCGGCGATCGTCAGGCCGGCGTCTCGGTAGAGAGCCGATATCGCCGCGAGGGGCTCACTCGGGTAGCTATCGCGGTCATAGCTCTCGCCGGCCTCGAGCACGACCACCTCGAGCCCGGCCTCAGCCAGCGTCGCCGCGGCGCCGGCCCCGCCGGCCCCGGAGCCGACGATGACGACGTCGCAATCCTCGCCATCGCCGGCCGGGTTCGTCTCGCCGAGCGTCCCGGGCGACTCGGGCCGTGAGCCGTCGGCGAGCCGGCAAGCGGTCTCGACGCCCACCCGCGCCTCGACCCGCGGGTCGATCGCATAGCCGAGCGTCGTGAAGACCTTCCCCATCAGCAGCAGCTCGTGGTAGAGGCTGAGGCGCGAGCCCTCCATGCGCTGCAGGAAGTCCTCACGAGCAGTGAGATCGAGCCGGCTGAAGCGCCAGGGAAAGGGCAGGAGCTCGAAGGCGCGCAGGCCGAGCTTGATCCGCCCCAGGACTCGTGGTGAGAGCGTGGCGAGGAACTCGGCCACGGCGCCCGAGACGTCGATCTCTCGCTCAGCCGCCGGCAGGCCGTCGATACCTGGTGCCATCGCTGCGCAGATAGCGCTCAGAGTGCGCTGCTCGGCGACGGAGAGTCCCGGCGGGCGCTGTCAGCCAGGCGCGCTGGCGCGCCCGATTCGGCCGATCAGCGACCAGAGCCAGAGTGCCAGCAACGCCAGGAATCCGTCGACGAGGAAGTTGAGCAGGTAGATGAAGACGTCCTCGTCGAAGACGAAGAAGGCGAGCGAGCCGAGCGAGGAGGCGGTCTTGCCGGCGGCCAGGACCAGCAGCAAGGGTTGGTAGCGGACGACGTCGGCCTGGGCGACCAGGCAGATGCCGGTGATCACCACCATGTAGGAAAAGGCGAGGGCCAGCCAGAGCTGCTGCTCGGTCGCCGGTGTGTGGGCGAAGCTTCCGAACCACTCGCCGAAGTCGTAGATCGTCTCGCCGACGCCTTCGGGGACGGCGATGAAGAGGATGCCGACCACGGCGAAGCTGAGCGCGAGTAGGCGCAGGCTGAGGACGACTAGCTTCTCGGCGGCCTCTCCCTGCATGCGGGGGGACTCTAACTGGCTGCCTGGCCAGCAGCCATCCGCCGCGACAGCGGTATTGGCAAGACACCTAGAATCGCCGCCGTGATTGAAAGAGAGCAAGTACTCCACGTTGCGCGGTTGGCCAGGCTGGGCCTTTCTGAGGAGGAGGTCGAGGCGATGGCTGTGGAGCTCTCGGGAATTCTGGAGCACGTCGATCGGATCGCGGAGCTGGACTTGGAGGGGGTCGAGCCGACCTCGCATGTGGTGGAGCTGGAGAACGTGTTGCGCGCGGACGAGCCGCACGAGAGCCTCGATCGTGAGGTGGCATTGGCCCCGGCGCCCGATCCGGCCGAGGGGGCGTTTCGGGTGCCCTCACCGCAGGCTGAGGGATAGATGGCGGACTTGCTCGAGCTGACGGCCGCCGAGGCCCACGAGGCGATGGCGGCAGGCGATCTATCCCCGGTGGAGTACACCGAGGCGTGGGCCACGGCTGCGGCCGGGGACGAGCTCAATGCCTACCTCTGGCGCAACGGCAACGGCGACGGGGGAGCGATCGCGGTCGAGGAGCCGCGCCAGGCTCCAATTGCGGTCAAGGACATCTTCTGCACCGAGGGGGTGCCGACCACTGCCGGCTCGCGCATCCTCGAGGGCTATCGCCCCGCCTACACCGCGACCTCCGTGCGGCGGCTGATCGAGGCCGGAGCGCCGATTCTCGGCAAGACCAACATGGATGAGTTCGCGATGGGCTCCTCCAACGAGAACTCCGCCTACGGTCCGGTGCTCAACCCCTGGGACCGCAGCCGTGTGCCGGGTGGCTCCTCCGGTGGGTCGGCTGCCGCGGTTGCCGGCGGCCTGGCGCCCTGGGCGATCGGCACCGACACCGGGGGCTCGATTCGCCAGCCGGCGGCGCTCTGCGGCATCGTCGGTCTCAAGCCGACATACGGCGCGATATCACGCTACGGGATGATCGCCTTCGCCTCTTCGCTCGATCAGTGCGGACCGCTTACTCGCGACGTGCGCGACGCCGCCCTGCTGCTCTCGATCCTGCAGGGACACGACCCCTGCGACTCGACCTCGGTCGGCCTCGAGCAAGGGCCGAACCTGCCCGACCGGGAGGACCTGGACGGGCTGCGCTTCGCGGTCCCTGCCGGGCTTGCCCGCGACGCGATCGAGCCGGGCGTGCGGGCGGTCTTCGAGGCCACGCTGGAGAAGATCGAGCAGCTCGGCGGCGAGATCGTCGAGGCCTCGCTGCCCCACGCCGAGCACGGGATCTCGGCCTACTACGTGATTGCCCCGGCTGAGGCCTCGGCCAACCTCGCTCGCTACGACGGCGTTCGGTACGGCATGCGGGCCGAGGACAGCGGCGACCTGATCGAGATGTATGAGGCCACCCGCGATCAGGGCTTCGGGGCCGAGGTCAAGCGGCGCATCATGCTGGGCACTTACGCGCTTTCCTCGGGCTACTACGACGCCTACTACGGCCAGGCGCAGAAGGTGCGCACCAAGATCGCCGCCGACTTCTCCGCCGCCTTCGACCGCTTCGACTTCGTCGTCACTCCCACCTCGCCGTCGGTGGCTTTCGGTCTCGGCGAGAAGACCGATGACCCCCTGGCGATGTACCTCAACGACTTCTTCACCGTGCCGATGAGCCTCGCCGGCATTCCCGCGATCTCGATTCCGGTCGGTCTCGTCGAGCCGGGCGGCGGCGGCCCCCAGTTGCCGGTCGGGTTTCAGATCGCAGCCCCGGCCTTCGCCGAGCAAAAGATGCTCGAGGCGGCCTACGCGCTCGAGCAGGCGATCGGCTTCGGCACCCGCCCTTCCGGTGCGCCTTTTCTGGGCATAGACCAGATAAGGCGCACCGGAAGCGATGGGAGCGACGCCGATGGCTGAGCTGGAGGCGGTGATCGGGCTGGAGATCCACGTCCAGCTCGCCACCAGGACGAAGATGTTCTGCGGCTGCGAGCTCTCCTTCGGCGAGGAGCCCAACGTCCACACCTGCCCCGTCTGCCTCGCTCACCCGGGCGTGCTGCCGGTGGTCAACGAGCAGGCAATCCGCTACGCGCTGCAGATCGCCGCGGCGCTGGAGTGCGAGGTCGCCCCGCGCTCGGTTTTCCACCGTAAGAACTACTTCTATCCCGACAGCCCCAAGGCCTACCAGATCAGCCAGTACGACATCCCTATTGCCAGCAACGGCCGGCTCGGCGACGTGCGCATCCATCGCGCCCACCTCGAGGAGGACGCGGCGAAGATGATCCACGTCGGCGAGTCGGGTCGCATCCACGGCTCCGGCGCCTCCTTGGTCGACTTCAACCGCGGCGGCACGCCGCTGGTCGAGATCGTCACCGAGCCCGACCTGCGCAGCGCCGCCGAGGCCGCCGCCTGGGCGCGCCTGCTGCGGGAGACCGTGCGCCAGCTCGGCGTATCCGACGTCAACATGGAGGAGGGCAGCCTGCGGGTCGACGGCAACATCTCCGTGCGCCCGGCGGGCAGCGAGGTGCTGGGCACGAAGACCGAGCTGAAGAACATGAACAGCTTCCGCTTCCTCGAGCGCGGTATCGAGGCCGAGCTCAGCCGCCAGCGCGAGCTGATCGAAGCGGGGGGGACGGTCGAGCAGGAGACGCTCCACTTCCACCCGGAGGACGGCACCCTGCACCCGCTGCGCTCCAAGGAGGAGGCGCACGACTACCGCTACTTTCCCGAGCCCGATCTGGTGCCGATCGCACCGACTGAGGAGATGCTGCGCGAGGCCCGAGAGTCGTTGCCCGAGCTGCCCGCCGCCCGGGCGGCTCGCTACGAGGAGCTGGGGCTGGCCACCGACGTGGCGGCGCTGCTTGCTGCCGACCCCGAGACCGCCGGCTACTTCGAGCAGGTCGCAGCCGGGGGCGACGGTCTCGAGCCCCGTGTAGTCGCCAACTGGGTCACCGGCGAGCTCGCCGCGGCGCTGCGCCAAGAGGGCGGCGAAGTGAGCGCTGCCGAGTCCAAGGTCGAGCCCGCGGCGCTGGCGGATCTCGTGAGCATGGTGCAGGAGAAGAAGATCTCGCACGGCAGCGCCAAGTCCGTGCTGGCGGCGCTGGTCGCCGAGGGCGGCGACCCGGCGGCGATCGTCGAGCGCGAGGGGCTCGCCCAGATTTCCGACAGCGGCGAGCTGGAGGGGATCGTCGCTGCCGCGATCGAGTCCAACCCCGAGGCAGCCGAGCAAATCCGCTCCGGCAACCAGAAGGCGATCGGCGCGATCGTCGGCGCCGTGATGAAGGAGACCAAGGGTCGCGCCGATGGTGGCGAGGTCAACCGGCTGATTCGCGCGCAGCTCGGTGGGTAAGGGGGGAGCTGCTCCTTGGCGTCCCTTGGGTAGGCGTGAACACGACAACCGCGGTGGTCCTCTTGGCCTTCGCGGGCATCATGCGAGCGCTCGTTGCGCTTGCGTCGAAGCTCGCTGATCGCTGAGGTTCCCGCCGCAAAAAAAGAACGGCCCCGGATGTCCCGGGGCCGTTCTGTGTGAACACAACACTGGCCGAAACGTTATCGCTGCAGCCGGTTTCCCGCAAGGCCACCTGGGAAGTGATTTCTGACACTTTGTAACAGGTTGTTACAAAGTGCTACCTTGGCCATATGGCTTGGAATGTCGTGATCGCCGGGGGTGGATTCGGGGGAGCGATGGCGGCCCGTGAGCTGGAGCGGATCTTGCCGCGGCAGTCGACTCGGTTGGTGCTGGTCAACGACTGCAACTTCCTGCTCTACACGCCGTTCCTGCCGGAGGCTGCGGCTGGGACGCTGGAGCCGCGGCATGTGGTCACGCCGCTGCGCGAGATCCTCGCTCGCACCTACCTGCGCCTCGGCTCGATCGTCGGCCATGACCCGGCGACGAAGACGGTCGAGCTGCGCACTCGTGACGGTCAGTCCGAGCAGTTGCCCTATGACCAGCTGTTGCTCGCACTCGGCTCGGTCTCGCGCGTCTTGCCCGTGCCGGGCCTCTCTGAGCACGCGATCGGCTTCAAGAGCCTCGCCGATGCGATCTGGCTGCGCAACCACGTGATCGAGACGCTCGAGGCGGCCAACGCGAGCGAGGATCCGGCGCGGCGCGACGAGCTGCTCACCTACGTCTTCGTCGGCGGTGGCTACGCGGGCCTCGAGGCGCTGGCAGAGCTGCAGGACTTCGCCGTCGACGCGATCGAGAGCTACCCACGGGCCCGCCTGCACGGCATGCGCTGGGTGCTGGTCGAGGCCAGCAACCGAGTCTTGCCCGAGATCGACGCCGAGCTGGCTGACTACGCCTTGCGCGAGCTGCGCGGTCGCGGCATCGACATCCGCCTGGGCACGACCCTCGAGCAGGTGAGCGCCGGCCGCGCCAAGCTCTCGACCGGCGAGACGCTGCCGACCCGCACGGTGGTTTGGACCGCCGGCGTGGCGCCGCACCCGAGCCTGCGTCAGCTCTCCCTGCCGCTTGACGAGCGCGGTCGCGTCCCGGTCGACGATCACCTTCGAGTGCGGGGCAGCGATTCCGTCTGGGCGATCGGCGACTGTGCCGCGGCGCCCGATCCACGCGGTGGGCTCTGTCCGCCGACTGCCCAGCACGCGGTGCGGCAGGGACCGGTCGCGGCGCGCAACATCGCCGCCGAGCTGGGGATCGGCTCGTCTCGCCCCTTCGAGTATCGCGGCAACGCCGCCTTCGTCAATCTCGGTCGCTACAAGGCCGTCGGCAAGGTCGGCGGCCGCACCTTTCGCGGCTTCCCGGCCTGGTGGATGGCGCGCACCTACCACATGAGCCAGATCCCGGGCGCGGCCCGCAAGGTCCGTGCGGTGATCGACTGGACCGCCAGCCTGCCTTTCCGCCGGGACCTCTCCGAGGTCGGCTCGATCGGCCACCCGAAGCCGCTGGAGGCGACAATAGGGCCGTGGGATTCGAGTACCTCGTCATCGCCTTCTTCTTCGGCCTAGCCACCGCGATCATCGGCAGGGGCAAGGGCAGCTCCTTTTGGCTCTGGCTCCTGATCGGCACCATGTTGCCGCCGTTCGGCCTGATCGCCGTGATCCTCTACCGCTCCGAGAAGAACGAACCCGAACGCCAGTGCCCCAACTGCCGCAAGGCGGTCAAGCTCTACGTCCAGGTCTGCCCGCGCTGTGGCATGGACCTCTATCTGCCCGATCCGGCTGAGGTCCGCCATCCGGGAGTTCGATGATCGAAGGGACGCTTCGTCTAGCGCGAAGCCTCTGCCTGGCGACGTTGATCTGGGCGCTGGCGGCAACCGCCAGCTTTGCCGCGACCCTGGAGCCGATCGGCCAGTTCGACCAGCCGATCTTCATCACCGCCGATCCCGGCAATCCAGAGCGCCTCTTCGTCGTCGAGCGCAAAGGCCGCGTGATCGAATCCGAGGCCGGCAGCACGAGCCTTTTCGCCGACCTCGCCTCAGTGGTCAGCTGTTGCGTGGGCGAGCGTGGCCTGCTCTCGATCGCCATCGCCCCCGACTTCGCCTCGAGCGGTCGTTTCTACGCCGCCTACACGGGGAAGCCCGCCGCCGGTGGGGCCGAAGGCGACATCCACGTCGACTCCATTGTGCCCACGGGAGGCGGCGCCGTCGCGCGTGAGCCGATCATCTCGATCGAGCACTCGGCCGAGGCCAACCACAACGGCGGTCAGTTGCAGCTCGGTCCCGACGGCTATCTCTACCTCTCGACCGGGGACGGCGGTGGCTCCGGGGATCCGTTCGAAAGCGGCCAGAGCCTCGCTACCCTGCTGGGCAAGATCCTGCGGTTGGATCCACTGCCGGGGGCCGAGCCGGCCTATGCGATTCCGCCGGGCAACCCATTCGCCAGTGGGCCGGGGCTCGACGAGATCTGGAGCTACGGCGTGCGCAACCCGTGGCGCTTCTCGTTCGACCGCCTGAGCGGCGACCTGGTCATCGCCGACGTCGGCCAGGGCGCGCACGAGGAGATCGACCACGCCCCCAGCCCGGCCGCCGGCGTGGTCGGTGGCAGTGGGGCCAACTACGGCTGGAGCTGCCGCGAGGGGTTGAGTCCCTATTTCGACGCTCCGGAATCCTGCCCTGGGGCCGGGGGCTTCACCGACCCGGAGTTCGACTACCCACACGCCGATCCGATGGACGGCAGCGCCCACGGCTGTTCGATCACTGGCGGCTACGTGGTTCGCGATCCGAGCCTCGGCGACCTCTACGGTCGCTACGTCTACGCCGACTACTGCGTCGGCGAGCTCCGCTCTTTGCTGCTTCCGGCGACTCCAGGCGGAGGTGCAAGCGGCGATCGGTCCGAGGGTCTCAGCGTCGTGAACCCCGTCTCTTTTGGGGAAGACTCCTGCGGGCGGATCTACGTCGTCGCCCGCGGCGGGGCGGTGTTCCGCCTGGTTGGCGACCAGCCGTCTTCCTGTGCGCCGCCGAGCGGGGGAGGGCCAGCCGCGGGGGGTGGCTCGGAAGCCCAGCAGGGGTCGGGGGCGCAGGCTGGGACCACGGCAGCCATGGGTCCCAAGGTCCGGCTGAAAGCTGACCGCAGCGGAGAGGTCGTGCAGCTCGTCGCCTCGGTGGCGCCATGCCCGCCAGCGCCTGACGACTGGGTGCGACTCAATCAGGGAGGCCGCCGCGTCGCGACCAAGCGACTGGGTGACGATTGCCTAGCCCAATTCCGCCGCCGGGTTCTCACGCGGGCGACGTTCCGGGCGCTGCTCGAGACCGACGCCGGTCAGACGATTCGCTCCCGCCGCCTCAGGGTCCGCCCGCCCGTATCCGCGGCTAGCGCAGCCAGGTCCTGACGATCGCGTTGGCAAAGCCGAGGCCGTAGCGGACGACCGCGGGCTTCTTGGAGTGCCCGTGCAGGCGGCGCTCGACCGTGATCGGCACCTCCCGGGCCGGAATACCGCGCTTGATCGCCTCGATCATGAACTCGGAGGTGTGGAACTGCTCCTGGCGCAGAACGAGCTGCGGCAGGACGGCGGTGCGCACGGCGCGGTAGCCGTTCGAGCAGTCGGTGACGTGGGTGCGGGTGATGGCGGAGACGAGGCGATTGAAGAAGACGATTCCCAGCTCGCGGGCAAAGTGGTTGCGGTCGGCGTGGCCGAGCACGCGCGAGCCGTGGGCGACGTCGACTTCGCCGTCGAGCACCGGCTTGACCAGCCGCTCCATCTCCGACGGCAGGTGCTGTCCGTCGGCGTCGAGGGTGACGACGACCTCGGCCCCCGATTCGACCATCAGCCTGTAGCCGGTGCGCAGCGCCGCCCCACCGCCGCGGTTGATCACGTGCCGGGCGACGATCGCGCCGTGCTCGGCGGCGACGTTGCCGGTCTCGTCGCGCGAACCGTCGTCGACGACCAGCACCGCCGTCGGCCTGCCGCAGACTTCGTCCGGGATGCGATCGAGCACGTAGCCGATGTTCTCCGCCTCGTTGTAGGCGGGAACGAGGATCGCGACTCGGTCGCGGAAGCGCTGAGGCAGGTCGGCCTGGCGGAATTCCTCCCAGGCAAGGCCCTCGAGCACGGCCGAGAGCTGGCGGGCATTGCGGGCCGCCTGCGAGAGGGCGCGCAGGATGAGCAGGAAGAGGATGAAGATCGCGAAGACCGCGAGGCCGAGGATGCGACCGCCGTTGCCCTTCTCGAAGGAGAAGGCAGAGAGCAGCTTGTCGGTGATTTCGGTGCCCGCCACGAGCGCCAGCCCGAGGCCGGCGGCGAGCAGGATCAGCACGTCGGCGTTGCGCAGCGAGCGGCGGCGCAGCAGGGCGTAGGCAACGATCGCGACCGCGGCGAGCAGCCCGGCGCTGCGCAGGGCCGTCAGCTCGACGGGGAAGATGCCTGCTCTGGGGAGCATTTCCGGCTAGACAATAGGGCGGCGGTCCCCCGCGAAAGCGCCGCGGCGGCAAGCGGAAAGATCAGCGTCATCAGCACCTCGTTGCGGCGGCTGGCGGCCAGCGAGGCCGCGCCGACGGCGGTGACCAGCACCAGCGGCGTCGCCATCGCTGCCAGCACCCACCAGCGGCGTCGCCAGGCGAGCACGCCGAGGCCGGCGATCGCCAGCGCCACGATCAGGGTTTGCACGACCCTCCCGGCGGTGCTGTTCATCGCTTCGCCGACGCCGCCGCTCCACATGCGCCACACCTTGCGCACGGTCATCTCGGCGTAGCCGACCGGGTCCTCGCCGAGGTAGTGAAAAAGGTTCTGCCTGCCGATCTTGCCGAGCGCCTGGTCGCGGGGCAACTCCGGGTAGCGGGCCGCCACGTTGTCGAAGAGAGGAGTCGGGTCTATCCGGTCGAGCGCCGCCGACCCTGGCGCCAGATCGCGGTTGAAGTAGCGCCGCACGAGCAGCGCCTTGGCCCGCTGGTACTCGCCATCGGCGGGCAGCAGGGTACCGACATAGAGCGCCTTGCCGCCGCCGGTGGAGATCGGCACGGTGCGGTCGAGGACCACCTGGTTGCGGACCGCCCAAGGAACGATCGGCAGGAGCAGTCCCACTGCGAGCAACACTGCACTTGCGAGGCCGGGCTTCCACCCACGCTCGCGCCAGCCCCATACAAACGCGAGTCCCACGAAAGCTACGCCGACGAGCAAATACTCCGGTCGGATCAACGCCGTCGCTCCGAACAGCAGGCCTGGCAAGACCCATCTCACGCGCGGGTGGCGTGGGGCAGGGGGGTCGAGGACGTACACCTCGCCCGCAGGCCCCCCTGCCCCACGACAGGACCCGCGCGCCGACCCGGTTGGCGTTGGTTCGCTTGCCCAGAGAAAGGCAAGTACCGCCGCCGGCAGGGTGAAGATCGCCGGCGGCTCGCTGAACAGCGCCCCGGTCGAGTGGATGAAGGGGGGGTAGACAGCGACGGCGAAGGCGGCGAGCAGGCCGGTCGGCCGGCAGTTGACCCGCCTGCCGAGCAGATAGACGACGACGATCGCGGCGAGGCCGAAGAACAGCTCGACGATCCGCGCCGTTCCTTCCCGCGCTCCTCCGGTGGCGTAGAAGCTGGCCGCGTAGATCAGCGGCGCGCCCGGCGACCAGTCGCTCGAGTCGTCGAAGCTCGGCCCCCCGTAGCTGCCTTCCTCATAGAGCGCCTTGGCCAGCGCGTAGTAGGCGCGCGAATCGTCACCGGGCGTCGGCAGCGGCTCGACCACGCGGTAGGCCCGAAGCCCGAAGCCGAGGATGAGGATCCCGACGAGCAGGAGCAGCGTCGTGCGCCCGTGGCGCTCGGGCAGCGAGCGAAGCCATACGCGTGCGCGATCGACCATGGCCGCGCAGGCTATCCAGCCGAATCACCATCGACTGATGACTCGATGACCCTATGGGTCGCTAAGTCGTCAGTCGATCCTTGAGGTGGGCTATGGCGACGCCGGCCAGGGCTGCCACCAGCGGCAGCATCACCAGCATGCGGCGTGGGGAGGCGACGAGCAGGGCGCTGATCGCCGCGATCGCGACGAAGATCGTCGCCAGAAGCAGCGCCTCCCAGCGCCGCCGCGCGGCGAGCACTGCCAGCCCGAGGAGGCCGAAGCCGACCAGCGCCCAGTGCAAGAGCTTCCAGCCCGGCTCGCGCATCACGTCCCGCGGCCCGAACGCCCCAAGCCGCCAGACCTTGGCTGCGACGAACCCGGCGTACTCGAGCGGCTCTTCGCTGAGGTCGTCCCAGAGCTGCTCCCGCCCCATTCGCGCCAGCGCCTTGTCCGTTTCGACCCCCGGATACCGCTGCTCCGCCAACCGCGCCAGGACCTGCTCCAAGCGCAGCCGCTGCAGCGCGTCCGGGCCGAAAAGCTGGGGGTGGCGCTCCACGACCTCCGCACCCACCCTTTCCGGATCTCCATCTGACGGCAGGTAGGTCCCCGCAAACAGCACCTGACCGCCTCCGGTCGAGACCGGCACGAAGCGATCGAGCGCCACCGCGTTGCGAATCGTCCACGGCGCCACCACGATCGCCACACCTGCCAGAAACACCGCGCCCTGCAAGACCGAAGCCCTCCACTCGACGCCCGTCGCCCGTTGCGGTCGCAGTTCCCACCGCATAGCGGAGGCGAGTACGACGGCAACCGCTGCAAGCACCGCGACGCCCAGGTACTCGGGGCGGACCAGGGCAAGCGCTCCGAACAGCGCCCCCGGAAGCATCCATCTCGCGCGCGCCTGTACGCCTCGTCCCAAGTCGGATGCCCAGATGGCTGCGAAAACGGCCCCCGAGAGCAGGGTGGCCGCGAGGGGCTCGCCCATCAGCATGCCCTGGTACTCGAGCAGGGCGGGGTAGATCGCGATCGCGGCGGCTCCGACGAGGCCCGCGGTTGGGCCCGAAAGCCGCCTGCCGATCAGGAAGGTGAAGAAGATCGCGAGGGCGCCGAGCAGAGCGAGGACGACGCGGGCAGTGCGTTCGTGAACCCCGCCGCTCAGCTCATAGAGGCCGGCGACGAGGAGCGGCAGGCCGGGGGAGTAGTTGCTTGCCAGTTGTGTCGCATCGCGACTGAGGCTGAAGCCTTCGCCGTGATCGAGGTTGGCTGCGATCGTCGCGTAGGCCGCCGCGTCGTAGACCGGGGAGCGGCCATCCCACGCCTCCACGACGCGCAGACCGAGTCCGAGCAGGAGGATCAGCGCCAGCAGGACCGTGACCGCTGAGCGCCTTTCGATCCGATTTGGTTGATTGTGCTGGTCGATCTGAGGATCTAGTCGAACGGGGAGGCCCATGGAGTCCGTGCCGGGACGGCCGCAGTATTGCGACATCGTGATGAAGGGCGGGATCACCAGCGGGGTGGTCTACCCGCTCGCCGCGGTGGAGCTGGCCGAGAAGCACGGCTACAGTTTTCGCAACGTCGGCGGCACTTCGGCGGGCGCGATCGCCGCCGCGGCCGTGGCGGCAGCCGAGTTCGGCCGCCGGTCCGGGTCCAACCGAGACGCCTACAAGCGCATCGAGGCTCTGCCGAAAGAGCTCGGCACGACGCTCACCTCGCTCTTCCAGCCCAGCACCCGCATGCGCCCGCTCTTCAAGACCCTGCTCGCCGGCCTCGGCGGAGGAGTGCCGAGGAAGCTCATCGCTCCACTCCGCGGCTTCTGGCTGGAGGCACTCGCCGGCGCGATCCCGGGGGCCGGCCTGATCGCGATGGCGTTGCTGCTCGACGGCCAGCTGGGGCTGCGGATCGCCGTTGGCGTGGCCGGCGGGATCGCGCTCCTCGTCGGCCCCTACCTCGCGCTCGGCGCCTCGGCCCTGATCCGACTCCGCAGGCTTCCCGACCACTACTTCGGCATCTGCCCGGGCGTCGATCGGGGCGGCGGTGCGAAGACCCCGCCGCTGACTAGGTGGCTGGCAGAGCTGATCGACGAGCTGGCCGGCAAGCAAGAGGGCCCACCACTCACCTTCGGCGACCTCTGGGACCTCGAGCCGGGCGGCAAAGGTGGGACGGGCGAGCGCGGGATCGACCTGCAGATGATGACCACGAACCTCAGCCAGGGCCGCCCGTACTCGCTGCCCTTCCAGGGCGGCGAGGAGCTCTGGTTCGACGAAGACGAGCTCCTCGACCTCTTTCCGCGCCTGATCGTCGAGCACATGGTCACGCACTCAGGTGAGCGAATCGACGCTCCCGGCGGCAAGACCCTCCGTCGCCTGCCAGAGGCCCGGCAGATGCCGGTGGTCCTCGCCGCCCGGATGAGCCTCAGCTTCCCGCTGCTGATCTCGGCCGTTCCTCTCTACGCCCGCAATGACGCGCCCAAGGTCCCCGGCCCGGCGCCCGAGCGCTGCTGGTTCTCCGACGGCGGCATCACCAGCAACTTCCCGGTCCACTTCTTCGATTCGCCGATTCCACGCTGGCCGACCTTCGCGATCGACCTGATGCCGCTCGCGCCCGACCGACAGCTCGAAGACGACGAGAGCGAGAACGTTTGGATGCCGGCCGACAACTTCGAGGGCATCGAGGAGGCCTGGGTCGGCTGGGAGGGCAAGGCCAACCGCAAGCAGATCTTCGCCTTCGCTGGCTCGATCTTCCGAACCGCGCAGAACTGGATCGACAACCGCCAGATGCGCGGCGCCGGCTACCGCGACCGCATCGCCCACGTCCGCCTCGCCAAAGAGGAGGGCGGGATGAACCTCAAGATGAAGACGGAGGACATCGAGCGCCTCGCCGAGCGTGGCGCGGCCGCGGCATCGATTCTGGCCAAGCGCTTCGCGCCGAACCCACCGCCGGAGATCGAGCTCAACTGGGACAACCAGAGGTGGATTCGCTACCGCGCCTACATGAGTCTGCTCGAACGCCGGGGGCTCGAGGCCCGTCGCGGCTTCCACGACGCCAGCCTGGGCACCTCCCTGCCCGACCTCAGCGCTGACCCTCCCAGCTTTCCCTGGCAGGGGCAGGCACAGGGCAATCTCACGCTTCCTGCGACCTGGGCGCTCGTGACCATGTTCTGGGCTTGGGACGCGTTCGGGGTCGGGTTCTCCGACGGCGCCCCGCAGCCACCCACTGAGCCCTGGTCGATACCGCGCGTATAGCTCCAGGCGTCGCTCCCGTCCGCTACGCTGCCGCGACCTATGCGCGTTCTCATTCTTGGGGGCGACGGCTACCTGGGCTGGCCGACTGCACTGAGGTTCTCGGCCCGCGGTCACGAGGTCGCGGTCGTCGACGATTTTTCCCGTCGCCGTTGGCACGGGGAAGCCGGCACCGGCTCGCTGACGCCGATCGCCGAGCTCGAGCAGCGCATCGTTGCCTGGGGGGAGCTTTCGGGTGAGGAGATCCGCAGCTTCGTCGGGTCCGTGCAAGACGGTGATTTCCTCGACGGAGTGGTCGCCGAGACCCGCCCCGATGCAGTCGTCCACTACGGCCAGCAGGCTTCCGCTCCCTACTCGATGGCCTCGCGCGAGAAGGCGGTCGAGACCCAGCACGCGAACGTGATCGGCAACCTCAACCTGCTCTTCGCGATTCGCGACCACGTGCCGGATTGCCACCTGGTCAAGCTCGGCACGATGGGTGAGTACGGCCAGCCCGAGATCGACATCGAGGAGGGCTACATCGAGATCGAGCACAAGGGGCGCAGGGACACCCTGCCCTTCCCCAAGCTGCCCGCCTCGCTCTACCACTGCTCCAAGGTCCACGACTCGACCAATATCCACTTCGCCTGCCGCACCTGGGGCCTGCGCGCCACCGACCTCAACCAGGGGGTCGTCTACGGGATCGAGACCGAGGAGACGGCTCGAGACGAGCGCCTGATCACGCGCTTCGACTACGACGAGGTCTTCGGCACGGTGCTCAATCGCTTCTGCTTGCAGGCGGTGATCGGGCACCCGCTGACCGTCTACGGGGCCGGCACCCAGACGCGCGGCTTCCTCAACATCCGCGACACGCTCGCCTGCGTCGAACTGGCGGCGCTCAATCCGGCCGAGGCGGGCGAGTTCCGCGTCTTCAACCAGTTCACCGAGCAGTTCTCGGTGATCGAGCTGGCCAAGCTGGTCAAGCATGCCGGGGAGCATCTCGGCTACTCGGTCGAGATCCAGCACTGCGACAACCCCAGGGTCGAGAAGGAAGAGCACTACTACAACGCGGTCCACACCAAGCTGCTCGACCTCGGCCTCGAGCCGACCCTGCTCGGCGAGGAGCTGGTCGAGTCGATGATCCACGCGATCGAGCGCTACAAGGACCGCGTGATCGAGTCCTCGATCGACCCCCAGACGCGCTGGGCTCCGGGCGCCCGGGTTCCGCTCTAAACCCCTGCATGGCAGCCAGCAGGGCGCTGGTACCATCGCCCCTCCTGATGATCAGAGCAGCCGACGCGTTGATGCATAGCCTCAAAGCCGAGGGCGTCGAGCACGTCTTCGGCATCCCCGGCGGGGCCAACCTGCCGACCTACGACGCGCTGGTCGACGCAGAGTTCCGCCACATCCAGGTGCGCCACGAGCAGGGGGGAGGTCATGCGGCCGAGGGCTATGCCAAGGCCTCGGGCAAAGTCGGGGTCGCCTTCGCCACCTCCGGCCCCGGCGCCACCAACCTGGTCACGGCGATCGCCGACGCGATGCTCGACTCGGTGCCGACGGTCTTCATCACCGGTCAGGTGCGCACCGAGCTGATCGGCACCGACGGCTTCCAAGAGGCCGACATCCTCGGCGCGACGCTGCCCTTCGTCAAGCACTCCTTCGCGGTTACCGACCCGCGTCAGATCCCCGAGTACGTGCACGAGGCCTTCCACGTCGCCTCGACCGGGCGCCCGGGGCCGGTGCTGCTCGACATCCCGCAGGACCTCTCGCGCGCCGAGATCGATTACGCGCCGCGCACCGAGCCAGTCGAGCTGGCCGGGTACAAACCGCCCAGCGCGCCCAACGTCAAGCAGGTGCGGATCGCCGCCAAGGCGATGGCCAACGCCCGCAAGCCGATCCTCTACACCGGCGGCGGCGTGGTCAACGCCAATGCCTCCGAGGAGCTGCGTGAGCTGGCGGCGGCCGATCGCTTCCCGGTCACCTCGACCGTGATGGGTCTCGGTGCCTACCCGGCATCGGGCGAGAACTGGCTCGGCATGCTCGGCATGCACGGCACCCGCGCCGCAAACTACGCGATGGACGAGGCCGACCTGATCGTCGCGATCGGCTCTCGCTTCGACGACCGCATCACCGGCAAGCTCTCCGAGTTCGCCCCGCACGCAAAGTTCATCCACATCGACATCGACCCGGCGGAGATCTCCAAGAACGTGCCGGCGCACATCCCGATCGTCGGCGACGCCAAGCTGGTCCTGCCGGAGCTGACCCGGGAGTACCGCGCCCTGCAGACCGATTCCAGCCGCCTCGACGCCTGGTGGAAGCAGATCAAGGCATGGCAGGACGAGTACCCGCTGGGCTACGAGGAGGGCAAGGACGGCGAGATCAAGCCGCAATTCATGATCGAGGCGATGCACCGGGTCACCGGAGGCGACGCGATCGTCACCTCCGACGTCGGCCAGCACCAGATGTGGGCGGCCCAGTACTACGGCTTCGACAAGCCGCGCCGCTGGATCAACTCCGGCGGGCTCGGCACGATGGGCTTCGGCCTGCCGGCGGCGGTCGGCGCCAAGGTCGCCTGTCCCGACGAGACCGTCGTCTGCCTCGCCGGCGACGGCAGCCTGATCATGAACTGCCAGGAGCTGGCGACCTGCGTCGCCGAAGAGATCCCGGTCAAGGTCTTCCTGATGAACAACGGCTACATGGGCATGGTGCGCCAGTGGCAGGAGCTCTTCTGGGACCGCCGCTACAGCGCCGTCGAGATGGGCCCCAGCCCCGATTGGGTGAAGCTCGCCGAGGCCTTCGGCGCCACCGGCCTGCGCTGCGAGGATTCCGCCGACCTCGAGCAGACGATGGCCAAGGCGCTCGAGACCGAGGGCCCGGTGCTGCTCGACGTGCGCGTCTCCCCCGAGGAGAACTGCTTCCCGATGATCCCAGCGGGCGCTGCCGCGAGGGACATGGTGGGCTGATGGAGGCTGGCACGCCACAGGTGGTGAAGCTCGAGGATCTGCGCGTCCCCGGCCAGCTCAGCGGCCGCAAGCACATCCTCTCGATCCTGGTCGAGAACAGGCCCGGCGTGCTGGCGCGGATCGCCGGGCTCTTCTCGCGCCGCGGCTTCAACATCGACACGCTCGCCGTCGGGCCGACCGACGATCCGAGCATCTCGCGGATCACCCTCACGCTGGATGGCGCGGTGCACCCGATCGACCAGGTGACCAAGCAGCTGCACAAGCTGGTCAACGTGCTGAAGATCCGCGACATGGAGCCGGAGGAGACCGTCGCCCGTGAGATGGCGATGTTCAAGGTCTCCTCGGCGGTCGAGAACCGAGCCGAGATCATCCAGTTCGCCGAGGTCTTCCGCGCTCGGATCGTCGACGTCTCACGGCGCACGATGACGATCGAGGTGACCGGCTCGGCCGACAAGATCGAGGCCTTCGAGCGGATGATCCGCCCCCACGGCCTGATCGAAATGGTCCGCACCGGCGAGATCGCCATCGCTCGTGGCAGCGACTGAGCAGCTCCTCTCGAGCCTGAGAGACAGCCTGGACCGGGCCGCGGTGCGCGGACGGCGGACCACCGTCAGCGTCACCGTGCCGGTGGATGGCGTCGACCCCTGTGCGGTGGCATTCGCCTCCCGGCTGGCGTCGGACCGCTGGTTCTGCTGGGAGCAGCCGGACAGGGAGTTCGCCCTCGCAACGGTGGGGGTGGCCCAGGAGGCGACGTCGCGAGGCGCGGATCGCTTCCGCGACCTTGCCCGCGAGTGCCTCGGTGGCGAGACGATCGTCGACGAGCCCCCGGGGCTGCCCGCGGGCGCCGGGGCCGTCTGGGTCGGCGGCTTCGCTTTCGACCCCGACGGCGGGGGTTCATCGCCCTGGTCATCCCTGGCGCCTGCCTCGTTGATCTTGCCCCAGCTCTCGATCTGCCGCAGCGATGGGGAGTCCTTCCTGACCGTCAACGCCATCGTCCATCCCGGCGACGATCTCGGCCAGAAGGCGAGCGCACTGGCGGCACGGCTTGCGGGCTTGCGTGGCGAGCCGCTGCCGCTGCTCGACCCTCACCCAACCTCCCCTGTGGAGATCAGCAGTGTCCGCCCACCCGGCGACTTCGAGCGGATGATCTCTGCCGCAACCGAGCGGATCGGGGCGGGGGAGATGTCCAAGGTGGTGCTGGCCCGGGAGGTCCTCGCCAGGGCAGCGGGCGCGCACGATCCTGCCGCGATTTTCGGTGCGATGCGCGAGCAGTTCCCCTCCTGCTTCTGCTTCTGCTGCGGCACGCCGGAGGCCGCCTTCCTCGGCGCCAGCCCGGAGCTGCTCCTGCGCCGCTCCGGAGCAAGCGTCTCCACCGTGGCGCTTGCCGGCTCGACGAGGCGCAGCTCGGACCCGGCTGTCGACGACCACCTCGGCGAGCAGCTCTTGCGCAGCGACAAGGACCGCCGTGAGCAGGCGATCGTCGCCGAGCGCATCGCCCGCAAGCTGCGCCCCCACTCGGTCTGGGTCGAGGCGGCGCCGGAGCCCGAGATCGTCAAAGTCGCCAACATCCAGCACCTGGCGACGCCGCTTGTCGCCCAGCTGGCCGAGCCACGCTCGGCGGTCGAGCTGGCCGGTCTCTTGCACCCGACGCCGGCGGTGGGGGGCGAGCCAGGAGCGGCTGCCGCGAAGCTGATCGCCGAGCTCGAGCAGATGGACCGCGGCTGGTACGCCGGCCCGGTCGGCTGGATGGACGCCGCCGAGGACGGCGAATTCTGCGTCGCCCTGCGCAGCGCCCTGCTGCGCGACCGCGAGGCCCGCCTCTATGCCGGAGTCGGCATCGTCGCCGGCTCCGACCCCGCCGCCGAGCTGGCCGAGACCGAGATCAAGCTCGAGGCGCTGCTGCCGCTCTTGGCCGAGTAGTGCAGAATGCCGGCCGTGTTTCGGTACGTAGGAAGTCTTGGCTGGGTCGCGCTTGCGCTCGCATTTGGCGGCGATGCGAGGGCTTCGGCAGCTCCGGTTCCCGACGGGCCGCGCATGGCGTTCACTGCGATGAGTGCGCTCGTGCCTTCGGGCTTCACCGTCAGGACGATCGGGACCGAGTCGCCGAGGCCGCTTGTCCTCGTGCGTGGGTCACGGCGTGGGGTCGCGCCGAACCCGTTCGCCGGCGTGGCTTGGTCGGCCGACAGCAGCCTGCTGGCCTTTACCGGATCCAGGGGGAGGAGGAGTGGCATCTACACCGTGCGCGCCGACGGCACCGGCCTGCGCTTCCTCCGCGGTACGAGGGGAGGCTCGAACCCGGTCTTCTCCCCCGACGGACGCAAGATCGCGTTCAGCCGCAAACACCTCGGCAAAGGAATCTTCCTCGGCACGACGCCGTGGGTGGCAAAAGCGGACGGGAGTGGGGCGCGCCGCTTGGCCGAGTGGCGCGAGGGAGTCGAATATTCCCCTTCTTCCTTTTCCCCGGACGGATCGGCGTTGGCCGTCACGATGTCCAAATTTGCCTCAGACAGGCCAAAGGCATTGCTGCTCGAGCTTGACAGGAGCGGCGGTAGGCAGCCGCTCGCCCGATTCCCGGCTTCAGACCCGGCCTTTTCGCCTGACGGGTCGCAGATTGCCCTCGTCCGTCATTCATTCTCACGCCGAGGGAAGATCGAAACCACTCACAAGGACATCTATCTCATGAGTGCGACCGGTGCCGAGGTCAGGCAGCTGACGCGCACGCGCTGGATCGCCGAGACGAATCCGAGCTGGGACCCTTCTGGAGAGCGGCTCGCCTTCAACTCCTTCCGCATCAACAGGGATCCCTTCGAAGCTTTCTTCGACGAGCTTTTTCCTTTCGGCAACTCGATCGTCCAGGTCAACGCCGATGGAACCTGTCGGGAAAAGCTGATCTCGCTCCGCGACGCCGCCATCCAGGGCGTGAGCTGGCAGCCAGGGGAAGGCCGGCAGGCCGGGCGAATCGAGTGCAGCCTGGTGCCCACCGTTCATTGGGTGCCGGATGGGCCGCGCCTGGCGGTGGTGAAGTTCAACCTCCCGCTCTTCCGGTTCGAATTGGAGACGGTCGATGAGACCGGCGCACAGCCTTTGCCGCTGGCCGGCGGTGGGGAATGGAGGAGGCCTTTGCCGGAGTGGTTCACGGCGCCGACCTGGTCGCCGGACGGCTCGAAGATCGTGTTCGCCGGCGTGGCGCGGCGGCTCTTGGGGGGTCCGCGCGGAACCCGGCTATACGTGAGCTATGCAGATGGCAGCGGCCTGCGCCCACTGCGAGGCACGCACGGCGCTGATCAACCGGTCTTCGCTCCGGACGGCGACACGGTCGCCTTCACGCGGTACCGGTTCCGATCGAGCAGGGATCGGCAAGGGAGAAAGAGATTCGTCCCGCGAGGGTCGAGCATCTGGTTCGCTCACCTCGGCGGTGGCGCTTCCCAGCGCATCACGCCCGTACATAGGGGCCTCTACATGCGGCCAGCGTCTTTTTCACCCGATGGGGAGACCCTGCTGGCGACTCGCGAAGCTGGCCGTCATTCGTCGGAAGCGGTCGCGCTGACGCTCAGCACCGGGCGGACCAAGACGGTCGTACGGAACGCTTTTGATCCGATGTATTCGCCCGACGGCAGCAGAATCGCGTTCGCTCGCTGGCGCTCGCTTGAGCGAGGAGATGGCGACGACGTCACGACGACCGATCTCTTCACCATCGAAGCCGGCGGTGGTGACCTGCGCCGGTTGACGAGCGGTCGAGGAGACGACCTCTTCCAAACCTGGGATCCATCGGGCGAGCGACTCGCATTCGTCCGCTATCGCCCCGAAGTAACCGAACGCGATGAACTCGGCATGGGGAGCGCGATCATGGAAGTAAATGCCGATGGCTCCTGTCTAGGCACGGTGCTGAAACCCTCCCGCACCACGGCTTTCTACGGCGTCGCCTGGCAGCCCGGCCTCGGCCGCGAGACAGGGCCGATCAGCTGTTGATCGTCGCCTGAACGGCTGCTGTCAGGCGGCGGTGCGTCTCGACGTTGCTCCGGCGGTCGGTCTTCACCTCGATCAGGCAGGTTCCGGAGACGAGCGCCGCGGGAAGCTGGTCGAACGATTCCAGCCGAGTGTGCGGCAGGTCGAAGAGCGCTGCAGCTCTCTCCGCGTCGACGCCGCGGGGGGTGCCGAGCAGGGCTTCGAACTCCTCGCCGGAGAGCACCTCCGCCTGTGGCAGGAAGCCGAAGATGCCACCGCCGTCGTTGTCGATGACGACGATGCGCACCGGGGTCGAGACGTCGCGCAGGGCGGCGAGGCCGCCGAGGTCGTGCAGCAGGCCGAGGTCGCCGGTGACGATCGTCGTCGGCCGGCCGCTGGCGTGGGCGGCGCCGATTCCGGAGGAGATCAGGCCGTCGATGCCGTTGGCGCCGCGGTTGCAGAGGAAGAGGGCATCGGTCTCGGACGGCGCCAGGAATGCCTCCTGGTCGCGGATCGGCATGCTCGATGCGGTGTAGACGAGATCGCCGTCACGGTGGGCTTGGCCGAGGGCAAGATGGAGGGCTGGCTCGGATAGGTCGTCGACCTTCGCGAGCTCGGACTCCAGCGCGGCTCTTGCCGCCGCCTCGGACTCCAGCCACCTTGCCGGGGCAGGGTTCTCCTCTCCAAGCCTTGCCGTCCACCCTGCCGCCAGCTCGGTCGGGTCGGCGCGCAGCAGCGCGGCGGCCCGGCGATTCGGCTCGTTCCAGCCACAGTGCGGGTCGACGACGATCTGGTCGGCGCCCGATTCGGCGATCCAGGAGCGCAGTGGCTTGCTGGTCGGCATCTCGCCGAAGCGCAGGATGAGGTCCGGCTGTGCGGCTTCGCGGAAGGCGTCGTCGCGCAGCAGGTGATCGTAGGTGCCGATGATGCGTGACCGATCGTGCGGGCCGCAGCGCAGCTGCGAGGTCGGCTCGGCCAGGATCGGAAAGCCGGCAGCGCGGGCAAGGGCGGCCAGCGGCCCGCGCAACTCGGGATCGCGCTGGCGGCCAGCGACGATTACTCCCGCCTGCGCCTCGGAGATGTGACCGGCCACCTCGTCGAGCAGGAATGTGGATGGCTCGAGGTCGATCGGCGTCACGGCGGTCAGCGGGCGCTCGTCCCGCCCCTCGAGCGCGAGCCGATCGGTCGCCGTCACCGCATCTTCAATCGGCAGCGGCGCCAGCGGCTCGCGCCAAGGGAGGTTGAGGTGGACGGGACCAGGGCGCGGCTCGCCGCGCGCCGCGGCGAGTGCACGACAGGCGACCGAGCGGTAGTGGAGCAGTCCCTCGTCGTCTGCCTCGTGCGTGCCGACTTCGCAGAACCAGCGCACCGAGTCGCCGTAGAGCTTGATCTGGTCGATCGTCTGACCGGCGCCGATCCCGCGCAGCTCCGGCGGGCGATCTGCGCTGAGCGCGACCAGCGAGACCGCCGACTCGTCGGCCTCGCAGATCGCCGGGTGGTAGTTGGCCGCCGCCGTGCCCGAGGTGCAGAGCATCGCCACCGGCAGGCCGCTTGCCTGGGCCGCTCCGAGAGCGAAGAAGGCGGCCGAGCGCTCGTCGACGATCACGGTCACGTCGATCTCGGCCTGGCGCCAGAGGGCGACCGCCAGAGGGGTCGAGCGCGAGCCGGGGGAGACCACCGCCTGGCGCAGCCCGCCCCGCGCAAGCTCCTCGACGAAGGCCGAGGCGAGGGCGGTGTTGGCGTTGGCGGTATCCACGCCGGGGAACCTAGACGACCCCCCGTCTTCGCTGCCCGTTGAAGCTTTTCAGGGGCTGGGCCCCCGAAAAAGCTTCAACGAGGAATCACAGACGGTGGGCTCGGAGCGCCGCCTCGTCGATCTCCACGCCGAGGCCGGCGCCGGCCGGCGGGTGGAGCATGCCGTCGCGCAGCTCACACTCGACCGAGGCGATCGTCGACGCGAAGAGGCGTTGCGTGGCCAGTCCCTGGGCGAGCCCGGGATCGTCCGCCCCGGCGACCTCGCGCAGGGTTTGCGCGACCTGTGCCGCCGCCGCGATCCCGACCGGCCCATCGAGGGCGCTGGAGAGATAGGACGGCAGCACCTCGGCGATTTCAATCGCCGCCTCCGGCCCGCCGACCTTGGAGAGCTTCAGGCCGGTTAGAGCGCAGGCGTCCATCGCCAGCGCTCGCTCCGCATCGGCGCGACTCTCGACGCTCTCGTCGCCGGCGATCGGAATCGAGGTGGCGCTCGCGACCTCGGCGGCTTGCTCGAGGGTTGTGACCGGCTGCTCGGCGAGCTCGATCTCGAATGGCTCGAGCTCAGCAAGGGTCCGCTTCGCTCTGTCGACGTCCCAAGCGGCGTTTGCGTCGACGCGGATCTGGGCCTGCGGGCCGACGGCCTCGCGCACGGTCCGCACCTGGGCGACGTCGTCGCCGACACCCAGCTTCAGCTTGAAGCTGGTGAAGCCCTCGCCCGCCCAGCGCAATGCGTCAGCCGCGACCGCCGACGGCTCACCCGCGACCAGGGTGGCATTGCACTTGACGGCCTGCACCGGGCCCGCTCCGGTGCCCTCCTCTGCCGCCACTCGACGCCCGCGCAAATCGAGCAGCGCGGTCAGCGCCGCACAGCGGGCCGGAGCCGAGAGCCCGAGCGCGTCGCCGCGCAGAGTCGGCTCGTCGAGCGAGTCGCGCTTGCCAAGCTCCTCCAGCTCGCCAACCACCTGCTCCAGTCCGGCGCCGCCGCGCAGCGAGAGCGGCACCGCTTCGCCGAGGCCGACGAGGCCTTCGTCGGAGCGCAACCGCAGCAGGGCCATCTCACGCCGATCGAGTCGCCCTCGAGCCGTCACGTACGGCTCACGGAAGGGCAACGCGTATGGGATGACCTCGACCGAAGCGATCTTCACCTCAACAGCATCCCACCGATCATCGAGGCAGCCACCCAAGCCATAGGTGAAAAGGGAAGTGGCGGCGGCGCCGGTCAGGCGGCGAGCAGCAGACCGGCGGAGACGAGCAGGCTGAAGACCGCCAGCAGGGCGCCGGTTGCGGCTAGCGCGCCGTTCAGCGCCGGGCCGTCGGTGCGGTTGGTCAGCGTCCGCATCGGTCCGACGGCGAGGGGCAGGGCGAGCAGGCCGATCAGCGGCAGGAGGCTGCCCCCGCTGCCGAGGAGCGTGACCGGCAGCACGAAGAAGGCGCCGAGGACGAGCATCCTGTAGAGGGCGATCGCGTTACGACGCCCGGCTCGCACCGCCAGGGTTATCTTGCCTGCCCGGCGGTCGGTTTCCAGGTCGCGCACGTTGTTGACGACGAGGATCGCCGTGGCGAGGAAGCCGATCGCGATCGAAAGTCCAAGCGGTAGCGCATCGAGGTCCTCGAGCTGCACGTAGTAGGAGCCGTTCACCGCGACCAGCCCGAAGAAGAGGAAGACGAAGAGCTCTCCCAGGCCGGCATAGCCGTACGGGCGCGGGCCCCCGGTGTAGAGGACCCCAGCGGCGATCGAGAAGGCGCCGATGATGAGGATCACGACGCCGGCCACGGTGGCGAGGTAGATCCCGCAGGCGACGGCGATCGCGAAGGCGATCCAGGTTGCGTACAGCACCCGGCGCGGGGTCACGAGCCCCGCTGAGGTGACCCGCACCGGCCCCAGTCGGTCCGCCGTGTCGGCGCCGCGCCGCGCATCCGAGTAGTCGTTGGCGAGGTTGGTGCCGATCTGGATGAAGATCGAGCCGACGAGCGCAGCCAAGAAGGCGCCCGGGCGCGGCAGGCTGCCATACCATTCGACCGCGGCGGCCGTGCCGACCAGGACCGGGGCGATCGCGGCGGGCAGCGTCCGCGGCCGCGCCGCCATCAGCCAGATCCTCATGGTCGCCGCGGGTACTTGCCGAAGTCGGGCTTGCGTCCCTGCTGGAAGGCGTTGCGGCCCTCCTGGCCCTCCTCGGACATGTAGAAGAGCAGCGTCGCGTCGTGTGAGAGTTGCTGCAGCCCGGTGAGGCCGTCCTCCTCCGCGTTGAAGCTCGCCTTCAGCAGGCGCAGCGAGAGGGGGGAGAGGTGCAGCATCTCGCGGCACCAGGCGACCGTCTCGCGCTCCAGGTCCGCCAGCGGGACCACGGTGTTGACGAGGCCCATCTGCAGGGCCTCCTCGGCGCCGTAGAGCCGGCAGAGGAACCAGATCTCCTTGGCTCGCTTGACGCCGATGTTGCGGGCCAGGAGGCTCGCCCCGAAGCCGCCGTCGAAGCTGCCGACGCGCGGCCCGGTCTGGCCGAACTTCGCGTTGTCGGCGGCGATCGTCAGGTCGCAGACCAGGTGCAGGATGTGACCGCCGCCGACCGCGTAGCCGGCGACCATCGCCACCACCGGCTTCGGCAGGCGGCGGATCTGCACGTGCAGATCGCCGACGTCGAGCCGGCCAACGCCCTGCTGGGCAACCTGGTCATCGCCGATGTAGCCGTCGTCGCCGCGGATCCGCTGGTCGCCTCCCGAGCAGAAAGCGTCGGGCCCGGCGCCGGTGAAGATGATCGCTCCCACCTCGAGGTCATCGCGAGCCCGCCCGAAGGCATCGCGCAGCTCGGCCAGCGTTTGCGGCCGGAATGCATTGCGCACCTCGGGCCGGTCGATCGTGATCTTGGCGATGCCGTCGGCTTTCTCGTAGCGGATATCTCCGTACTCGGCAGCAGCCTGCCACTTGATCGGTGCGTAGAGCTCCTCTTCGGGGGGAGCGTCCCGGTGGCGGTCCGGCATGATGCAGAACGATATCCCGGGCTCGATGAAACTCGACAACTGGCTTGCCCAGAGATCGCAGAGCTGTCCCGAGCGCACCGCTCTGGTGGCAGACGGCTCCGAGGTGACCTATGCCGAGCTCGAGGCCGAGGCGACCTGGGTCGCCCGCCGGCTGGCCGCCCACGGCGTCCGCCGGGGCTCGATCGCGGCGATGACGATGCACCCGCGCCGCGAGCAGGTCGTCCTGATTCATGCGCTGATGAAGCTGGGGGCGGTGCTGCTGCCACTCAGCCCTCGCCTTTCGGCCGAGGAGCGCTTGGCGGTCATTGCAGCGGAGGAGCCGGCGATCGACCTCGACGATGCCGGCGAGCTGACCCAGACCGAAGCCGACCTGCCGCTGCTCGGCGAGCACGACATGGACGAGCTCGCCTGTCGGGTGATGACCAGCGGCAGCACCGGCATGCCAAATCCGGTTGGCCTCACCTACGGGAACTTTCTTTGGAGCAGCGTCGCCTCGGCCTTCAACATCGGCGTCGACCCCGAGGACCGCTGGCTCTGCTGTCTCCCGCTCAGCCACATCTCGGGCCTCGGCATCGTCATGCGCTCGGTGATCTACGGCACGACGGCCGTGATCCATGACGGCTTCGACGTCGACCGGGTCGCTGCAGCCCTCGAGAGCGACGAGATAACCGTCGTCTCACTGGTGGCGACGATGCTGAACCGCCTGCTCGAAGCCGAGGCCGACCTCTCCGGCCCGCGCACGATCCTGATCGGCGGCGGGCCAGTCCCAGAGGACGCCCTGGAGGAGGCAATCGGCCGCGGCGCCACGGTCGTGCAGACCTACGGCCTCACCGAGGCCTGCTCGCAGGTGACGACCCTGGCTCCAGCCGACGCCCGCCGCAAGCTCGGCTCCGCGGGTCGGCCGCTGCTGACCACGCACCTGCGCATCCAGGAAGGCGAGATCCTTGTTCAGGGCCCGACCGTCGCGCCGGGGCGAGCCGACGCCGATGGCTGGCTGCACACCGGCGACCTCGGTCGCATCGAT
>DATNHC010000005.1:0-2333 GCA_035605155.1 Solirubrobacterales bacterium
TGCTGGTCGAGTTCGCGCGAGAACTGGGCGCGAGGTCGGTGGTCAAGGGGTTGCGGGCGATCTCCGATTTCGAGTACGAGTTCGAGATGGCGCAGCTCAACCGCAAGCTCGACCCCGGGATCGAGAGCATCTACATGATCGCCTCGCCGCAGTACAGCTTCCTTTCCTCAACCGGAGTGAAGGAAATGGCCACCTTCGGCGGCGACGTCTCCGACCTGGTGCCCGGCCCTGTGGCTGCTGCGATGGCGCAGCGCCTGGGCGACAGGTAGGCTTTTGCGACGGAGCGGCGTGGGCAAGAGCTTGCAAAAAGTCGAGGAAATAGCCGCTTCTTCACCGAAAAGGCCTCTGACACGTAGGCTTACGATCTTCT
This sequence comes from Solirubrobacterales bacterium, assembly GCA_035605155.1. Classification (GTDB taxonomy): domain Bacteria; phylum Actinomycetota; class Thermoleophilia; order Solirubrobacterales; family 70-9; genus VRUE01. The sequence goes on from DATNHC010000005.1 coordinate 371, forward strand.
GATGGACGTTCTCGTTCTAATTGACAAGCTCGACGATGTGGTGCACAACGCGCGCCCGGTCCCCCTTACGGATCAGGTGCGTGTCGATCGCGAGGAGATCTACGACCTGCTCGACCAGATGCGGGCGACGATCCCCGAGGAGATCAAGCAGGCGCGCTGGATCGTCAAGGAGCGTCAGGAGATGCTGGCCGAGGCCAAGCGCGAGGCCGAGCGGATCGTGCGCGAGGCGCGTGAGCAGCAGGCCCGGCTGATCTCCGACGAGGAGGTCACCAAGCAGGCCGAGCGTGCGGCCGACGAGATCGTCGAGGACGCTCGCACGCGCGAGCGCGAGATCCGCCTCGGCGCCGAGGACTACGCCGACGAGATCCTCAACACGCTCGAGGTCAACCTGCAGAAGTTCCTCGCCGCCGTGCAGCGCGGTCGCGACCGGCTCGCCGGCCGCGACGAAGAGCAGCAGCCTGTGCCTGAGCTCGACGAGCAGGCTTAGCGTGTGAGCGGGGAGGGAGAGCCCTCCTCAAAACGCGCTTCGCGCTGGAGTGTTTTGAGGAGGGCTCTCCCTCCCCGCTGATCACTCCTTGAGTCTCAGCTCGTCGAGCTTGGCCCACCTTGGGTCTTGGGCTTGTTCATGTTCGTGGTCGGCGGGGTCGGCGTCGTTGAGCGACTCGCCGCAGACTGGGCAGAGACCGGCGCACTCAGGCCGGCAGAGGAACTGGGTCGGGATTGCGAGCACGGCGGCGTCGTGAGCCCAGCGGCCGAGGTCGAGCTCGTCGTCGGCGACGTAGGGGCTGAGCAGCTCCTCCTCGTCGGTGTCTTCCTGGGCCACCTCGCGCGCGTCGACCTCTGTGCTCAGCGCGGCGCCCTCCAGGCAGCGCATGCAGGGCCCCTCGATGCGCAACGGGAAGCGCAGCCGAAAGGCGTAGCCGCCGCTCGGGCGGGAGACGTCGAGCCGCGCTTCGACGGCTGCGGGCTGCACCTCGTACGTCTGCCCTCCAAGCTCCAGCGGCTCCATCTCGACCGGGAGCTCCAGCCGGCGGCCCTCGCCGTGGGCAAGCGACAACCGCGCCAGGTCGATGATCGTGGTTGCTTGCGCCATGGGCAACTCCTCCGCTTGAGCCGGGCTTACGATGGCCTCCCGACGAGACTACGGAATGAGCCGATTCGACTGGACACCCGAGGTCTACCTGGAGCGCATCCGGGCGCAGATCCCGCGCTACGACGAGCTGCAGCAAGAGGCGATCGCAGCGATCCCCTTTCCGCCTGAGCGCGTCCTCGAGCTGGGCATGGGCACGGGCGAGACGACTCGTCGCTTGATCGAGGCCTACCCGGATGCCTGGGTGATCGGGCTCGACTCGAGCCCCGACATGGTCTTCCGGGCCCGCCAGACCTACGACGACGTGCAGCTCGCCCGCATGGAGGATCCGCTGCCCGACGGGCCCTGGGACCTGGTCATCTCGGTCCTCTCCGCTGCCGATCTCGATGACGACCAGCTGCAGGCGCTTTGCCGCCGCGTTCGTGAGCAATCCCGCTCGCTGGTGATCGCCGACCTCTTCCAGCCGGACAAGCTGCAGAAGCTGCTCGAATGGTCCGCTGGCAAGCTCGTCTGGCGCGCCGACGACGAGCTCGCAGTTGTGAATGCGGTTTACGGCTGAACCGCTACCATCCCGCGACCTATGGCCGTCCCAAAGAAGCGAACTTCGAGTGCCCGCCGCGACAAGCGGCGCGCCCAGCACAAGGTCTCGGCCCCGCGGCTGAACGAGTGTCCGCGCTGCCACAGCCCGCGCCTGCCACACCGTGTCTGCCCGACGTGCGGCACCTACGCCGGCCGCGAGGTGATCCGCCACGAGGAGCCCGAGACGGCGGCGCCGTCGGCGGGACAGGCCTCCCCGCAGGACTAGGAGGTTATCGATGAGAGCCGCCCGCGGGGATGCGAGGGTGCTCCGCAGATGCGAGGGTGCGCGGCAGC
>DATNHC010000006.1:0-4898 GCA_035605155.1 Solirubrobacterales bacterium
CTTCTTCATCGAACGTCAGCGTCCCGAGCGGGCGCTCGAGACCGTGGTCGAGGTGGTCGCCGAGCGAGCGCCGAGCCGCTTCGGCGTCGATCCAGTCCGGGAAGTCCAGGTGCTGGCGCCGATGTATCGAGGGACGATCGGCATCGACGCTCTCAACGAGCGGCTGCAGATGCGCCTCAACCCGCGCGGCGAAGGCGCCGTCAGCGAACGGTTTCGGATCGGCGATCGCCTGATCCAAACCCGCAACTCGCACGAGCTGGGCTTGATGAACGGCTCGATCGTCTTCCTTTGCAGCGACGACTCGAGCCAGGAAGAGATCGTCGTCGAGACCGATGAGGGCGAGGCCCTGACGATCCCCTACGACGAGACGCCGACCCTGCGGCTGGCTTATGCGATCTCCGTCCACAAGGCGCAGGGCTGTGAGGTCCCGGTCATCGTCGGCGTCTGCCATCGCTCGCACTCGCGAATGCTGTCCCGGCCGCTGCTCTACACGGCGATCACCCGCGCCCGCCAGAGCTGCGTGCTGGTCGGCGACGGCACCGCGCTTGCCGCCGCGATACGTCGCGACGACAGCGGCAGTCGTCACTCGGGCCTTGCCGAGCGACTGCGCGGCAGCGCTCAATCGATCCGCTTGACCTGAAAGCGAAAGTACGCCGGCGTGCGATCGCTGTTGCCCGCCGCATCGCGCGCGACGACGCGCACCGTGTGCCAGCCAGGCCCGAAGCGACGCGCCAATCGCTCCGGGCAAAGCCGGAACGGGTCGCCGTCGATCCGGCAGGCGAAGCTGGCCTCAGGCAGATCGGAGGCGAAGCGGAAGACGACCTTCGCGGTCCGGCCCCGCGTGCGGACCAGCTTGGCCGGGCGCAAGCGGATGAAGGTGCGGGGCTCGGGGGCTTCGCTTGCCGGGGTCGGCGGTGCCACGGGCAGCTGGGTGACGACCGGCGGCGGCGCCGGGGGCGTTTCGGAGCCCCAGTTGCCGATCGCCTGTGCTTCCTCGACCGATCCTTCTGGAGCCGGCGGCAGACAGGCCGGTGGCGTGAAGGACGGCGGTGGAGCGAGCAGGTCTTCGATCGCGCCCACCGCTTCCACCAGACCGGCACCGACCGCGCAGGGTTCGAAGGCGCCAACCGGCACGGCGCTGGCTTGCAATGCGGTGCGGACCTCGGTCGGCGAGGCGGTGGGTTTCGCCTCCAGCATCAGCGCCGCGACCGCGGCTGCGTGGGGCGCGGCGGCCGAGGTGCCGCAGAAACGCCACCCGGATAGCGTCCGGATGGAGAAAAAGGTGGTGAGGCCGCAGTCGGTGGCGGCGAGATCGGGCTTGGAGACGATCGCGGTCGTTGGCAGAGGGTCGGCGGCTTTGAACCCGTCGACGGGTTCAAAATCGTGCAGCACTGGCCCACGGGACGAGTACGACTCCGGGCTCGAGCTGGTGTCGAAGCGAACCGCACCTACCGCAATGGCGCTCGCCGAACCGACGTGGCCGAACGCTGTCGGTCCCACCACATCTTCGCCGGTCGAGCGCGGGTACTCGGTTGCCGTGACGCCCGCGCCGTTGCCGAGCAGTGCGAGCTTGAGCCTCGGACTCGTGCCGGTGTAGCGGTTGACGACGATCTGGACCGTTCGCGGCGAACCGGATTTGTTTTCCCACTGGAGGATCTCGACCGGCTTCTGGCTGATTTGGATGTTGTCTTCGAACGAGAGAGCAGTCAGCTCACCGGAGAGGTCGAGGAGGTAAGCGTCGAGGTCGGTGTCGACCCCGAGCCAGGGTTCACTCCACTGCAGATCCAGCGTCAAGAGAGTTCCAGGCGGGACCCTGACTCCAAAGGTCCTGTCCACGCCGCTACCTGGATCAAAGTCCATGCAGTGCGTGCCTTTGGCGCCGGAGAACTGCTGCACCTCCTGGGGACAGCTCTCCGCATCCCGGTAGGCGGACGCTTCCCACGAGGCGATGTCGTGGCCCTCTTCGTCGATCAGGTTGTCGTTCCCCGCAGCGGAGAAATAGGCGACGCCGCCATCCACCACTTTGTCGACGGCCACGGCGATCGGGCCGTCCTGGAAGAACGGCTCTTCCAGATAAAAGACGTCGTCGCTGATCACGTCCGCCCCATCCGCAGCCAGGGCTTCGATGTTGTTGGCAAACGAGATTTCGCCATTGAAGGCAGAGGCAAAGGCGAGGCTTGCCCCCGGCGCGAGGTCGTGGACTATCTGGGCCATCGCCCGCCCCTCGTCGCCCGGCTCCTCGCCGCCGACGGATTTGTCGCCTTCGAGGACCTCGACGGGAGTCGTATGCCCGCACTCGTTGTCGATTCCGGGAAGGTCGGCGCTGGCGACGTCGTCCTCCGCGGTCGTCGCCACCGGACCGCTGCCATCGACCGCTTCCGTCGCCTGGTCGAAGGAGTCCGAGAGGATGCCGACCGCTACGCCCGTACCGTCGACCGAGTACAGGTGGCGCGCTTCCCCTACCTCTTCGGGCTCTGAGCCATCCCCATCGCCTGCCCGCAGCTGCTCCATGCCCTCCGAGACGACTTCACCTGAAGGGCAGGTCGCCGCTGTGACGGGCGTCAGCGCCTCGGTCACCCCGGCGACCCCAGCCACATCAGCGACCCGTGGCAGGGCGTCGGGCCGGGCAGCGACGGTGACCACCCGGTAGCGGCGGCTGACGTCGACGATCCTCGCCCCAGCCTCTCGCAGCCCATCGATCTCGAGATGCGCTTGGCGCGCGAAGCGCACGTAGGCAAGCAGACGACTCCCCTGCCGCAGCAGGCTGCCGGGACCAGCAGGCGCGAGGTCCAGCTTGGCCGCCTGCCGAGCCGGAGAGGCGGATCTCAGCGACGCCTTCGCCAGCTCGGCGAGGCGCGGCGAGAGGTCCCTCTTGCCGGCCAGGCCTGGCAGCGCCCTGGCCGAGGTCGCCGTGAAAGTGAGGAGCAACAGCAGGACGGCGGTGGAAAGCTTGCCCACCGGGGCGCGGAATCGCCGCACTGGCCTCATCTTGGTCACCGTATCGACTGGTCTCCTAGGGTCTTGAACACGGCTGGACTGTGATCCGAGCGCGGCGCTTCCGGCCCGGCATCCCTGCTACGGTCCCCGCGTTAGGTCGGATCGTTATCCGGCAAAGTCGTGTCTAGCGCTCGCGTCGTTGCTTTACCTGAAGCCTCCGCGTTCGCAGCACAGTCAAGTGGAGGCAATATGCCCACTGGAACAGTCAAGTGGTTCAGCGACGACAAGGGTTACGGGTTCATCACGCCCGATGACGGCTCGAAGGACGTCTTCGTCCATCACAGCGCGATCCTCGGCGAGGGCTTCAAGTCCCTGGCGGAGGGCGCCAAAGTGAGCTACGAGTCCGAGGAAGGGCCCAAGGGCCCCGCCGCGGCAAGCGTCCAGCAGACTTCCTAGTCGCGCACCGCTCTTAGCGTCGACGGGACCTGCCACCTGGCGGGTCCCGTCTTTTTTTGGCCGTGCGGAGGCGCATGGCCGAGCAGGATCAAGGACGCAGGGAGCGTGGCGTGCTTCTGCACGCGAGCGACCGAGGACGCAGATAATGCGAAGCGCCATGCACCTCCGCACCGACCTCCGCAACATCGCCATCGTGGCCCATGTCGACCACGGCAAGACGACGCTGGTCGACGCGATGCTCTGGCAATCGGGCGCCTTCCGCAAGGGCCAGGACGTCGCCGAGCGAGTGATGGACTCGATGGACTTGGAGCGCGAGAAGGGAATCACGATCCTTGCCAAGAACACCGCGGTCAACTACAGGGGAGTGAAGCTCAACATCGTTGACACGCCGGGTCATGCCGACTTCGGCGGCGAGGTGGAGCGGGGCCTGACGATGGTAGACGGGGTGCTGCTTTTGGTCGACGCCTCCGAGGGCCCGTTGCCACAGACCCGCTTCGTGCTGCGCAAGGCGCTGGAAGCGAAGCTGCCGGTGATCCTCGTCGTCAACAAGGTCGACCGCCCCGACGCGCGCATCGCCGAGGTCGTCGATGAGGTCTACGAGCTCTTCCTCGACCTTGACGCCGATTCCGAGCAGATCGAGTTCCCGATCGTCTACACCAACGCCAAGGCGGGCTGGGCATCGCTGGAGGAAGGCGTTGAGGGCAGCGACCTCTCTCCGCTGCTCGACCTGATGCTGGAGAAGATCCCGGCCCCCGCGTATGACCCCGAGCACCCGCTGCAGGCCCACGTCACCAATCTCGACGCCTCACCCTACGTCGGCCGCCTGGCGCTCTGCCGCGTCCGCCACGGCACGATCCGCACCGGCCAGCCGATCGCCTGGTGCCGAGCCGACGGCTCGATCGAGCGGGCGACCGTCTCCGAGCTCTACGTCACCGAGGCGCTCGAACGGGTGGCTGCCCAGGAGGCCGGTCCGGGCGAGATCATCGCCGTCGCCGGCCTGCCCGAGGTGACGATCGGCGAGACGCTGTCCGATCACATCGACCCACGCCCGCTGCCGGTGATCACGGTCGACGAGCCCTCGCTCTCGATCGTCGTCGGCATCAACGACTCGCCGCTCGCCGGGACCGAGGGGAGCAAGCTGACCGCCCGCCAGATCCAGGCACGGCTCGACGCCGAGCTGGTCGGCAACGTCTCGATTCGCGTGCAGGACACCGAGCGCCCCGACGCCTGGGAGGTGCAGGGCCGCGGGGAGCTGCAGCTCGTCGTCCTGCTCGAGCTGATGCGGCGCGAGGGCTTCGAGCTGACCGCGGGCCAGCCTCGCGTGCTGACGCGCGAGATCGACGGCAAGACGTGCGAGCCGGTCGAACGGCTGGCAATCGACGTCCCCGAGGAGCATGTCGGGGTGATCACGCAGCTGCTGGCCGGGCGCAAGGGCCGCCTCGAGCAGATGACCAACCACGACACCGGCTGGGTGCGGATGGAGTACCTGGTGCCGGCGCGCGGCC
>DATNHC010000007.1:0-5294 GCA_035605155.1 Solirubrobacterales bacterium
GAGCGCATCTTCGGTCCGACCAAGGACTGGGAGTGCTACTGCGGCAAGTACAAGCGGGTCCGCTACAAGGGCATCGTCTGCGAGCGCTGCGGCGTCGAGGTGACGCGCTCCAAGGTGCGCCGCGAGCGCATGGGGCACGTCGACCTGGCCGCGCCGGTCTCCCACATCTGGTTCTTCAAGGGCGTGCCGAGCCGTATCGGCTACCTGATCGACATGGCGCCGAAGGAGCTCGAGAAGGTCCTCTACTTCGCCGCCTCGATGATCACCTGGGTCGACGTCGAGGCCCGCGACAAGGATCTCGGCACGCTCGAGAAAGAGGTCAAGAAGGTCACCGACTCCTATGAGGCGGAAAGGCAGAAAAGGACCCAGGAGCTGAACGAGTCCCTGGAACGCCGCATCGCCTACCTCGAGGACGGCACCCAGACCAAATTCGACGACGACGATCACATCTGGGCCGACTCGTTGAAGCTGACCGCGGCGCAGCTGCGCAAGCTCAAGGACGACGAACGGGCCAAGATGATCAAAGAGCTGCGCAAGACCTTCGAGGCCGAGATCTCCGATACCGAGGCTTACATCGACGAGGCGGTCGAGCGGATGCAGGAAGTCTGGAAGATCTTCACCGAGATGAAGCCGAAGGACGTCGTCAACGACGAGACCGTCTTTCGTGAGCTCAAGGATCGCTTCGGCTCGCCCTTCGGCTGGGGTGAGTACTTCCGCGGCAGCATGGGCGCCGAGGCCGTCCGCGACCTGCTCGAGCAGGTCGACCTCGAGGCCGAGTGCGAGGAGCTGGAGCAGGTGATCAACAGCTCCAAGGGCCAGAAACAGGCCCGCGCGGTGAAGCGGCTGAAAGTCGCCTCTGCCTTCCTCAACTCCGAGAACAAGCCCGACTGGATGATCCTCGACTCCGTGCCGGTGATTCCGCCGGAGCTGCGCCCGATGGTCCAGCTCGACGGCGGTCGCTTCGCAACCTCGGACCTCAACGATCTCTACCGGCGGGTGATCAACCGCAACAACCGGCTCAAGCGCCTGCTCGATCTCGGCGCGCCGGAGATCATCGTCAACAACGAGAAGCGCATGCTGCAGGAGGCGGTTGACGCCCTCTTCGACAACGGCCGCCGCGGCCGCCCGGTGACGGGTCCCGGCAACCGGCCGCTGAAGTCGCTCTCCGACATGCTCAAGGGCAAGCAGGGACGCTTCCGCCAGAACCTGCTCGGCAAGCGCGTCGACTACTCCGGCCGCTCGGTGATCGTCTCCGGCCCGAGCCTCAAGCTGCACCAGTGCGGCCTGCCCAAGCTGATGGCGCTCGAGCTCTTCAAGCCATTCATCATGGCTCAGCTGGTCGAGCGCAAAGCGGTACAGAACATCAAGGCCGCGAAGAAGATGGTCGAGTCGATGATCCCCGAGGTCTGGGACGTGCTCGAGGACGTCATCCACGAGCACCCGGTGCTGCTCAACCGGGCGCCGACCCTGCACCGCCTCGGCATCCAGGCCTTCGAGCCGGTGCTGGTCGAGGGCAAGGCGATCCAGGTTCACCCGCTCGTCTGCCACGCGTTCAACGCCGACTTCGACGGCGACCAGATGGCGGTCCACGTGCCGCTCTCCGCCGAGGCCCAGGCCGAGGCACGGATCCTGATGCTCTCGGCGAACAACATCCTCTCGCCGGCTCACGGTGCGCCGCTGGCGACCCCGACCCAGGACATGGTGCTCGGCATCTACTACCTGACATATGGCCCCGATGCCGAGGAGCTGGCGAAGATCGACGAGGAGCTGAAGGCCGGCAAGGGCGCCGCGCGCAATGGCTCGGCGCCGAAGACCTTCCGCTCCGCCCAGGAGGCGGAGCTCGTCTACGAGAACGGCGGCTGCAAACTGCATGACCAGGCCGAGTACCGGCGGGCCGGGCACGAGCACTTCCTGACCACGGTTGGCCGCATCATCTTCAATGAAAAGATCGAGCGCGCCCTGGCGGAGGCGCTCGGGGACGAGTTCGACCCCGAGCAGTTCGAGTTCGTCAACCACTCGCTGAAGAAGCGCGACGTCAACGAGATGGTCTCCGACCTGGTCGAGGCCTACGGGGCGCCAGCCGTCTCGCAGGTGCTCGATGCCTTCAAGGACCTCGGCTTCCACTACGCCAGCCAGGCCGGGATCACGGTCTCCAAGAACAACGTCGTCTCGCCGCCCGACAAGGAGAAGATCCTCGAGCGCTACGAGAAGCAGACGGCGGAGATCCAGGGCCAGTACGACGACGGCTACATCACCGCGGAGGAGCGCCACGAGGCGGTCACGTCGCACTGGAACAAAGCGACGGACGAGGTCGCAAAAGCGATGGAGGACAACCTCGACGAGCTGAACCCGATCTTCATGATGGCCAACTCGGGCGCTCGCGGCTCCTTCAAGCAGATTCGCCAGCTGGCGGGGATGCGCGGCCTGATGGCCAATCCGAAGGGCGAAATCATCGAGCGGCCGATCAAGGCCAACTTCATGGAGGGCCTCTCGGTGCTCGAGTACTTCATCTCCACGCACGGCGCCCGCAAGGGTCTCGCCGACACGGCGCTGCGCACGGCCGACTCGGGTTACCTCACCCGGCGCCTGGTCGACGTTGCCCAGGACGTGATCGTCCGCGATGAGGACTGCAAAACCAAAGACCACATCGAGATGGCGATCCGCAAGGACGACAACTCGCTCAACGACAACCTGATCGGCCGCCTGGCCGCGAAGAAGTTCGAAACCAAGCGCGGTCGCGAACTGCTCAAGCGAAACCAGGAGATCGCCCTTCCCGACGTCGAAGCGATCGCCGAGGCGTTCGGCGACGAGGAGGTCAAGGTCCCAGTCCGCTCGGCGCTCAAGTGCGACGCCGACTCCGGCGTGTGCCGCTCCTGTTACGGCGTCTCACCGGCGACCGGCTCCACGGTCGATATCGGCGACGCGGTGGGCATCATCGCCGCCCAGTCGATCGGCGAGCCCGGCACCCAGCTGACCATGCGGACGTTCCACACCGGCGGCGTCGCCGGCCAGGACATCACCCAGGGCCTGCCGCGCATCGTCGAGCTCTTCGAGGCGCGTAAACCGAAGGGCCTGGCGCAGATGGCCGAGGCGGCCGGCAAGGTCTCGGTCGAAGAGACCGACAAAGCGTTGAAAGTGATCGTCACCGAGTCCAGCGGCGAGGAGCACGCCTACAGCTTCCCGCCCCGCACGCGTCTGCATGTCTCGGACGGCGACAAGGTCGAGGTCGGCGAGCAGCTCAACGAGGGCTCGCTCTACCCAGCCGATCTGCTGACGATCCGCGGTCGCACCGACACCGAGCTCTACCTGGTTGCCGAGGTGCAGAAGGTCTACCGCGCCCAGGGCGTCGACATCAACGACAAGCACATCGAGCTGATCGCCCGCCAGATGCTGAAGAAGGTGCGGATCGAGTCGAAGGGCTCGACCAGCCTGCTGCCCGGCCAGCTCGAAGACCGCGGCGCGCTCAAGCGGCTCAACAAGAAGACGAAGGAAGACGGCGGCACGCCGGCCAAGGCCGAGGAGGTCATCCTCGGCATCACCAAGGCCTCGCTGGCCACCGAGTCCTTCCTCTCCGCCGCCTCCTTCCAGGAGACGACCAAGGTGCTCACCGACGCTGCCCTGGAGGGCAAGCGCGACAAACTGGTCGGCCTCAAGGAGAACGTGATCATCGGCAAGCTGATCCCCGCCGCGACCGGGCTTAAGCACTACCGCACGCTCGCGGTCGAGCCAGCCGTGCCGATCGAGCCGCCAAGCGAGGAAGGCCTGCTGGACGAGGAAGAGCTGGCTGCCGAGCTGGGGCTCGACGACGGCGACGCGGTGGAGAGCTTCGGGCCTTCGTTCGCGGAGGAGCTCGAGGAGCTGGCGCAGGAGATCGAGCAGACCTCGGAGGAGTCCCAGTCGTAGCGTCGCGAGGGGCGGGATGCCCCTCGCCCGGACAAACGGCGGCCTAATCTAGGCCGCCGTTTTGAGTATCCGCCCGTTCGAGGTGAGCCGGACCAGGTTTGACGGAGACCGTTTTAGTTGGTTTCCAATTTAAGAGAGATTGCTCAGTTGGACCTCCTGGGCAACGTATAGGTCCTCGAACTCAGCGGGTGGAAGGTCACCGAGAGATTCGTGCAGGCGGTCGTTGTTGAACCAGGCGATGTACTCGACAACGGCAAGCTCGAGCTGCGTGCGGGGGCGCCAAGAGCGATCGGCGATCAGCTCGGTCTTGAAGGAGTCGACGAAGCTCTCAGCCATCGCGTTGTCGTAGGCGTCTCCGACCGAGCCGACAGAGGCGAGAACACCGTGGTCGTCAAGGGTCTGTGTGTAGTCGATCGAGGTGTACTGACTACCGCGATCTGAGTGGTGCACCAGCTCGATGTCGGCGCCGGGCTCGCGCTGGGCGAGCGCCATCCGCAGCGCATCGAGGACGAGATCGGTCCGCATGTGCGGCGCCAGCTGCCAGCCGACGATCTTGCGGCTGAAGGCGTCGATCACGAAGGAGAAGAACAACGCTCCCTCCCAGCTGCGCAGGTAGGTGAAGTCGCCGACCCAGAGCCGGTTGGGGGCCTCGGCGCTGAAGTCGCGCTCGACCAGGTCGGGCCGGCGGTGAGCCAGGGGGTCGGGCTTTGTCGTCCGCCAGGCCTTTCCGCGCCGCTTGGCGCCTTGGATTCCCGCGCCCTTCATCAACCGCTGCACCCGGCCCCGGCCGACCCCCTCGCCTTCACGCTGCAGGGCGATCCACATCCGCCGGTAGCCGTAGGCGCAGTAGTTGCGCTCGTGGATCTCGCGAATGCGGGTGAGCAGGCGCTCGTCCTCGATTGCTCGTGCCGATCGCCTGCCCTTGGCGCGCTCGTAGTAGGCGGAGGCCGACACCTCCAAGGTGGCGCAGATCGGCTCGACCCCGAAGCGCTCGCGGTGCTCCTCGATGAAGGAGCTCACTTCGGTCGGTGTGGGTCGAGCTCGGCCGCGAAAAAAGCCGAGGCGGACTTGAGGATTTCGTTGGCTCGGCGCAGCTCGCGCACCTCGCCGCGCAGGCGGCCCAACTCTTGACGCTCCTCGCTGCTCAACAGCTCCTTGCGTTTGCCGGCATCGGCTTCGGCCTGGCGCACCCATTTGCGCAGCGTCTCGGACGGAATGCCGAGATCGCGGGCTACGTGGGTGACAGGGCGACCGGACTCAAAGACCAGGCGGGCGCCTCGGTCAAGCAACTCCTCGGGGTACTTCCTCTGTCGTGGCATGGCTCGGGAGAATCTCCATTCCCCAGGACAAGATCCTGGCTTCGGAGTCTCCGTGGAACCTGGTCCGGCTCA
>DATNHC010000008.1:0-18004 GCA_035605155.1 Solirubrobacterales bacterium
CGATCAGGAAGATCGCTGCCTTGCCGACCGGGTTCATCTCCTCGAGTCCGGGCGGCAGCCAGCTCGCCAGGTAGGGGACGAAGCCCTTGGTCCGCACGCCTTCGACGTGGTAGGAGACCCAGACGACCAGGGTCAGCACCAGCGGAATCGAGATGTTGGCGGTCGCCGCGTAGATCGCGAAGGCGGGGACTTCGAGGCCAAAGACGTTGACCGCGTGCTCGGTATTCGTCGGCAGCGGCAGGAAGCCGATGATGTTCGAGAACCAGATCCAGAAGAAGAGCGCGGCGAGGAAGGGGAACCAGCGGGCTGCCGTCTTGGGGTCGAGGTTGCCGCCGGTGATGTTGTTCTTGGTCATGTCATAGGCGACCTCGATCGCGGTCTGCACGCGGTTCGGCCGCTCAGCCATCCGCCTCGAGATCCAAACCATCGTGAGGACGGTCAGGACGCTGGCCAGGACCAGGTAGAGGACCGCCTTGTTGATGCTCAGGTCGACGCCACCGATGTGAATCGGGATCCAGGTCTCGAGTTTGAACTCGTTCTGCGGTTCGAAGGCTTCGTTTTTGCCCTCGCTGCCGAAGATCAGCAGCATCAGGATCGCGATCGAGAAGTAGACGCCGAGCCCGATCAGCACCTTGGTGCGGGTCTTCATGCCTTGCCCGCCTCCGGTTCGTCGAAGAGGTGGGCGATGCCCTGGGCGGCGAAGGAAACGGTGAAGAGGGCAGCCACGAGGACAGCGGCGGCGAGCCCTGCCTCCCTTTCGGCCAGGCCGACGAGCAGCACCGCGGTCGCCATCAGCCAGACGCGGCCGAGCGTCGTCGTCGCGATCGTCGCCATCGCCCGCTGGCGGTTACCGGCGGCCAGCTCGGCACTGGCGCGGCGGCTGGCGAGAGCCTGGATTCCGCGCTGCACGAGCCAGGCCGCGGCACCGACGGCGAAACCGAGCAGGGGCAGCCCGCCGAGCAGGAAAACGGCGAGCGAGGCGACAAGGACCAAAAGGTCGACGTACTTGGGAGGAGACATAAAATGCGCCCGTCACGGGGGGCGGGCGGACCGTCGACTATATCCGAAAGGGCCGTCGATCCGCTTTGTAGAGCCAGTTCGTGAGGCTTGTTACAACCTGTTACTAACTCTTTTCGCCACCTGGGCCGATCGCCTCGAACTCGCCGGTCTCGGGGTCGATCGCCGGGAACGTCCCCGTCTCCAGCTCGCGCTCGACAGCGCGGTCCACGTCCTGTGCGGCGGGGGATGGCGCGTGGACGCCGGCGACCTGACGTTGCCGTAGTCGGCGCAGCTTGAGGATCTCCAGCACCTCGACCAGGTAGACGCTGGCGGCCAGCGCCAACACGCCGCAGAAGCCCATCACCGCGGACCAGAAGACGTCGAAGTTGCCGTGATCGTCGCTGTAGGGGACGAAGCGCAGCGCCAACGCCAGCGCGGCCATGACCAGGGTCCAGCCGTAGAGATAGGCCAGGGTGCGGCGCTGCGAGAAGCCGATGTTGGCCATCCGGTGGTGGAAGTGCCAGGTATCGGCCTTGTAGATCGGGCGGCGGTACTTGAGCCGCTTGGCGACGACGAAGCCGGTATCGAGGATCGGCACCAGGAGGATGATCAGCGGCAAGAAGAGGGCGATGACGGCGTTCGTCTTGAGCGCCCCCTGCACGGCGACGATGCCGAGCAGATAGCCGAGCAGGTTGGAGCCGGTGTCGCCCATGAAGGTACGGGCCGGCGGGAAGCCGTGGCGCAAAAAGCCCAAGGAGGCGCCCGCGGTGAGAGCGGCGAGGACGCCGGCGGCATTGCGATCGAGCGAGAGCGCGATCGCCGCCAGCGCCAGGGCGGAGATCGTGCACACGCCTGCGGCGAGCCCGTCGACGCCGTCGATCAGGTTGATCACGTTGATCACGGCGAGGATGCCGAGCACCGTGCCGACGTCGCCCAGATCGACGGCGCCCCCTCCCGGCAGGCCGAGCAGCTCCACCGAGCCGGGCTGCAGGGCTCCGAGGAAGGGGAAGGTGAAGCTCGTCACCTCGACCCCGGCCGCCACCGGGACGATCACCGCAGCGGTCTGGCCGAGAAGCTTCGCCGCCGCGCCCAGCTCGACCAGGTCGTCGAGGAAGCCGACGGCGGCGATCAGCAGCGCGCCGCAGAGGATCGCGCGGGTCTCGGCGTCCCAAGGCAGGAAGACGAGCCCGGCGGCAAGGACGCCGGCGAGGATCGCCAGGCCACCCAGGCTCGGGGTCGGTGCTTCGTGCATCGAGCGCAGAGTGGGCCGGTCGATCGCGCCCACCCGCCGCGCCAGCCGGTCGGTGAGCGGCACGAAGAGCAGCGCGACGATCCCGGCTAGGAGGAAGGCCAGCAGGGCGTCGAGCGAGTCCGGCATCGACTCAGGCTAGTGTCCTGCCCGGCAACGTGGGCCAGGAAATGACGAGGTCCAGGCACCGCCAGACAAGGACGCAGGGAGCCCGAATAGCAGCGCTATTCGGGCGACCGAGGACGCAGTATGGCGGTGATCTGGGGCCGTCATTTGCGGTCTGTCGTTGCAGGGCAGGACACTAGTTCGCGTACCTGTCGAACCAGAGCGTGAAGGCCATCAGGCCCCAGAGCTGGCGGCTGAGATCCTCGCGTCCAGAACAGTGGGCATCGATCAGCGGCGTCACCGCTGCCGGGTCGAGACAGCCCTGCCGCTCGATGGTGGCAGGCGAGAGGACGTCGCGAGCGAAGGTCTCCAGCGGGCCGCGCAGCCAGCCGGCGAGCGGGATCGAGAAGCCCTGCTTGGGGCCACGCAGGATCTCCTCGGGCAGCAGCGGCGCCAGGGCGCGGCGCAGGAGGCGCTTCTTCGCCGTGCCCCGCACTTTGAGCGGCGTGGCAAGGCCGAAGGCGAACTCGGCGACCCGCCGGTCGAGGAAGGGCACGCGCAGCTCCAGCGAGTGAGCCATGCTCGAACGGTCGGTCTTGACCAACAGATCGTCGACCAGGTAGATGCCGAGGTCGACGTCCTGCAGGCGGGCGAGTGGCTCGGCGTCCGTCGTCTCCGCGTAGCGCTCGCGGTAGAGGTCGACCGGGTCCCAGCCGTCGCCGATCTCGCCAAGCAGAGATCCACGCTGCTGCGGCGAGAAGATCTCCTTCCAGGCATGGTGACGCTCGAGCGGCGCCAGGTGGGCAGCCCGTGCGAAGCGCTTTGCTTTGTAGTCGAAGCTCGCCTTGGCGTCGGAGCTGGGCAGCGCCTCGATCAGCGGCGCGGCGATCCGGGCAAGCCAGCCAACGCGCGGCGCCAGCAGGTCGGCGACGTAGGTGTAGTAGCCGCCGAAGAGCTCGTCTCCCCCCTCGCCGGAGAGGGCGACCTTCACCTCGCCGGCGGCCAGCTCGGAGACCAGATAGGTGGGCACTGCCGAGGAGTCGCCGAAGGGCTCGTCGAAGGCCTCGACCAGCTTGGGCAGCAGCTCGGCCGCATCGGGGCGCAGGACCAGCTCGTGGTGGTCGGTGCCGTAGCGCTCGGCGACCAGGCGGGCACGGGAGAGCTCGTCGAAGCTCGCCTCCTCGAAGCCGATCGAGAAGGTCTTCACCCTTTCCCCGGACTCGCCGGCCGCCAGCGCGGCGAGGCCGGCCGAGTCGACCCCGCCGGAGAGCAGCACGCCGACCGGCACGTCGGCAACCAGATGGGCGCGCACCGAGTCGCGCAGCGTCTCACGCAGCTCGCCGGCGAGCCGGTCGGCCGGGCCCTTGCGAGTCTCCATCGCGGGCACGGGCCCCGGCCGCGCGTAGCGCGACTCGCTGAGCTTGCCGTCGCGCCAGACGAGCGAGCAGCCGGGCGGCAGCTTGCGCGCCTCGGCGAAGATCGTCAGCGGCGCCGGGATCGAGTTGAAGGCAAGGAAGGCAGAGGCGGCCCGGGGGTCGACGCGACGCGAGAAGCCCGGCACCTCGAGCATCGCCTTGAGCTCCGAGGCGAAGCAGATCGTCCCATCGGCAACCCGGTAATAGAGGGGCTTGATCCCGAAGCGGTCGCGGGCGAGCAGCAGGCGCCGCTCCCGCGAGTCCCAGAGGGCGATCGCGAACATGCCCCGCAGCCGCTCGAGAAAGGCGTCGCCGTGCTCCTCGTAGAGATGAACGAGGACCTCGGTGTCGCAGACGGTGGCAAAGCGATGTCCGGCTCGCTCGAGCTCGGCGCGCAGCTCGCGGTGGTTGTAGATCTCGCCGTTCTGGACGACCACGACGCTGCCGTCCTCGCTGGCGATCGGCTGGCGACCGCCGTCGAGGTCGATGATCGAGAGCCGCCGGGCAGCGAGGACCGCCTCGCCCCGGTCGAAGAGCCCATCGCTATCGGGCCCGCGGTGGACGAGGCGGCTGCTCATCCGCGCCACGACCTCCGCCTCGGGGGGCGCGGCCCCGGACGAGGACGCGATGCCGCAAATGCCGCACATAGCGCGGCAGTCTCTCAGCACAGGTGGCTGAGCTCGTTGTTAGCAGTCAATAGCGCCGGAAAAGACGAGCTCAGCCGGCGGGGAGGTTCGAGACAGCCGGTCCGCGGCCGATCACCTTGGCGGCGGTGGCGAGGAGAACGCGGAAGTAGAGGCCGACCGAGCGGTCGGCGATGTACTCCATGTCGTGGGCGAGCTTGTTGGCCCACGACTCCTCGCGGGTGACGCGGGTCTGGGCGAAGCCCGTCACTCCGGGACGAACCACGAGCCGCTGCCAGTACTGGGGAATCTGCTCGCAGAGCTCGGTGAAGAAGGCCGGGCGGATCGGCCGCGGACCGACGATCGCCATCTCGCCGCGCAGCACGTTCCAGAGCTGCGGCACCTCGTCGAGGTGAACCTTGCGAAGCACCCTGCCGACGCGGGTCACCTCGTCCTCGGTGCGCCGCGAGAGCTCCTCACCGAGGTATGGCCCGAGGCGGGTCTCGGCATCCCGTGCCAGGGTGCGGAACTTGTACATGAGGAAGATCTGGCCGGCACGGCCGACGCGGGCACCGTGGTAGAAGACCGGCCGGCCAGAAGTGAGCGCGATCGCCGCCGCGACCAGCACCAGCACCGGCGCGAGCACCGCGAGGATCGTTGCGGCGATCAGCAGATCGAGCCCACGCAGCACGGCATCGACCGGGCGGGACTCACCGTCTCCGGCGAGCGCGATGAAGTGGTCGAGCTCGGCCCGGACCGCATCCGCTTCGGCGAGCGGGTCAGCTGGCGATGTAGGTCTCCGCTGGATGAGCACCTCCGACGGTAGCGAGGATCGTCTCGACCAGGGCGCCCGGGTCGCGTCTCACCGGCACCGCGCCTGGGCCGCGCTTCTGCAGCTCGATCGCCCGCGGGTCGGTAAGCGGCCGCAGCCGCCCGGAGCGGATCAGGGCTTCGTCGACGCCGCCGAGGCGGCCGCCGTAGGTGGTGTAGACGGGAACGCCGAGCGCTGCCGCCTCGCGGTTCATCGTCCCCCCGGCCGAGACGACGAGATCGGCCAGGGCGACGAGGCTCTGCGCCTCGACCGCGCCGGGCGGCACGATCAACGAGGGCAGCTCGAGGCTCTCGACCAGCTCGCGCTGGACCGCAGTGCGGGGCAGGACGACCGCATGAACGTCGCTGTCCTGGCCGAGCCGGGCGAGCACCTTGGGGAAGAGCGGGTTGGACTTGCGGTGATAGAGCGAGACGTCTGGCGGCGGCCGGACGATGACGACCACGCGTGAGCTGTCGACGCCCAATTGAGTCAGGGCCTCGGAATCGGGCTCGAAGTCGTAGAGGTAGTACTCCTCCTTGAGGCCCGGATAGGGAAAGTGCTTCTCGGGGCGGACGCCGAAACGCCTCAGCCGTTCGAGCGGCACCGAGTCGGGGAACATCACCCGACGGGCGAGCCGGCAGCCGATGTGGTGCTGGGTGACCGCGTACTCGTAGTCGTGCATATTGGCCTCGGGAATGCCGAGCGCCCGGGCGGCGATCGCCAGGTCGTTGGAGCCGTGGGCGAGGGCAAGGCCGAAGGAGCGCTCGCGCCCGAAGCGAACCATCGCCGCGCTGCGGGCGGCCAGCCGGTACGCCTTGCTCAGGCGCGAAGCGCCGCCGTGGCGGCCGATCGGCGTGTGCGCGAGGCCGTGCAGGTCGAGCAGCGCCTGCGTCTGGGCGTAGTCGCGCGAGGTGATCTCGACCTCGTGGCCCTGTGCTCGCAGGCGCTCGATAATCGGGCGCAGTACGAGCACGTGCGCGGGCGCTGACATGTCGACCCAGATGTTCATGCCCTACCCACTTCGTAACCAATCTGGCGCGGCGGGTCCTGTCGTCGATTCGGTGCCACCACCCGCTGCGGGGGCGGCTGGCGCCGCCTCCTCGGGGTGGTCCCCCAAATCGGCGCCACCCGCCGCGAGATGCGTTGGAAAGAGGCGCGGGCCCGGGGGCCTTGTGACGAAGTCAAACCGCCGCGGTGGTTGAAAGCTGGGGGTAGAGCGGATAGCGGTCCATCAGCGCCTTGGTGCGCTCCGAGAGCGCCTCCTTCTGCGACTCGAACTCGTCCGAGAGCGCCGTGGCGATCACCGTGGCAATCTCAGTCATATCGTCCTCGACCAGGCCGCGGGTGGTCAGCGCCGGGGTGCCGATGCGCAGGCCGGAGGGGTTCATCGGCGGGCGCGGATCGAAGGGGATCGCGTTGCGGTTGACGGTGATGCCCACCGCCTCGAGCCGATCCTCGGCAGTCTGGCCGTCGAGGCCGGTCGGCGTCAGGTCGACGAGCACCAGGTGCACGTCGGTGCCGCCAGTGAGAACCGGCACTCCATTGGCTTCGAGAGCGGCGGCGAATGCCTGCGCATTGGCGATCGTCTGGCGCTGGCGCTGGCGAAACTGCTCGCTGGCCGCGATCCGCAGGGCAACCGCCTTGGCGGCGATCGTGTGCATCAGTGGCCCGCCCTGCTGGCCGGGGAAGACCGCTTTGTCGATTGCTTTCGCGTGCTCCTCCTTGCAGAGGATCATGCCGCTGCGCGGCCCCGCCAGAGTCTTGTGGACCGTCGTCGTCACCACGTCGGCGTGCGGCACGGGATTCGGGTGCTCGCCGGCGGCAACGAGCCCGGCGAAGTGGGCCATGTCGACCATCAGCTTGGCGCCGACCGAGTCGGCGATCGCCCGGAAGGCGGGGAAGTCGAGCTGGCGTGGATAGGCCGACCAGCCGGCGACGATCAGCTTCGGCCTCTGCTCCTCAGCGAGGCGCTCGACCTCCTCCATATCGAGGCGCAGGTCATCGCGGCTGACGTGGTAGGCGACGACCTCATAGAGCTTGCCGGAGACGTTGATCTTCATCCCGTGCGTGAGGTGGCCGCCGTGGTCGAGGGCGAGACCCATGATCGTGTCGCCGGGCTCGAGCAGGGCCATGTAGGCGGCGTTGTTCGCCTGAGCGCCGGCGTGCGCCTGGACGTTGGCGTGCTCGGCGCCGAACAGCTCCTTGGCCCGGTCGATCGCCAACTGCTCGGCGACGTCGACCTCCTCGCAGCCGCCGTAGTAGCGACGGCCGGGGTAGCCCTCGGCGTACTTGTTGGTCAGGACCGAGCCGACCGCTTCGAGCACCGCCTGCGGGACGAAGTTCTCCGAGGCGATCATCTCCAACGTCCCCTGCTGGCGACGCAACTCGGCCTCGAGCACGGCGGCGATCGCCGGGTCGACCTCGGCGAGCGGCGCGCTCTGGAAGCTCTCGGGTAGGTCGCTCAAGATGAAGCGACATTACCAACGGCCATGGATAGGCTGGGGCGGGTGAGAGCCCGCCTCCTGCTCTGCGCGACCTCCGCCTGCCTGGCCGTGGTCGCGATCCCCGTCGACGCAGCCGCCGCCATCGAGAATCCCTGCGAAGCCCCGGACTCCGGCGCGCTGCTCTGCCCCGACCTGCGGGTCGGCCCGGCAGCCGACCTCTACGTCGAGCACCGCGGCGGTCGTTACAGCTACGGCGGCGGCGTGCTGTTGCACGCTGGCAACGACATCCGTTCCCGCGGCCGCGGTCCGATGGAGCTGCGCGGGCGCCGCTACAAGCGCAACTGGATGCGGGCCAACCAGGCGATTTACAGGGTCGGTGGTGGCGTGCAGATCTTCCCCACCGAGGCCAAGCTCCACTTCTACGACGTCGGCTACCAGTGGGGCGGCTCTTACTGGAAGGTGCACGACCCGCTCAGCATGGAGATCTGGACGCTTGACCAGGGCCGCAAGCCGCTGCAGCGGGTCCGCAAGGGACCTAAGGTCTTCTACTGCTTCCGGGACCTGGAGCGCACCAGGGGGATGCGGCGCTCACCGGGCCGCCCCGTCTACCCAGCCTGCAGCCAGGACCCAAGCCGCCAGCAGGTGAGGCTCGGCACCTCGGTCGGCTGGTCGGACATCTACCCCTCCACCTACGACCGCCAGTGGGTCAACGTCAGCGGCCTGCGGGGCTGCTTTGCCTTCGTCATGCGAGTCGACCCACAGAACCTGCTCTATGAGTCGAACGAGCACAACAACCGCTCAGCCCGCATCATCCGGCTCCCTTATAGGGACGGGCCGCAGAACTGCTGACGCGTCTGAGTGGGGGGATGGCGGGTGCGCCCTGCGGGAATTGACACCCCAAGCGCTACGCGCTTGGGGTGAATGAGGAGCGCGGCCTACGGCCGCGCAGACACCGGATTGCATTTCCGCCGCTTCGCGACATTCCCACAGGGCGCACCCGCCATCCCTCTCAAGCCCCCACCAGCTTTCAAAAGCTCCCTGCCCCGAGGCGCCACTCGGTCGCCGAAAGCTCGACATGCCCCAAGCCCCATTTCGGCAGCCTCAAGCTTTCGAAAGCTTGCGCGCCCTGGCGCCGGCTACGTAGCTCAGGCCGTCGCTGGTGACGCGTCGAGAGGAGCCTGGTCACCCTCCGGGCGAATGTCGCGAAGCGGCGATATGCAATCTCTCTATTGCGCGGCGCAGCCGCGCTCGAGATTCACCCCAGCACAAAGTGCTGGGGTGTCAATTCGCCCGGAGGGTGACCAGGCTCCCCCCAACAATCCACCCCAAAGTCGTCCCTCAGCCGCCGATCGGGGCCCTCGGGGTCGAGCCCCAGAAGACCACGGTGCCCAGCATGCCGATGATGTGGACGAGGACGATGTTGACTGCCATCGACTGCGCCGTGGCGGTGCCGACGCCAACCGGGCCGCCGGATGCGGTGTAGCCGTAATAGCAGCCGACGGCGACGATCGCCGTCGCCATCACCATTCCCTTGATCAGGCTGAAGGTCAGGTCTAGCGGGTTTTGAAACATCCAGAAGATCAGCAGGTAGCCGCCCGAGGAAACGTCCCCGACCTGCTCGACGACCGAGAAGTAGCTGGCGAAGTACATGATTCCGATGCTGACCAAGTAGAGAAAGGGCAGGACGATCCAGGCGGCAAGCAGCCTGGTCCCCGCGAGGAAGGTGACGGGCGGGATGCCCATCACCTCGAGCGCGTCGATCTCGTCTGAGATCCGCATCGCGCCGAGCTCGGCAACGATCCCGGTGCCGACCTTGGCCGAGAGGATGTAGCCGAAGGCGTAGGGCAGCGCCTCGCGCAGATCGCACCAAGCGGCGAAGAGGCCTGCGTAGGCAGGCACACCCTGGGCGCGGAAGAAGTAGGCGCCCTGGAGGCCGCACTGGAGGCCGAGGATGAAGACGAAGGCCCAGATGACAAGGGCCGAGCCGAGGATCAGGATTCCCGCCTGGCGCAGGCTCTCGCCGAAGAACGGGATGACCCGGCCCGAGTAGACCAAGCCGGCGACGCGCGAGCCGAAGCGGGCGAGCTCGCCGAAGGAGTCGAGCCAGCCGCGGGGCGCATCGAGCCAGCCCATCATCTTGGCCGCTCCCGGGTCATCGGATCGTCTGCAGTTCGGGGTTGGTGGCGAGCAGAATCGCGGTGAAGACGAACTGGAAGAAGAAGACCGCGACCAGGGCGATGACCACCGCCTGGTTGACGGCACGGCCGACGCCGGCGGCACCGCCGGACGCAGTCATCCCCTTGAAGGAGCAGACGACGGCGATGATCGCCCCGAACATCGTGCACATCAGCACCGAGCCCCAGATGTCGGTGATCGAAGAGTTGGCGAAGAGAGTCGCGAAGAAGCCGCCCAGCGGCTGCTTGTAAAGCAGCTCGGCGGCAATGCCGGCGCTGAGGCCGAAGACGATGGCGAAGATGTCGAGCAGCGCGGTGACGACCATCAGCGCCAGGAAACGCGGCACGACCAGGTTCTTCACCGGGTCGACGCCAAGCACCTGCAGGGCGTCGAGCTCCTCGCGGATCTTGCGGGCGCCGAGGTCAGCGGTTATCGCCGTGCCGGCGACACCGGCGACGACCACAGCGGTGACCAAGGGGCCGATCCAGCGGATCGCGGTGAGCACGAAGAAGCCGCCGAGGCGGTCAAGCGCACCGAAGATCGACAGCGCCCCCGCCGCCTGCAGGCCGGGTGCGCCGAGGCAGAGGGCAAAGGTCGAGATCAGCAACGGAAACCAGGAGAGCTTGAGCACGAAGAGGAACTGGTCGACGAGCTCCTCGCCGTAGGGATAGGGCGGGCGCACGGCAGAGACGATCGTCTTCGCGGTGAGGATCATCATCTCCCCCACCTGCTCGAAGGCGGACTTGGCGGGCAGGAATGCCCGCGTTACGACTTCGCCTGCCACCAGCTCATCGCCCTGCCGAGAGGGCCCCCGCCCGATCTCGTCGATTCGTCGTCGAGCTCTTCGCCGAGCAGCGCCTCGCGCCGGGCACGAGCTTGACCGACCTGCCGGGCCCGCCGCTCGGCCGCCCGCTGAGCTTCCGAAAGCTGCCCGATGAGCGTGTCGCGCGTCTGCTCCAGCTCCTCGACCCCAGCCACGTGCGCCTTGGAAAAGCGTCCCGCGGTCGGCATGTCGGGGGGAAGATCGCGCGTGTAGGCAGCCAGCTCGACCTCCAGCCGGGCGATCTGGCGGCGCAACTCGTGGCGCACCTCGATCGCCTCGCTCTGCTCGGCGAGGTCGGGCAGCTCGGCAGGCTCAACGCCACCTTCCGACTCATCCGCTGGGTCGCTCATGCTCGCGCAGGCCATCGCGACGATCACCAGGTCGCGTGGATCCAGCCCGGCCTCGCGCACCTGACGCAATGCTCCCCCGGCGATCCCCTCGAGCTCGGGCGCCGCCTCGATCCCGTCGGCGACGAAGGTGCCCTGGCCCTGTCGGGTGACCACGAGACCGGCCTGCTCGAGTCCGGCGTAAACCGCGCGAACTGTGTTGACGTTTACGCCCGCCCACGCGGCAAGACGCCTGCAGCTGGGCAGCTGTTCGCCGGCGGAAAGCCGGCCTGTCGCGATCAAGGCCCGCAGCCTCCACGACAGCTGCACTCCCACGGGGAGCTCTGCCGCAGGGTCGATCGAGAACGGGGTCTCGACACTGTTCGCGGTGCGCTGTGCCATGAGCACACACAGTATTGTCTCTCGCTGTTCGAATCAACTATGACAGTCATCGCAGCCGCTCGAGCCTCTCCTCCAGCTCGGCGACCGGGAGGCCGCCCTCACGCAGCACGGTCCAGCGCTGGTCTTTGTCGAAGGACGTGAGGTCTACCACCGTCGACGGCGCCCCGGTCAGCGGGCCGCCGTCGATCGCCACGTCGACACCGGTGAGGATCTCTCGCGGGACGTCGGCGAAGTGCGCCGGAGCCGGCTCGCCAGTGTGATTCGCCGACGTCTGAAAGAGCGGGCACATCGCTCCCGCGAGAGGTCCGTCGATCAGGCGAATGCCGAGTCGTTCGGGGTCCTCGCGACAGGCGAGCGGGTAGCGCCGCTGGGGGTTGGCTACGACCAGGGTGACCGGCCCTGGCAGCAGCGCCCCCACCGCGACCTGCGTGCTCGGGTCGAGATCCTCGACAAGCTCTCGCATCGCCAGCGGTGACAGGTACAGGACCGCGGATGGCTTGCCGTCATCGCGGCCCTTGATGCAATGGATCCGCTCTATCGCATTGCCGTTGAGCGGATCGCAGGCAAGCCCGTAGAGACCGTCGGCCGGGAAGACGGCGACGCCGCCCGCAGCGATGCAGAGCTCGAGGCCGGTTCGCACCCGCTCGACGCCATCGCGGTCGATCGAGACGGTGACCGTCATCCGGCCCCCCGTCGCCCGACCACGACTCGCTCGATCCCGGCCAGGTCACGGCGTGCTTCCGTGGCGTCGAGCCCGGCCTCGTGCAGCAGCTCCACGACCGCCGCTGCCTGCCGCTCGCCAACCTCGAGTGCGAGGCTGCCGATTCCAGCGTTCGCTGTTCGTGGCGCTATCCCTGACAAAAGACGAACGCACTGGGAGAGGACGCCGCGGATCGCGTCGAGGCCATCCGAGCCGCCGAGCAGGGCCTCGCGCGGCTCCCACTCGGTGACCTCGGGCTCGAGGGCGGCCCATTCCGCATCGCTCACGTAGGGAAGGTTGGCGACGACCAGGTCGAATTCCTCCTCGGGGACGGAGCCGACCTCGAGACGGACCCGATCGGCGAGGCCGAGACGCTCGGCGTTGAGACGTGCCACCTCGAGCGCAGCGGCCGACGTGTCGGTCGCGATCACCTCGCACTGCGGCAGCTCCGCAGCGATCGCCAAGGCCACAGCCCCGGAGCCGGTACCGACGTCAAGCACTCGGCGCGGCGCCAGCTCCAGCGCCAGCTCGACCAGCAGCTCGGTCTCCGGTCGCGGAATCAGCACCCTTGGATCGACCGTCAGCTCGAGATGGCGGAAGCCGCGCCGGCCGAGGATGTAGGCCACCGGCTCGCGCCGCAGGCGGCGGCGAACCATCTCGCCGAAGCACCGGCCAGCGGCTGACGGCAGCTCGGCCTCTGGGTTGGCGGCAAGCCGCGCCCGATCCCAGCCGGTTGCCTCTGCCAGCAGCAACTCCGCGTCGAGCCTGGGCTCATCGACCCCGGCGGCGCTGAGCGCGTCCACCGAGGCCGACAACGCTTCTCCAATCACCTGACCGCCGCGGTCTCGAGCCTCTGTCGCTTCTCCTCCGCTGCCAGCGCCTCGGTGAACTCGGTGAGATCGCCGCCAAGGACGCCATCGAGGTTGTGCGAGGTGTGCTTGATGCGATGGTCGGTCACGCGCCCCTGGGGGAAGTTGTAGGTGCGAACCTTCTCGGAGCGCTCGCCGCTGCCCACCTGTGCCTTGCGCTCCGAGGCGATCTTCGCCTGCTGTTCGGCCAGCTCGCGCTCGTAGATGCGGGCGCGCAGCACCCGCATCGCGCGCTCCTTGTTTTGCAGCTGGGACTTCTCGTCCTGCATCGAGACGACGATGCCGCTCGGCTTGTGGGTGATTCGCACCGCCGAGTCGGTCGTGTTGACCGACTGGCCACCGGGTCCCGAGGAGCGGTAGACGTCGATCTGCAGGTCGTTCTGGTCGATCTCGACCTCGACCTCCTCGGCCTCGGGCAGCACCGCGACCGTCGCGGTCGAGGTGTGGATGCGCCCCTGGGACTCGGTCTCCGGCACCCGCTGCACGCGGTGTGTGCCGCCCTCGTACTTGAAGACCGAGTAGGCCCCCTCGCCCTTGATCGCGAAGGTCACCTCCTTGAAGCCGCCCACCTCGGCGCTCGACTGCGAGAGGGCCTCGGTCACGAAACCACGCTCTTCGGCGTAGCGGGTGAGCATCTTGTAGAGGTCGCCGGCGAAGAGCGCTGCCTCGTCTCCCCCAGTCCCGGCGCGGATCTCGACCAGGACGTTCTTGGCGTCGTTGGGGTCGCGCTCGACCATCGCCAGGCGGATCTCCTCTTCGAGACCCTCGAGCCGGGTTGGCGCCTCCTCGACCAGCTCGCGCAGCTCCGCATCCTCACCGTCCTCCTCCAGCAGCTCGCGTGCTCCGTCGAAATCGTCCTTCAACGTGCGGTATTCGACTGCGAGCGCTTGCGCCGGCTGCAGCTCGCGGTACTCGCGACCGACCTCGGCGTAGCGTTCGCGATCGCCGATCACCGCCGGATCGGCCATCTGCCCCTCGAGCTCGGCGAAACGCGCCTCAATCTGTTCGACCAGGGAATCGATCACTGCAGGGCAACATTAGCTGCGACGCCGCCGTTTCTCGCGGCGGGTGGCACGGATTTGGGGGACCACCCCGAGGAGGCGGCGCAGCCGCCCCCGCAGCGGGTGGTGGCTCCAAATCCGTGACAGGACCCGCCGCGCCGAAACGCTAGGCGACGATCTCGATCTGCTGCTCCCCCGCCGCCTGGTCGGGCGACTCCTCGGCGAGCACCTTCTCCAGGGCGGCGATCGCAACCGCGAGCTGCTCTTCGTCGGGCTCGCGTGTAGTCAGGTTCTGCAGCATCAGGCCCGGCCACATCAGGGCACGCACCCAGCGCTTGCGGCGGTTCTTGCCGGCCCACTTGATCACCTCGTAGGAGAGTCCGGCGATCAGCGGGATGCCGAGGATGCGCGAGGCGAGCAGCCAGTACCAGGCCGGCAGGCCGATCGGGGCAAAGACGAAGATCGCCAGCACCATGACGATCAGCAGGAAGCTGGTTCCGCAGCGCGGGTGCAGGCGCGAGTAGAGCTTGGCGCGCGCTGGTGTCAGCTCGTCTTCGGCCTCGTAGCAGGAGATCGTCTTGTGCTCGGCGCCGTGGTACTCGAAGACGCGGCGCAGGTCGCGCAGGCGGCTGATCGCGACGATGTAGCCGATGAAGATCGCCGTGCGCAGCACCCCCTCGACCAGCCAGAAGAGCAGCGAGGAGCCGAGCTGGTCCTTGATCAGGCTGGTCAACCCGACCGGGATGACGAAGAAGAGGCCGACTGCCAGCGCTAGGGAAAGCGCGATCGTCAGGCCCCAGACCCAACCGCCGATCTCTTCCCGCTCCCCGTCCTCGTCCTCCTCGAGCTGGGCGTTGGCCGAGATGCCGAGCGCCCGGAAGCCGATCTTCAGCGACTCGCCGAGGGCGACGACGCCGCGCAGCACCGGCAGGCGCCAGAGCCGGTGGCGCTGCGCCCAGGGCACGATCGGCTCGGAGCTGATCTCGACCTCGCCCTCGGGGTTGCGCACAGCCACCGCCCAGACAGAGATCCCGCGCATCATCACGCCCTCCAGCACCGCCTGGCCGCCGACCGGCGCGTCGCGCTTGGCGACGAGCGCGCCGTCCGGCATGCGCAGCGGGTCGGCCCCGTTGCTGGAGCCGGCTGCCTCGGTCTGCGGGGAGCCCAGCTCCGGGCTCACGGTCTACTTCTTCCCGGCCTTGGCGTGCTTCGCCGCGCGGCGCTGGAAGCGCTCGACCCGGCCGCCGGTGTCGACCAGCTTCTGCTTGCCGGTGTAGAACGGGTGGCACTCCGAGCAGAGCTCCACGTGGAGATCGGACTCGGTCGAGCGGGTGTAAAAGCTGTTGCCGCAGGAGCAGTGCACGTGCGCCAGCTGGTACTCGGGGTGAATTCCGGCTTTCATCTCCGATCAGTCTAGATCACGCGCGTAATTTGCTCATCCAGGGCTTGGGAAGCTGGAGCGTGGTGCCGATAGCTGAGCATGACCCCTGGACGATCGACCGCGCCTGACACGCCGCTCGCGCGCGGCGTGCGGATCGCCCTCGCGGTGCTGCTGCTCGGCGGCACGCTGCTGGTCGCTCTGCACTACTGGCTCGGCATCGACGGGGGGCTACACGACGTGATCGTCACGGTCGTCTACGACGCAGTCGTGCTGGGCGCCGGCTTGGCCTGCCTCGTGCGGGCCTCGACCTACGGGCGTGAGCGCAGCGCCTGGGTCTTGATCGGCCTCGCCATCCTCGCCTGGGGGTGCGCGGAGGTCTACTGGTCGGTCGCGATCGAAAACAACCCGAGCGCTCCCTATCCCTCGCCGGCCGACATCGGCTACCTCCTTTTCTACCCGCTCGCCTACGCCGGCCTGGCGCTGCTGGTACGAGCCCGCGCTCACGAAATCAAATGGCGCCTCTGGATGGACGGCGCAATCGCCGCTTTGGGCACCGCCGCGCTCGGTGCTGCCTTCATCTTCGACTTCGTCGCCGAGAAGGCGGAAGGATCCACGGTCGAAGTCGCCACCACGCTTGCCTATCCGCTTGGCGACATCTTCATGCTGGCGATGGTCGTCGGCGTGATTGCCCTCACCGGCTGGCGTCCGGGTCGCACCTGGTCTCTGCTGCTCGTCGGCCTGGCAGCGCTGGTCCTCGCCGATATCGCCTTCACCCTGCAGCTCACCGAAGAAGCCCTGCCTGGGGGCAGCTGGGTCGAACCGATCTACCTGATCTCCGCTGTCTGCCTGGGCGCATCCGTATGGCAACCGGCAGAGGCAGCGGCGATCACCTCGCCGCGCGAGCGGCGTCGCGAGATGATCGTCCCGACGGTCTTCGCCGGCGTGATGATCGGTCTCTTCGCGATGCAGTACTTCAGCTCGACCAGCGGGCTCTCGACGGTGCTCTGGGCCGCGACGATGACCGCGGTCGTCGCCCGGCTGGGGGTGAGCGACCGTGAGAACCGCGACCTGCTCGAGCAGGTGCGCACCGACGCCCTGACCGGATTGGGCAATCGGGGTCGCCTCCAGGTCGACCTGCCGGACCGTTTTGCCGGGGCGAGCGAGGAAAGCCCGGTCACGCTGATCCTCTTCGACCTGAACGGCTTCAAGCAATACAACGACACCTTCGGCCACCCGGCTGGGGACGAGCTGCTCACCCGACTCGGAACGGCGCTGCGCGAGGCGGTCAGCCAGGACGGGAGTGCGTACCGCATCGGGGGAGACGAGTTCTGCGTCCTGCTGACCTGCCCCCGCGACCGCGTCCAGGGCGTCGAACGCAGGGCGTGCAAAGCCCTCACCGCGAGCCAGAAGGGAGTCGAGGTCGCCTCAGCGTGGGGCGCGGTCGAGATCCCGACCGAGGCCAAGGATCCCTCGTCTGCCCTGCAGCTGGCCGACGTGCGCATGTACGCGCAAAAGGAGTCACGGCGGGTCTCCGATTACAGGGCCGCACAGCTGATCGCGGATCCGACTGCAGAGACGGTCGAGACCTAGGAGGGTCTAGCGAAACCCGCGTATGCGGACTGGCGAGCGCCGGACCAAGCGGGGCAAGGACGCAGGGAGGCCGAATAGCAGCGCTCATGAGTATCCGGTTCCGTCAGGTGACGTGCCTACAGTCGTCTTGTGGGCAGGCCAGACTTCCCTCGCACGATCATGGAGTTCCAGGAGCGCTTCCCCGACGATGTCGCCTGCCTCGAGTACCTGGCGGCGTCGCGGTGGCCGGAGGGCTACCGATGCCCGGCCTGCGGCAGCGAGCGTGCCTGGATCTTGGAGCGTCGCCATCTTTGGGAGTGCAGCGACTGCCACCACCAGACTTCGGTCACCGCGGGGACGGTCATGCACGGCACCCGCACCCCGCTTCGCCTCTGGTTCTGGGCGGCCTACCTGGTCGCCACCCACACTCCCGGGATCTCCGCCAAGCAGCTGCAGCGCCAGCTCGGCCTCTCGCGCTATGAGACCGCCTGGCTGATCCTGCAGAAGCTGCGCCGGGCGATGGGCGCACCGGAGCGCGAGCCCCTGCGCGGCGAGGTCGAGGTCGACGAGGGTTTTGTCGGAGGCGTCAACCCTGATCGCAAAGCCGGCCGAGACCCCGTTGGCAAGCGGCTCGTGGGGGTTGCGGTGGAGGTCCGGGGAGCCGGCTCGGGCCGGTTGCGGCTCGCGGTGCTCGCGGACGCGAGCAAACGCACCCTCGGGCCCTGGGTCGCTGAGAACGTCGAGTCCGGCGCGATCGTCCACACCGACGGCTGGGGCGGCTATGCCGACCTCAGCCACCGGGGCTTCGACCACAGGCCGATCTCCCAGCGCTGGCGTAGCGAGGAGCGCCGCCTCATCCTCCCCCGCGCCCACCGTGCCCTCTCCAACGTCAAGACCTGGCTGCAGGGCACACACCGCAGCGCCTCCGAGAAGCACCTGCAGGTCTACCTCGACGAGTTCGTCTTCCGCCACAACCGCCGCCGAACTCCGATGGCCGCCTTCCAGACGCTGCTGGGACTCGGCGCGGCACACCAGCCGAGCACCTACGCCGAGATCACCAGCGGCATCGCTGCCTGAGCAAACCGGATACTCATGAGCGCTGCTATTCGACC
>DATNHC010000009.1:0-55896 GCA_035605155.1 Solirubrobacterales bacterium
TTCCGTTCTCGGAGCCGACGATCGCGAGCTCCGTGGTGTCGGGGCCGTTTTTGCCGTTGCCGTTGCCCTTGCGACCGTTGGCGGGAGCCCCTTCCTCGATGTCGGAGATCAGCGCGGCCAGCGTGCCCGAGAGGGCGTCAACCTGGTGCGGGTTGAGCTCAGCGCCGTCGCGCAGCTTCGGCGGTTCGTCGGCGAGCAGCCGCTCCAGCCCTAGCAGCAGCGAGAAGTCGCGGCGCCACTCGATCGAAGGCTCCTCCGCCCCGCCGTCGATCTCCGCCAGGGCCGCGTCGAGGGCCCGGCGCCGTGCAGTGCCCGGGGCCAGCGCCTCGGGGCCCTCGCCGTCGAGCAGGAATGGCTCGCGGGCGAACTTCGCCGCCCGATCGATATCGGCGCTAGAGGGAACTGCCGCCGCAGCGGCAACGTCGCTGGTCTTGGCCATAAAGGCTTTCGGGGTTCCGTCCCCGCCGCAAGCAACGCACGTGGCGGGGTAACTAATCGAGCGGCCGCGAGGTCTGGTTACGTCCCCCCGGCACTCTCAGCGGTTTGCTTCGCAGATTGCGAACCGAACGCCCTTTATTGTAATCATCTCGGAGCGAGATGACTGATTTTGATAGCCGCACCCGCGGATGACACGTCAATCGCAAATCAGTTATCTCGTCTCATTGGCTCTTGTCTGTGCGGTCGTAGCTGGGTGTGGAGATGCCGAAAGCAGCGGCGGCCACCCCGATTACGAGAAGGCGCTGGCCGGCGCGCCTGCGCCTCTAGCTGCGCTGCACAAGCAGGCGAACGAGCTGTTGCCGGGCGGCGCCGACGCCTACCGGCGACGCCTCGCGGCGCTCGAGAGCTACCCGATCGTGGTCAACGTCTGGGCCTCCTGGTGCGGTCCCTGTCGCTTCGAGTTCCCCACCCTGCAGAAGCTCTCAGCGACCTACGGAAAACGGGTCGCCTTCCTCGGTGTCGACAAAGAAGACTCGGCCGACGCGGCGAAGACCTTTCTCGTCGAGGAGCCCGTTCCCTATCCCAGCTACAGCGACCCCGACGCGGAGATTGCCGAGCAGATCGGTGCCACACTCGGCCTGCCCGACACCGCTTTCTATGACCGGCGGGGAAAGCTCTGCTACCTGAAGCAGGGGCCCTACACTGAGCACGCGGAGCTGGCCGCCGACGTCAAGCGCTTCGCCCTGCGCGAAGAGTGCGAGAGCGGATAATCAGCGCATGGACTTCTTCCTCGTCCTCGCCCTGATCGGCGTCGCCCTCCTGCTTACCGAGCTGCTGCTGCCGACCGGCGGCGTGCTCGCCGTGCTCGGCGCCGCCGGGCTGGTCGCCGGCGGCGTCGTCGCCCTCACCTCTGACGCCAGCAACGCCGACTTCATCGGCCCAGCCCTGATCACGCTGGGCCTTGTCTCGGTGGTCACCTTCTTCGTCGTCGCCCGCAAGGTGCTCGCGGCGCATCGCGAACAGCCGGTACTTACAGGTCCGGAGGAGCTGATCGGGGCGCTCGCCGAGGCGCGCAGCGCACTCGACCCCGAGGGCCAGGTCTGGATCGAGGGCGCGCTCTGGCGGGCCCGAGTCGATGGGAACGGAGAGCCGGTCCGCCTGGGAGATAGAGTCCGCGTCGACGCGGTCGAGGGGCTGACGCTGGTCGTCCGTCCCGAGCCGTCACCCGGTCAAGAGGAGGGAGCAAGCTGATGGAAGTCGCGCTCGGAGTGCTGGTCGTCCTGGCGATCTTCGTCCTCATCGCGCTCGGCGCCGCGGTCAAGGTGCTGCGCGAGTACGAGCGCGGGGTGATCTTCCGCCTCGGCCGCCTGATCGCGCTGAAGGGCCCGGGCCTGATCCTGCTGATTCCCTTCATCGACCGCATGGTCAAGGTCGACCTGCGCACGGTGACGCTCAACATCCCGCCGCAGGAGGTGATCACCCGCGACAACGTCCCCTCGAGCGTCAACGCGGTCGCCTACTTCCGCGTCGTCGATGCCAATCGGGCAATCGTCGAGGTCGAGAACTACCTGCTGGCGACTTCGCAGATCGCCCAGACGGCGCTGCGCTCGGTGCTCGGCAAGGCCGAACTCGACCAGCTGCTCTCCGAGCGCGAGCGGCTCAACGAAGAGCTGCAGAAGATCATCGACGAGTCGACCGAGCCCTGGGGCGTGAAGGTGACCGCGGTCGAGATCAAGGACGTCGAAATCCCCGAGCAGATGCAGCGGGCAATGGCCCGCCAGGCCGAGGCCGAGCGCGAGCGCCGCGCCAAGATCATCAACTCCGAGGGCGAGTACCAGGCGGCGCAGAAGCTCACCGACGCGGCCGACATCATCAGCACCAACCCGGCGGGCCTGCAGCTGCGCTATCTGCAGACGCTGCTCGAGATCGGCAGCAACCAGAACACGACGGTCGTCTTCCCGCTGCCGATGGACGTGCTCGAGCCGTTCCTCAAAAAACGCGACGCTTGACCGAGCTGCGCATCGACCAGCTCACCGGGCTGCCGACGATCCTGGCGCCGGGGCGGGCGGATCGTCCCGACAGCTTCGAGCTGCCGAAGAGCGAGCCGAAGGGATCCGGCAACTGCCCCTTCTGCGAGGGGCGCGAGGAGCGCACCCCACCAGAGGTCTTCGCGACTCGGCCCGGCGGCGGCGCGGCGGACACCCCCGGCTGGACGACGCGCGTCGTGCCGAACCTCTACCCCGCACTGACGCAGGAGGAGGACGGCAAAGGCGCGGACACAGGCGACCGCCTCCGCGCGACGGCGCCCGCAGGCGCGACCAGCGGCGAGGCGGGCGCCTTCGCCAGCGGCGGCGATCCGCTGCTCGCCTCGCGCCGCTCCGGCGAACCTGACCTCTTCGCCTCGCGCCCGGCCCGCGGCGTCCACGAGGTGATCGTCAACTCGCCGGCCCATGCCACCACGATGGCCGAGCTCGATGAGGCGCAGCTCGCCGCTGCCGTGGCGACCTGGCGGGCGCGGATGCGCGCCCACGCCGAGGCCGCCTACGTGCAGCTGATCGTCAACGAGGGCGGCGGGGCCGGGGCGTCGCTCGAGCACTCGCACGCGCAGCTCTACGCGCTCGACTTCGTCCCGGCGGCCGTCGCACGCGAGCGCGAGCGGGTTGGGGCTTACGCCGAACGGACTGCGGGAGGTGGGCTGCTGGCTGACATCCTGGTCGAGGAGGTCCGTCGCCGCGAGCGTCTGGTCGCGATCGACGCGGAAGCGGCGCTGATCTGCCCCTGGGCCTCGCGCTCGCCGTTCGAGCTGCGGGTCGTGCCGCGGCACGCTGCAGCGAGCTTCGCCGAGAGTGAGGCCGGCACGGCGATGATCCGCACCGCCCTGCGCCTGCTCGCGACGCGCTTCGACGGCTCGCCCGAGCTGAACCTCTGGGTGCGTACCGCCCCTCGCGGCGCCGACCACTTCCACTGGCACGTCGACATCGCCCCCCGGCTCAGCGTCAAGGCGTCCTTTGAGTTCGCGACGGGGGTCGACATCAACACCTACCCACCCGAGCGCGCGGCGGCAGATCTGCGCGAGAGCCTCAGCGACGCGGACGTTTCCGTTTCTTCTTCACGCACCTGAGCTTGCCCCGCACCTTCGCCTTGCGGAAGCCTTTCCTGCATTTGAGCGGCTTGGGGGGTGTCACGACGGGGGGTGGTGGTAGAGAGGCCGGCGGCGTCGGCGTCGGGACTGCGGTGGGCGGCGGCGAGAGAGTCGTGAAGGAGAGGTCCGTGCCTTTTGCGGTTCCGCCGAGATTGCTGCCGACAAGCCGGTAATGGTAGGTCGACGCTGGCGACAGGCCGGTGAGGTCCGCCTGCTCGGCCACCGGCGCATCGCCGTCGCCCGGATCGGTCGAGCACGGCACCGTGCTGCCGTAAGAGGTGGTTGGGCCGTACTCGAAATTGCAACTCGACGGGGCGCCGTTTGGATCGACCATGCCCATGATCGTGGCGCCGGTCTGCGTGATTCCGACAGCCGGCTCGGTGGTCACCGTGGGCGGCGGCGGCAGGGTGGTGAATTCCTGGTCGCTGCCGAACACGGTCCCGGCATTGCTCGTCACCACCAGGCGATAGTGATAGGTCGTCTCAGGCAACCGGTTGGTAACCCTCCCAGTCAGAGGCACATCACTGGTGATTGGTCCGACGCTCTGTTTACAGGAGACGCTGCCCGAATAAGAGACGCTCAGCCCATACTCGAAGTGGCAATCGGTCACCGTGCCGCCGTGAGGGTTCACCTTGCCGTTGAAGGTTGCGGCGGTTTGCGTCACGCTGGTGGCGGCTTCGGTGGTAACGCTCGCAGGAGCGCTGGGAAGGGTCGTGAAAGTTTGGCTACCACCCGTAACCGAGCCCGCATTGTTAGCTGCAACCACCCGGTAGTGATACGTGGTGCTCGGTTGGAGCGCGGGCAGCGTGGCGTCGACCGGGACCGAGACCGACCCTCCAGGCAATGACGTACATGGCTCATCGGTCGCATTCGCGTATCCGTTTGCTTCGAAATCGGCATGGTCGGTGTACTCGAAATGGCAATCGATCAGCGCGTGGAAGCGAGGATTTGCCGTTGCGTTGAGCTTGGCTGTAATCTGACCGACGTTGGATGCAGCATTTGTTACGACGGTCGGCGGGTTGATGGTCACTCGTTCAAAGACGCGCAAAGTGTTCGTGCTCGGATCGGTGACGTACACCTTTCGCGTGGTCGCGTTTACCGCAATCTGGCCGGCGCTGGGAATCCCGTAGGGCGGGGCGCCAAAGATTCCTGCGCCGAAGTCGTCGAACTGCTGCCCGCTGGAGTCGTAAGCCACAACATGGAAGCCTTGCCCTTCGGGAAGGCTGCCGACGAAAACCGAGTCGTCCGCGGGATCGACCCCGACGGCGGCGACGTCGCCGCCGTCCTGAATGATCGAGTCGAGCGAATAGACGCCACCAGAGACGGCGAACTTCATCACTCGATCAAGTCCGAGATCCACGACATAGAGGTCGTTCGAGGAATCGACCGCCACACTCACTGGAGTCTGGAACGACCCCCCGGGACAAGTTGGACACGTAACGGTTGCCTGAAGAGACCCGCTGGCGTTGAAGACTTCGACTGCGTTGTTCGCGTCGCTTGGAAAGAACACCCTTCCGCTCGAGTCGGTCGCAATTTGCGTGCCGACTGCCGGCGGGTTGTTGACGGCAAACTCGGTTCCAAGCGTGCCGGATGGCGAGAAGACGGTGATCTTCGAGCTGCCGAGATTCCCGAATGGCGTCGAGAGAATGAGCTGGGATACGTAGATGTCGTGAGTGACGGGGTTGACGGCGACGCCAGAGAAGAAAGTTTCCCCGCCCACTTGGAAGGGAGAGGCAGACGTCGGCGTGCCCGTGCTTTCGAGCTGCTCGACCTGTCCGGGCTGCTGAGCGCTCGAGCTCGCCGACACCTCGGTGACATAGATCTGCTGACTCGACTGGTCGATCGCGACGCCATGGGGAAGCTCGCCGTTGAGAGGGATGACGGGGTTCGAGCTTGCTGGCTCATAGCCGAGGGCTGCCCGAGCGGGATCGGCCAACGCCGCCAGCGATCCCAGGATCACCGCAGCCACAGCGAGGACCAGGCGAGCCCAGCCGGCGTCCATGTTCAATTGCGCGCGCACGTCCGTCCCCCTTGCACTGCGATTCGCCTCCCGACTGCAAAACCGACGTGTGTATGGTCATAGTAGCGGCGCCGTTTGCTCAGATTTCCCAGTTGGACAAGAGTTAACACTCGGCTGGATAGGCTGGCGGTCTATGCCTCCAAACCCGCGGCCGATTCCACGCTTCGTCGCCGACAGCACGCAAGAGGGGATCCCGCACGGCCGCTTCGCCGAGCGCCTGGGTGAGTGCTTTCGCGACGCATGTGGCGGGGTCGCCGGCCTGCCCGAGGGAACAGAGGCGCCAGAGGAGCTGGAGTGGTTCCCAGAGCGCGCGTGGGGCGGTCGGATCTGGGTTCCGTGCACCGCCAGGGTCCCCGGCCCAGACGGCCAGCTCGAGCTCTTCGGCCAGGTCTCCTATGTACAGCCCGAGGGTCGCGACCCATCGAACTTCAAGGCAACAGCCGACTTCACCGACGTGCTCGCGGAGCACAACCCCGACTGGCGCATTGACCTCAACGACGAGGTGATCGGCCGCTGGCGCGGCGAGAACGGCCGCGCCGGCGCGGTGACGCTCGTCTGGGGTCGCCCCCTCGTGCAGGGCGCGGTGGCCGCAACGGCAGAGCTGGAGCTCGAGACGGTCGACCAGGAGTTCGTCTCCAACGGCCGCTTCACCCTGATCGCCCTGGACGCGCTGGAGGGCTATGGAGACGAGATCTTCATGCAGGTCAAGCTTTGGAGCCGCCGAGCTCAGGAGCTTGCCTGCGAGAGCCTCTACACGTAGCCAGTCTGCTGACCCGTGCCCACACCGTCGCTGCAAGCGCCCTCGTAGCTGAGAACCGGTAGCGGCGACGATCCGCCCCTCTGTATTCGACGTCTCGATTGAGGCATGTGCCTGCGCTTGGCCTCTACGATGAGCTGTCCAGCCCCGATAGCTCAGCTGGATAGAGCGACTCCCTCCTAAGCGAGTTGGAGGAGTGCGTGTTGTCGGCTCTGCAGCGCGGTTGATGCGGAGCCACATAGGACATGCGGATTCGCGTCGATTGCGGCGGTTCCATCCTGATTTGGGCAGCGAGATCTCCCCCCTGCCCAATTAGCGCCGACGACAAAAAGATTCCGCCGGAAACGGCATTAACGTGGATATGATGGCAGGGGAGTTCGAGAA
This sequence comes from Solirubrobacterales bacterium, assembly GCA_035605155.1. Classification (GTDB taxonomy): domain Bacteria; phylum Actinomycetota; class Thermoleophilia; order Solirubrobacterales; family 70-9; genus VRUE01. Next base: position 6,742 of record DATNHC010000009.1, read on the forward strand.
ACTGGCCTATGAGGCCGCGCTTCGCGGCCTCGACAAGCAGGAGGGCCTGCTCGAAGAGCTGCGATCCCGAACTGGTGTGCTCTTGGCCGCTTCTTCACTTGCCGCCTCTTTTCTCGGACAACAGGCGTTTCAGAATCCAAGTCCTCGAGGGCTTGCGATCGCCGCCCTGGTTGCGTTCGTGGTCTCGATCGCCGCGAGCGTCTTCATCCTGCTGCCGAAGAAGAACCTGATCTTCGCCGAGGCCGGTGCCGGCCTGTACGAGGGCCTCTATGCATTTCGCGACGACATGCCCGAGGTCTATCGTCGCCTCGCCTACGACCTTGACCTGTTCTGGGATTCCAACGACACGAAGATCAAGTGGCTAACCCGCGCCTACACTGTCGCCGCAACGGCCCTCGTGGTTGAGATTCTTTCCTTGGCTGCCCTACTGGGCGATAACATCTTCTAGCAATGGCAGAGGCACCTAAGCCCCAAACTGGAAGCGGCGGAACCCCCCCGCCCCCCCCTCCGCCTACTCCGGGTCTCGGTCGCCCCGAGACTCGCGGCGGCTGATCCCGGTCCGGTTAGCGCTGCCCCGAGCCCTCCCATCCCCCATCTCAGGCCTCTACGATCTGTCCTTCCGGCCCCGATAGCTCAGCTGGATAGAGCGACTCCCTCCTAAGGAGTAGGCCGCTGGTTCGAATCCAGCTCGGGGCATCGTGTGATGGGCGCGACATCGGAGATAGATGTCGCGCGTCATCGTAGACACCTCAGCTCCCTCCGATCGGCTGGTAGTCCCAACTGAAGCCAACCGAGCGGGCCGCTAAGGAGCAAGCTCCCGCTTCAACCCCTGGGCCAGCGCGTAGACACAGCCACGGTAGCGCTCGATCGCCAGCGGCCCTGCGAACGTCCCCTGGTAGACCAGGGCGGCGAGCTGGCCGGCGGGGAAGTTGGCGCTCGGCTGTCTTTCGTGGCGGGCGATCCCGGCAACCGCCTGGCGCTGCTCGGCGCTCAGCTCGCTCTCAGAGATATAGCGGCGGGCTACCTCGAGCGGGGTCTTGCCGGCGCAGTCGGCTTGCCCGGCGGCGATCGCCCCCGCGGAGCCGGGAATCGCGGTGTTGGGCGCAGGCGCGGGGAAGTTGCGGTAAAGCTCGCGCAAGACAGGCGAGGCGCCCTTTGGCGGCTTTGGCCCGCGGATCGGCGGGAAGGGGTCCCTGGCGGTGCTCTGGGTGTCCTCCTGCTCCCCGCAACCGGCGATCGCGAGCGCCAAGAGGGCGCAGAGGGCTGCGCAGCGGCGCCTCATCGCTTCGGCGTGCAGCTCCTTTGCACGTTGCCTGAGAGCCGCGTGCCGTCGGCGAAGAGGAAATCGCCGTGGGCATAGAGGTGGCCGGTGGGACAGCTCGCCAAGAGCAAGCTGCGCTTTTGGCCTTTATAGGTCCAGGTTTTTTTGATCCTCGCCCTGAAGGAGATCAAAGAGCCCTGGCCGCCGACGATCGTCGGGATCTTGACTTTAGTCTGGGTGCCGTATTTGCCCGCTGTGCGCTCGATCACCGCGCTGGTCACGAAGACCGTCGGGGCGGGGACGTAGGCATAGACGTGCATGATCAAGACCGGCTTGCCCGCCTTGGGGGCGCCGTTGAAGATCAAGAGCCTGCCGCCGGCTTTGAAGGGCGCCTGTTCGGGCAGGGCGATCTCCGCTTCGGCGCGCCCTGTGCCGATGAGGGCATCCCCGCAGACCCTTTCGGCCTCTGAGGTGAGCCTGCTCTGCAGCTTGGCGACCGTGCATCTCGCAAGGCCCTCGGTGTAGAGGTGGCCGTGGCGGTCGAATTTCAAGTGCAGGGTCGAGAGCGCCGGCACGTGGGAGCCGTCGGCGGTGCCGATCGAGCCCGCCACCCGCAGGGCGATCGGCGCCGGCGCCTTGGCGGGCAGCGCCGTGGGGCTGATCGAGCCGTCGATCTCGATGATCAGGTTGCCGCTCCTCACGGTCTGCCCGAGCGCCGTGGCGGCGAGCGCGCCCAAGGCGAAGAGCGCCGCCAGCGCCAGGCGCGCACGGCGCGAGCGTGCCGGGCTCACTTGCCCCGCACCTTGCACTCGCGCACCAGCTTGGCCGAGACGCTGCGCCCGTCGTCGAACTCAAAGCTCGCCCGCGCCAGGGGGAAGGGGGCTGAGGTGAAGCCGGCCGGGGCGGGGCAATCGGCTGCGGCGAAGCTCTTGCGCTTACCGGCGTGGGTGTAGCGGCGGGCGAGGGCCAGGTCGAAGGCCGAGATGTAGCCGTAGGAGGAGGCGATCGGCGGCAGGGTGCCGATCAGCGTCGTGCCGAAGGTCCCGGCGCTCTTTCTGAGCTCAAAGACGATCACGTAGGTGAGCGGCAGGGGCGCCTGGGTGGCGACCTGGGCGAGGATCGCGGGGCGGCCCTTGTAGCGGCCGTTGAAGGCGAGCAGCGGGCCGTTTGAGGCAAAGGCCCCCTGGCCGGGCAGGCTGATCCGCGAGGTGACGTTGCCGTGGCCGATCTGGGCATCGCCGCAGACGCGGCGCGCTTCGCTGGAGGAGATCGATTCGAGCCTTTGCAGCGGGCAGACGGCGAGGCCCTGGCTTTGCAGGCGCCCGTGGCGGTTGATCTCGAGCACGATCCGCTCCAGTTTGGGCGGCGTCGTGCGGTCGGTGGTCTTGATCTTGCCGCCCATGCGCACCGCGACCGGCGCGGCCTGCGTGCGCGGCAGGCGCTGGGGGGCGATCTCGCCGTGAAAGGAGACCACCAGGTTGCCCTTCTTGGCCAGCTCGGCGGTTGCGGGGCTCTGCGCGGCAAAGAGCAGCGCCGCGGCCAGGGCAAGGCCGCCCAGCAGGGTTCTGATCGTGCGGGGCGCCGCCATCGGTGCCCCTAGCGCACCAAGGGGTAGGCGCAGACGTACTCGGCGGGCGAGCCGACCGATATCTCAGAGATCGCCCCGGTGCCGCTGATCACCACGGTCGAGTAGCCGCCCCCGGTGGTGTTGCCGTAGTAGGCGTCGGTGAACTGGCGATCCGTGCCGGTGCCGGTGCCGAGGTTGATCGAGGCGCGCACCGAGTAAAGCGCCATCGGCGTGGGCAGGTAGCCGCCGCGCGCCGCGCACCCATCGGCCGCGGCGGCCAGGTTGGGCGCCGGTGGGTTCGATGCCGAATCGAAGCAGACGCCGCGCAGGAGGGTCGTCCCGGCCGGGCAGGCGGCGGCGTGGCCTGAAACCGTGTTGGCATTGCCCGCCCGGGTTGCCGCGGTGGCCTCGGGCACGGTGCCCAGGGCGGCGAGGTTGATGTCGGCGCCGCTCAGCGAGCCGTTTGCGACCTTCGATCCGTTGACCGCGTTTTTGGCGATCTTGCCGGTGGTCACCGCCTTTGCCCGCAGCTGGCGGGTGCCGACCGAGTTCTTATCCAGGGCGGCGTAGGCAGAGCCCGTGAGCGAGGCGATCAGGGCGATCGTCGCGATCACTGTGGCCGGTGAGGGCCGGCTGATGCCAAGCTTCATCTTGTTCCTCCGAGTCTCTTAGCGGCGCGCGCGCCGGTTGTCAGTGCCCTGGCGTTTGCCGCAGGCGGCCTTGATCGCGACCTTCTGGGTGCGGGCCTTGCCGTTTTGGCCTGTGAACTCGACCAGCGCCTGGGGCGCCTTGCCCGCGCAAAGGCTCTTGGTGTTGACCAGGTAGCCCTGCGCGCCGCCGAGCAGGTCGAGGCGGAAATGGCCGACCGGGGCGTCGGGGATCACCGGCACGGTGGTCTTCAGGTGGCCCCTTTTGACCGAGGCCGAGCGGGCCTCGGGCATGATCGTCACCTGGCCGCCGAGGATGAAGATCAGGCGGGGCAGGCGGCCGTAGCCTGAGACCGCGTAGGCGGGGCCCGCCAGGGGCTGATCGAGGAGGGGCGTATCGACCCGCGCGCCGCCGATCGGCTGGCGCCCCGCGCAGCGTTTGGCGGCGAGCTCGGCCTTGGAGCAGATGTTGCCGAGGTGGCCCTGGTCGATCGCGAAGTCCTTGGGCAGGGTGACCGAGAGCGAGCGGATGTTGGCGTCGGCGGGGCGGGTGTAGAGGTCTACTCGCAGGGCGGGGTTCTTGGAGCGCTTGGTCTGCTTCTTGCCACCCAGCTGGGTGATCGCCATCCTTGGCCGGAAGCCGAGCGTTGCGCAGTTGACGACGTTAAAGAGCGAGCTGAAGGCGGCCACCGTGCCCTGATCGCCGATCCCCTGGCTTTTCACCGCGAGCGCCTCACAGTTGGTCGGGTTGAGGGTGAAGCCCGGGCGGGTCAGGTTGACCTCGATCGAGCGCAGGCGGATCGGCACGCCGCCGACGATCGCCGGAACGGTGTCAGAGAGCGCGGTGACCTGGGCGGTGGCCGGATCGACGTTGACGGCGACCCTAACGACGATCGTGCCGTAGTCATAGGGGCCGGCCAGGGCCGGGGTGACCGCGACCAGGGAGAGCGGCGCGCCCTTGAAGGGCCCGGCGAAATACATCTTGCCCTGGGCGTGGAAGGGGTGGCTGCCGGGACCGGCGGCGACGTTGGTAGTGCCGATCAGGCTCTGGGCGGGACAGCTCGGCGCGGCCTGCTCGGCGAGGCCCGGCTTTTGGGCGGCGGCGAGGATCGCCGCCTCAGGACAGTAGGCCAGGCCGCGCAGCGAGCCGGTGAAGCCCGGCGGCATGGTGAAGCCCAGGTCACCGATGAACTGGTCGCCGTCGTCGCGATCGAGCTTCAGGTGAAAGTCAGAGAAGGCGCCGGCCAGCGGGTTTGAGGTGCCGGCCGCAAGGCGCGGTGAGAAGGGGCGGGTGGTGCCCGGGCAGGAGGCGCCGCCGGGACCGGAGGAAAGCTCGAAGAACTGCTCAGAGCGCTGGTCTGCCAAGACCACGTTCCAGGGGAAGAAGTGGGCGTCGACCCGGTAGACCGAGCAGTGGGTGGGGGTGGCGACGAGGCCGCGGTCAGAGGCGAAGAGGTGCAGGTCGAAGGTCTCAAAGGAGACCTGGGGCAGGTCCTCGATCAGGGCGGTGATGCGGCCTGTGGTGGGATCGGGGTGGAAGGTGCCAAGCAGCTTGGCGTTGATGCCAAAGCCCGAGGCGAGCAAGAAGAAGCGGTACTGGTTGCCGGGCTTTGGCTGGCCCAGGTAGATCGAGCCGGTCAGCGGCCCGTCGAGGGAGGGCGAGTCGACCTCGAAGGTGCCGATCTTGGCGTTGTCAGGGCAGTTGTGGGGGGCCTCTGAGTCAAAGCCGGCCTCTGCGTCTAGGCAGGCCCTCTGCCCGTCGGCGGCGTCGGGGTTGATCGTCAGCCCCTCGGGCAGGGTCAGGGTGGCGCTTTTGATCGGCGAGGGGGTGGTCGATCTGCCAAGCGGCTGGGGGGCTGCCATTTCGATGTCAAAGCCCGCCGGGGCGTCGGTCTCCTTGCTGGTCGGGGTCGCCAGGAGCACCGGTTTGAAGGTCATCGCCGAACAGCCCGTGGAGGCCGGGTAGGCGGCCTCGGCGTGGGTCGGGTTGCCGGGGTCCTGGTAGGTGGTGAGGTCGAGGGAGACCGCCAGGGGCGCCCCGGTGCAGATCGAGGGGTTGTTGATCAGCGGGTTGACCGAGATCCCCGCCGAGGTCGGTTTTGTCAGGCAATCGGCGCCGGCTTTGCCCGGGCAGCCGACCGTGCCTTTGGGGAAGCGCTCTGGGTCGTGGATCTCATCGGCCGGAAAGCCCCAGTAGGTGAGCTCGGCTTTTGCCAAGGGCGTCAGCTGGGTCAGGTTGGCGACGGTGAAGCGCAGGCCGTAGTCGGTGGTGGTGCGCACCGCGACCGGGATCGAGATCGGGATTTCCAATCCCGGCACGATGAAGCCAAAGAGCGCCGTCTGGGCGCCGGGCGGTTCGCGGTTATAGATCGGCGCGGTGCCGAGCAGGGCGTTGGGGTTTCCTTCGTGGTTGGCGCGAATCGTGATCAGGCCGACCTGAGAGGTGGAGGGGCAGCGCTTGAAGGCGAAGTCCTCAGAGGTGCATTTGGGCACCGCGTTGGGGTTGCCGAAGAGGCCCTCGGGGGTGTTGACGGCGACGTCCTTGGCGGCCTCCGGGGCACCCGGCGAGTCGAGCGTAAAGGACATCTTGACGTCGGGGTGCCCGCCGGCCTGGGTGGTGGAGGTGGTTACGGTGAAGTCGTTGATCGCTTGGGAGGCCTGGGCGGGAGTCGCCAAGGCGCAGGCGGCCAGGCAGGCCGTAAGGGTGAGCAGGGCACGTGACCTCATCGCCTGCCGCCTCTCTGCGTGCCCCGCTGTTTCTGTTTATTGGGCTTGCGCGCCACGCAGCGCCTCTTGCCGGCGCGGCGCACCGCCCGCTTGCCTTTCGGGCAGCGCTTGGGCTTTGCCGTCGGCTTTGCCTGGTTGGGGCTCGAGCCCAGGGTGCCGATCGCCGCCGGCGGCGCGGCCTGGGTGCCGGGCCCGTGGCACTCGTCGGCCGCCGCGCAGGGGGGCGGTGGGGGGATGTGGAAGAAGCCGCCACCCTCGCGGGCGTCATAGAGCTTCATCAGGGTGCCGTTGCCATCCCCCTCAACCAGCGTCTCGCGGGTGAAGAAAAAGGCGTCGGTGCCGTCGGCTGTGACCGTGAGCAGGCCCGAGTCGAAGGGGTCCTGGCCGGTGGAGATCAGCTCGACCTTGCCCTCTTTCCACTCATAGGCGTCTTGCTTTGCGTTGGCATCGCGCAGGACCAGGGGCTCGGCCGTGTTGAAGAAGACCCGCCCGTCATCGCTCAAGCCGAGGCCCGCCTTTGGCAGCGAGGCGTGGCCCTGGGGCTCGGCGCCGGTGGCGCTGCAGGAGGCGCAGGAGATCTGCCCGCCGGATGCCTCATAGCGGAAGACCTGGCGCATATCGGCCGTCTCGAAGCCGCTCCCAGTCAGATCGAGCGAGGAGGGGAAGGCGGCGTAGGCGCTTGTGGGGGTGACCTGGAAGTCTGCCGTGTGGCGAGTGTCGGGCTCGGCGACGGAGTCGATCACCAGCGGGTTGTCATAGGCGGCATCAAGCGGCGCCTCTGGCGGGCCGAAGAGCGCCACCTGGCCGTCTGCCGTGTCTGAGATCGCCAGGCGCCCGGCGTTGGCGGCGAGGCCGACCGAGTCGCTCAGCACCCCTGCGCCGAACGCGGGGCCGACCTGGGCGCCGCTCGGGTCGTACTCGATCACCTGGCCCTGGCGGTCGACGTATATGTGGTCGTCGGTGGGGTCGACGGCGAGGCCGTAGGAGGGGGCGCTCTCCAGCACTTTGACGAAGGCGCCGCTGGAGTCGTAGATACGGGTTTCGGTGCCGTTGGTGACGTAGGTGGTGCCGGCGGAGTCCACGGCGACCGAGTAGGCGACGCCAGGCACGGTGAAGGAGGTGGGGGCGACGGGTTCGGCGGGTTCGGCGGTGTTATAGACCTGGATCGTCGAGTCGCCGCCGAAGATGCCGAAAAGCGGCGAGGCGGCGACGTAGAGGTGGCCGTTTGCCGGGTTGACGGCCACGCCAACGGGGTGGAGGCCGCCGAATTCGCCGATCGTGATTTTCGCCTCATAGGCGCCAGTGGAGGAGAAGCGCTTGACCGCGTTGTTGCCGAAGTCGGGCACGTAGAGGTCGCGATAGTTGGGCGAAGCGGGGTAGTTGTCGACCGCGACCTGGGTCGGCAGGCCGACGGGGAAGCCGAGGATGGAGCTGTCGCCGAACTCCAGGAAAACGGAACCCGAGGAGGCGCCATCCTCTTTGCTCTCCGTGCCGAAGGAGCTCACCGCTTTGCCGTCTTTGTCGAACTTCTGCACGTAGGCGCCGGGACTGGATAGCGTGTTGGCGTTGTCGAGCACGTAGATCGAGCCGTCTGCGGCGTCGATCGCAACCCCCTCGGGTTTGCCGAAGCTGCCGAAGGAGAGCGTGTGGTTGTGGGTGAGCTGGCCCAGCGGCGTGGAGGCGCTCGACTCAAGGGTGGCGAGGAGCTGCGGCGCCTGGCCCGGGGCGGAGCGGAAGAGGTTGGGGGCGCCCTCTGTGCCCTGGCCGTCGAGTTTCTCCGGGCTGAGGAAGTGGACCGTGCCATCCGCTGCCACCCCACCGCCACCGCCCACGGCGACCACTGAGCAGTCCTGGGCCCCGCCCGGCAGCGCGTTCCAGTCCTCGATGTTGAAGCTGTTGGCGGCCGGGTCGCAGGCGTCGGTGTCGCCGGCGCCGCCCATGCCGAGCGAGACGCGGCGAAGCGTGGCCGTGCTCGTCTCGAAGCGGAAGAGGTCGGCTGAGGTGTCGGTGTCCTGATCTGCCGCGGTGGCGAGCGGGTCGGGGGTGGTGAAGTAGAGCTGGGAGCCGTCAGCGGACATACCGGCGTAGTGGGCGCCGATCGTGGTGGCGGGTGTCAGCTCAAGCGAGTTGGGCGAGCCTGCCTGGTGCAGGTAGAGGTGGTGCAGCGGGTTGCCGGCGGCGTCCTGGCCGACCTCGACGCCGATCACGACGCGAGATCCGTCCTCGGAGACGTCGAGCGCTACGACTTCCTGCCCGGCTTTGATCGTCGTGCCGTCGGGCAGGGTGGAGGCGACCTCGGTCGTGTTGGCGATGAGGTCGCGCGAGTAGATCGTCAGGTTGCCGTCCTCGGGGTTGCCGGCCGGCTCGAACTGCTGCTCTGAGGCAAAGAGCAGGTGAGAGCCGTCGGCGGAGAGCTGCTCTTTGACCGCGCCGGGGACGTTCTCGGGCATCGGCACGGGTATCGAGCCCGCCATGCCCTGGACCAGCTCTCCCTCCGGGGTGCGCAGCGGGATGCCGGTCGAGCCGTCGGCAAAGCAGGGGTTGCAGATCTCAGGCCCGGCGAAGGCGAATGAGGAGAGCGAGGCATCGGCGCCGCCCAGGGTCGAGGAGAAGGGCGGTGAGACGCTGGGGCCCTCGGGAGCGTCGGCGGGGATGCCGACGTAGGTGGTCTCCCAGCGCTGGTTCTCAGCATCGCGCACGGCCAGGTAGGGGTCGGGGCCGCGGTTGGTCGGGTTGCCCGTGCCCGGGATGCCGCCGTCTTTGACCGAGTAGAGCGCTCTGCCGGGGGCCTCGGGGTAGCCGCCGAAGGGCAGCTCGCCGGGGACCAGGTCAGAGGTGACGTTATAGCCGCCCTGGTCTGAGGCAGAGACGAGCTCATAGGCGCGGCAGTCGAGCAGGAAGCCGGCGCCGGTCTGCTGGCGGGCGAGGTTGTTTTCACAGGAGGGATCGAATTTCTGCTCGGGGTAGGTGTGGAAGCTGCGGTCGGCGCCGTAGGCGGGGCCTTCGGAGTTGGTGGCGACCAGGCGGTAGAAGTAGGTGGTGTCGGGTTGCAGGCCGGCGATGTGGACAGCTGCGGGCACCGGGTAGAGGGCGGCGCCGACATCGTCTGCGTCGGTGCTCGTCTCACACGGGTTGGCCGAGCAGGGGGCGCTGCCGTACTGCACCTGCACCGTGGTGTCGGCGAGGTTGGCGGTCACGGGGGCTTTGACGACGGCGCTCGAGAGGGTGATCTCCCCCACTTTCTGGGTGCCCACAACGGGCGGCTCTGGCGCCGGGACGTCGAAGACATGGACCTGGCCGGCGACTTGGTCGGTCAGGTAGAGCTTGTGGGTCGGGGAGATGGCGAGGCCGCCCCAGGCGGGGCGTCCTCCGCTGAATGACTGAAGCGGCGGCGAGAGCTGATCGGTGCAGTCGACCTGCTGGCCACCGGGGTGGAACTCGGTGATGGTCGCGCCGCCGCCAAGCTCCTCGCAGCCGCGTTTGTAGTTGCGGGCGGCCAGGGGGAACTCGGTCTGCGGATCGACGGCGATCAGTTCCCAGGTGCTGTTCGAAACGGATCCATGGCCGCCGTAGGTTTGCTCGGCCCTGACTTCGGTCCCGGTGAGGCTGAAGTCGCCCGCGGCGAAGCGTATCGGCGGCCCTTCAAAGTCGATGACGTAGAGGTCGCCGGCAGAGTTGACCGCGACGTCTCCGGGGATTCTCATGTCGTCGGCAATCTGGCCGACAAAGCTCGCCGCCGAGTCGAATTTCTGCACCCGCGGGTTGGGAACCGCTTTGAGATCGCCGACGTAGACGAAGCCCTCGCCGTCGACGGCCAGGCCGCCGCCGAAGGGCCAGCCACCGAACTGACCCGGCTCGCTGGGCACGCCGGGGGTGGGTGGGGCGGTGCTGAAGTCTTCGGGGACGCCCGAGACGTTGCCCGCCTTGCAGGTGTGACCGGCGGTGCAGACGTGCCCGCCGGTGTCGAGGTCGACGTTCTTGCCCCAGGTGAGGACGAACTGGCCTGTGGCGGTGAAGCGCTGGATGCGGTTGTTGGCGGTGTCCTGCACGTAGACCGAGCCGGCGGCGGGGCCGTCTGAGTTGTCGACCGCGATGCTGCCCGGGCTCGAGAACTGCCCGGCCTCACCGCCCCCCGCTCCCGCCTGGCAGGTGTGTTCGGAGGCGGCGGTGCAGACGTCGCCGTTAGTGGTGGCATCGACGCTCTTGCCCCAGGTGCGGATGAAGTCGCCGTCGGCGTCGAACTGGACGATGCGGTTGTTGCCCGAGTCGGCGACGTAGACGTCGCCGGTGGCGTGGTTGACGGCGACGCCGGTGGGGTTGTCGAGCTGCCCGGCGCCTTGGCCTTTGGCGGCGAAGCTGAAGTCGAAGGCCAGCTCTGCCTGGGCGGGGGCGGCGGTGAGCGCCAGGGCGGCGATCGTGGTGAGAATCGCTGGAATCGCCTTGCGCATCAGCGTGCCCTCTTCTTCTTGCAGGCGGCCTGCAGCGGGACCTTGAGGTTGCGCTTGGCCCCGTTTTGCCCTTTGAAGCGCACGGTTGCCTTTGGCACCTTGCTCTTGCAGAGGTCGCGCGAGTTCTGCAGGAGGCCCTTGGCGCCGCCCTGCATCTGCAAGACGATCTGTGAGACCGGCACGTCGGGGATGAAGTCAAAGGTGTTGCGGATGCCGCCTTTGATCGAGTCGACGCGGCCGACCGCGGTGAAGTCGACCTGGCCGTGCAGGTCCATCACCAGGTCGGGCAGCTCGTTGCTGGAGGATCGTAGGTAGACCGGGCCCTGCAGCGGTTGATCGAGGATCGGCGTGGTAGCGGTGACCTTGCCGTAGATCGAGCCGGCCGGGCAGCTCTTGGCGGCGAACTGCACCCTGGTGCAGATCGTCTTGATGTGGGCCTGGTCGAGGAACTCCGACCTTGGCAGGGCGACCGAGGCGAAGGAAAGGTTGGCGTCGCCTGGCCTGGCTTTGAGGACGGCGCGCAGGACTGGGTGATCGCCGCGCTTGGTGCCGCCCCTAAGGCGCAGGCTGAGCTTTGGCTCAAAGGGCAGGTTGGCGCAGTTGGCGAGCTGGAAGTGGGAGGTGCGGGTGGCTTTGGCGCCTTCTTCGCCGAAGAGCTCTGCATCGGAGGAGAGCGCTTTGCAGTTGGTCGGGTTGAGGGCGAACTTCGGCCGGTCGATGTCAACGCGCACCGAGCGCACCCGCAGCGGGATGCCGTCGATCTGAAGCGGCAGTGGGTCAGAGACCGTCTTCACCCGGGCGGTTACCGGATCGACGTGGACGGCGACGCGGGTGGCGATGTTGCCGACGTCATAGGGGCCGGTGACCGCGGGGATCACGACCACGATCGAGAGCGGCGCCCCTTTATAGGGACCGGCGAGGTAGGCCTTGCCCGATTGGTAGAGGACACGGCTGCCGGCACCGGCGCCGCCGGTCACGCTGCCGATCTGGCTTGCCTGTGGGCAAACCGATGAACTCAGCTCTGCGAGGCCCGAGTAGAGCGGGTTGCCGAGCTGGGCGATCGCCGCCTCTGGGCAGTAGGGGATGCCCTTGAGGATCCCCGAGAAGCCAGCCGGGGGAGAGACGTTGGCGGCGGCAAGGAACTGATCGCCGTCAGCTCGGGAGATCTCGACGATGAAGGGCGAGTGGGCGCCGCCGGTGTTCTTGGTCACCCCTGCTTGGAAGGAGGGCGCGAAGGGCCGTTGCGCTCCGGGGCAGGGCGTGCCGTTAGGACCTGAGTCGATCGTGAAGAACTGGGTCGAGCTCTGCGTGGGCAGCTCTGAGGCCCAGGGGGTGAAGCTGGCTTTGATCGGGTAGGTGCCACAGCGGGTCGGGGTGGCAAGGGCGCCGCGCTCAGAGCCAAAGACGTGCATGTCGAATTCCTGGAAGGTGAACTGGGGCAGGTTCTCGAAGCTGACCGTCATCCCGTTGAGGGGATCGGGGCGAGCGGTGCCGGGCAGCTTGACGTGCAGGCTGAAGCCGTCGAAGACCAAGAAGACCCGGTAGCGGTTGCCGGGCAGCGGCTCGCCCAGGTACATCGAGCCTCGCAGCACTTCTGGAAGCGAGGATGAGGTGACCGCGAGGGAGCCGATCTTGGCGTGCTCGGGGCACTGGGCTTCCTCGCGCGTCCCGAAGCGAGCTTGTGCTGCGGTGCAGGCCACCTTGCCGTCGGCGGCGTTGGGGTTGATCGTGAAGCCCGGCGGCAGCTGCACGGTGGTCGCCTTGATCGCCGAGGGGGTGGGAACGGTGCCGCTCAGCGTCTGGGGCACCGTCAGGGTGGCATCGAGGCCCGAGGGCGAGTCTGCCTCGGTGGTCGTCGGCTTGGCCACCAGGCTCGGGTTGAAGGTCAGCTTGTCGCAGCCGGTCGTTGCCGGAAAGCTGGAACTGGCGAAATCCGTCTCACCGTCATAGGCGAGGGTTTCGACCGAGGAGTTGAGCTCCCCCGCGCAGTTGGTCGGGTTGGAGATGAAGGGGGTGAGGGGGGCGTTGGAGGGAGTCGGAGCCGGGACCATTTTCTCCAGGATGTTGGCGCAGTCGGGATAGGGGAACCTGCCCGCCAGGAGGGCCGGCAGCGCATCCTGGTCGCGGCAGAGGTACAACGGCCACCCGTCCCCTTCGGATTCACCCTCGAACCCCTCCGGGGGCATGCGCAGCGCATCGTGGGAGGGATCGGCCGGCACTCCCCAGAAGATGAACTCGACTCGCCTGGGCGCGACCGGGAAGGCGCCGACGCGCCGCGGGATGCCGAGGGTCTTCGTCTCGAGGCCGTAGTCGCTCTCGGTGCGGGCGGTGAACGAAATGAAGACGGGCAGTGAGAGCGTGTTGGAGGGCACCGGGGCCGGGAAGGCGAGCAGCGCCGCCTGGCCCCCCTTCGGCACCATGTTGAAGAGCGGCATCACGGTGCAGCCGGGGCCTGGCTCGGCCCCGCGAATGGACAGGCAGACGAGCCCCACCTGGCTCTCGATTGGGCAATCGAGCAAGGAGAACTGCGCCAGGGTGCAGCGGGGGATGTCGCGCGGAGCGCCGAGCAGGCCGGGGGCGCTGTTGACCGTGATCTCTTTCGCTCCATCGCAGTCCCCGCAGGGCGACAGATCCTCGCCGAACAGGAAGGAGAAGTGCAGGTCGGGGTGGCCACCGGCCGCCTGGGTGTTGACGGAGGTCGCCCCGAAGGAGAGAATCGGCGTCTTCGCCTCTGCTCGCTCGCCGAGCTCTCCGCCGGACAAACCCAAAGCGAGGGCGAAGGCTGAAATGCCGAGTAGCAGGCGCGCCCTCATCGCCCTGCCCTCCTCCCGGAGCGGTCGCGCCCACGCTTCGCGCGCACGCAGCGCTTGCCCTTCTTCTCGGCCGCCTTGCGCGCACGCTTCGTGCAGCGCCCCCGCCGTGGTTGGCGTTTGCGGGGCTCTGCAAGGTTCCCGCCACGGCCGAGGGGCGCGCTGCTGGCCAGTCGCGGCGGGGCCGGCGCCGCTCCTCCCACCCCATGGCACTCATCGGCCGCCGCGCAGGGGGCCGGCACGGCCGCGCGCGGGAAGCCGCCGTTTACGCGTGCGTCATAGAACTTGAGGTTGGGACCGTTCTCGTCCTCGGGGACGAGGGTCTCGAAGGTGGCGAAGTAGACGTCGGTGCCGTTGCCGCTGATCCCGATCAGGCCCTCGGGCGACTCGCTGTCGGGGGCCGCGTCGCCGCTGCCGGGGGTGATCAGCTGCGGGCGGCCGTTGACGTACTCATAGACGTCGATCGCCTCGTTGGTGTCGGCGGGGACGACTCCGTCAGCAGTGAAAAAGAAGGTGCGCCCGTCGTCGGCGATATAGAGACCGTTGCGAGCCCCCATCGCATCGGCGCTCGGCGGCTCGCCGCTGGGGCGGCAGGAGGCGCAGATCAGCTCTTCAGCCTCGGCGTCGAACAGGTACATCGCCTCGAAGCCGCCGTTGTCGGCGCCGGTCAGCCGATCGTCTGAGAGGAAGGCCGCGTGATCGCCAGAGGGCGTCACCTGCAGGCGGCTGGCGGGTTTGTCTTCTGAGAGCGCGGCGACGAACTGCACCGTCCCTTCCCGTGCCACATAGAGATTGCGGGCGCCGGGGATTCCCTCACCGGGAACGAGCTGCTCGGGGGAGTAGAAGTAGGCGGCGCCGCTCCCGGTCCCGAAGGGGTGGTCGGTCTCACGCCAGTCGGATTTGCTCCCGGCCGTCTGGGGGACGACGATCCCGCACTTCGCCACCCACTCGGCGTTGCAGCCGTCGCGGTCGCCGGCGCTGCCGAGCTCTCCCTTGGAGAGGCGCGTGATCTGATCGCCCGCCTCGCTCCAGCGGTAGAGGTCGGTCGAGGTGTCGGTGTCATCGGCGGTGATCTGCTCATCGGAGGTGAAGAGGACCTGCGAGCCGTCGTCGGTCATGCCGACGAAGTCGACGACGTGGCCGGCCGATACGTCGTAGCTGACCGCGCCGTCGACGCGCATGTAGAGGTGGCCGGGGTAGAGGCCGAACTTGCAGTGCTTGGTCTGGAGCGTCAGACCGCAGTAGAAGGGGTGCTCGCCGCAGAGGGGCCGACCGCAAACCCCTGTCGCCAGCGAGGACATCAACAGGTGGCTGCCGTCTTCGGAGACCGCCGGCAGCTCCAGCCAGCCGTCGGTCAGAGGGCCCGGCTCGCGCGGTATGTCGCCGCCCGCCGGCGTCTTCGAGGCGATCGTCACCGCGCCCGTCCGCAGGTCGTTGTCATAGGCTGACCCCGTGCCCGACGTCAACCCTCCCGGTGCGAAGGCCAGGTTGGCCGAGGAGAAGAAGAAGTGGCTGAAGTCGCCTGCCGGGCGGAAGTCCCCGGCGAAGCCGCCGATCGAGATATCCTCCATCGCGCCGGGCACCTCGGCGGCGTTGGTCGGCAGCCTGCCGAGGCTGTTGCCCTCAGCGTCGAAGAGGTAGCCCGCCGCGGAGCCGAGCCTGGGCGCCGCCCACTGCACGAAGCGCGAGAGCCGCTCGTCGAACATCGTGCCCGTGGCCGCGGCGCCCCCACTGTCAGACCGGTAGGGCGGCCCCCAGGTGAAGATCGCCGTGGTGTCCGTCGTCGGCCCCAGGCCCACGTAACGCGTGCGCCAGCCAGTGTCTCCGCGCGTCGCCACGTAGAGGTCCCCGTAGGTGCCGAAGGGGTCGCCGCTGCCCTGCAGCGAGCCTATGAAAACGGAGAAGGGGAAACGCGAGGGGCTGGTCGCCTTGGGCGGTACCGCACCGCCCGGTATCAGGACCGTCGAGCCAGCATTCCCCGGCGAGACCAGCTCATAGGCGCGGCAATCGGGCAGGGCGCCGGAGCCCGACTGCTGGCGCGCGGTGGCGTTGGGGCAGGGCTCGGGGTAGAAGTTGAAGGTCTGGTTGGCGCTCGTCGTGGTGCCGGCTTCGTTGGTGGCGACGACGCGGAAGTGGTGGACGACCGGGTCGAGGCCCTCGATGTGGGCCTCGACCGCGACCGCTCCGTGGGAGTCGCCGATCGCCACCTCGGGCGTGCTTTGCCCGTAGGCGCGGGTCGTGCCGTACTCGAAGTGGTAGGAGGTCGCGGTGCCGAGCGGGTTGATCTGAGCCCTGAGGTCGGCCGAGCTGGCGGTCACGTTGACGGCGCTCTGCGAGTCGATCGTCGGCGGCGCGGCGAGCGTGGTGAAGCTCTGCACCGGACCGGTCGTGTTGGAGGTGTATGGCTTTACGATCCGTAGCCGCACTTCGTACTCGGTCTTCGGCGCCAGGCCGGCAACGGAGAGGTTGAAGGCAATGGGCGAGTCACCGGTGCCGATCGGCGCCGGGCGCCCGAAGGGCGCCCACTGCGACTCCGATGCCTTCTTGTATTCGGCCTGGTAGGTGGTGGCAGGGGGACTGGGATAGGGGGCAGCATCCGGGCCGTTGGGGTCGATCGTTCCCGTGAGCGTCGCCGCGCTGCGAGTTACGTCGCCGACCGGGTCGAGGGTCAGCTCCGGCGCCGGCCCCAGCTCGCCGAAGACGCTGACGCGGATTTCGGTGCGGTTTGATGGATCTTGGAGGGTGTATGGCTCGGCTTTGATCGGGTTGAGACTGAAGCCGACGATGTCGTCGGAGGAGTCGGGAGCCGGAACGTCGGTGCAGGGCAGGCTGGTCTCGAGGAGCGTCCCGCTCGGGTCGAACTCCTGGATACGGACCTCCCTGGGGGATGGAATGCCGTCCGGGCAATCGGAGAACCCGGCCGGATACCGCTTCGCCACGAAGACGTGGTCGTTGGCCGCGACCGCGACGTCGAAGGGGGCATCGGCGAATCCGCTGCCTTGCGGCCCGCCGTCGGCGGCCGTCGCCACCGTCGCCGTATTGGCGCCAGCGCCAGAGCCGCCGCTGAGCGCCGGGCTGCCCTGCATCGCCTCGATCTCTTCGACGTCGGTCCCGGCGACGGGGCCGCTGTCGAACTCGATCGTGTAGGTGCCGCCGCCCGGTGCTCCGGGGCCGCCGGTGACGCTCACCGAGCCCCCGCCGGCGCCGATCGAGGGCAGCGCGTTCAACGCCTCTTCCACCGAGCCGGGCCCGCTCGGCGGCGCGTTGTGGGGGATGTTGGGGGTTTCGTAGGGGAGGTTCGAGATGAGTACGTAGTCGTCACCTGACGCCGTGGCCGGCGCGGAGATGGTCAGCGTGCCTGGGGTGACGGCGGTAATGAAGACATCTGCGTTAGGCAGCACGGCGTTGCAATTCGGGACGGGTGGGCACGCCGTGGTGATCCTCTCGCCCACGGTGAAGGCGCCTGTCGTGGTTTCGACGTTGGTGATCACGTCGGAGCCTTGGGTGAAGTCGCCGAGGCCCGTAGTGCCGCCTGTTTCGGCCCCAAAGCTCAAGCGGAACTGGCCGGCGCCGGCGTTGACGGTCAGCTCTTGAATGTCGTTGGAGGCGATCGTCGAGGGTGAGAGCACAGGCGGGCCAACCTGCGGAGTGAACTTCTGCAGCCTGCCGGAATCGACGACGTAGATTGCGCCGTTGGAGTCCTCCGCAACCGCACTGCTCCTGAATTGGAACTGAAACTGAAACTGGCCCGTGGCGCCGCCTTGAACGCCCGCCTTGCACACGTCTCCCGAAGCGGGTGTACAGACCTCGAACTCATCGGCGGCGCTGTCGCCGGGGCCGGTGGCGACAACGTCCCAACCGAAGGCTCGCACGAGGGTGCCGGCCGCAGTGAACTCCTGGATCCGGTAGTTGGAGTTGTCGGCAACGAGAACGTTGCCCGCATTGGGGGCTCCTGCCGGAGCGACCGCGATGCTGCGTGCGGCCGAAAGGTAACCGGCCGCGTCGCCGTCCACCGCTGCCTTGCAGGCGTCGTTGGCGGTGCAGACCTCATAGCCCCCGCCGGATGCGAGGGTTGTAACCGCGGCCGTCTGGCTCCCGCCGGCCAGGTTCGTCGCGTCGGCTCTTAGCTCGACGACGTCGTCGCCGCCGAGGGCGCCTTTGTAGGTGATGACGTAAGGGTTAGAGCCCCCAGGGCCGCCGGTGACGGTGACGCTGCCCCCGTTGCCGCTGATCCCTGGCTGTGTTTCCAGTGCGGCTTTGACCTGCGCCGAGGTTGCGTCGTAGGGGATGGGTGCGGTGAATTCTGCGGGATTCGGGTTGCCAAAGTTTGTGAGGCAGGCGCCCGAGCAGAGGGTGAAGGTTCCGCCGGTGGCACTTACAGTGAGCTCTTGCACCTCGTCGACGTCGCTGTCGCCGGCCCCGGAGCGGACTACGTCGCCGCCGAAGGCGCGCAGGAACTGGCCGCTGGCCGAGAAGACGTTGATGCGTTTGCCGCCGCCGCCGCTGAGGCCGAGGTCGATGACGAAGAGGTTGCCGTTTGCCTGGTCGATCGCGATGTCGATGGGCTCGTCTACTGCCCCACCGATCTGAGTCGCATCATCGACGCGGCTCTGCGGCGTTCCGTTCTTGCAGACGTCGCCGAGGTCGGTACGGCAGATCTCGGCGCCGGTTGCGCCGGGATTGACGGTCGTCACCCAACCCTCGGCGGGACCGCCGCTGAGCGCGGAGTCATCGATAGCGATCCGCGGCTGGTCGGTGCCTCCCATCGTGCCGCCGAAGGCGATCAAATATGGGCTGGAGCCGCTGGCATCGCCGGGGCCGCCCGTGACGGTGACGGCGCCGTCGGTGATCGATCCGAGGGCATCGAGGGCAGCCTGCACCGCTGCTGCTGAGGCGTTATAGGCGAGCGCCGGAGTGGTGTCGGCGCCAAAGCCGAGGGTGAAGGTGCCGCCGGTGGCCTGAATCATGAGCTGTTGGAGCTCGTCCGAGTTACCTGGGCCTTCCTTTACCACGTCGGTGCCCCAGAGGCGCTTGAAGGCCTGTGTGAGGGAGAACTGCTGGATGCGGTTGCCAAGGTCGTCGTATGCGCCGCGAAAATCACCCAGGTACATGTCACCGGCAACGGCACCCCCAGCCCCGGTGCCATTGACGGCGATTGAGAGAGGGGTCACGAAGTCGCCGGGCTCTTCCTGAGGGCAGCGATTACTACCAACACACTCGTTTTCTAGTCTCGTCCCGAACTGATACGCACCGATGACTCCCCGTTCGGCACTCGCCGCAGGGGCGAGGAGAAGCAGCGCGGTGAGCCAGGCGCTCAGCGCGAGCCAAAGGCGAAGGCCTGGCTGGTGGCTGTGGTTTTGGGTGTCGATCATCGTGGGGCCCCGGCCCGAGCGTTAGCTGTGGTGGACGCCCGGGCCGCTGGATCTGTCGTCAGCAATCGATCTCGCTACTCCGACTAGGGTCCGGGGGTGAATCCGAGGCGGTTGCCTTGCCTCCGGAGTTGTTGGCGGGGTAGGCGCCACCCAACGCCGCGAAGGCGACAACCGAGATCACTCCCGGGATGCCGAACCGGTTGCGTAGTGGCGAGAGCATCGAAATCTCTTCTCCTTGTCCCGTGAGCCCCTCTGCCCGCCGCTTCCCTTTGCGGCTTCCTCGAGGCTCGGTTGTCCCTGTTTGCTACGTCCCTGTGCCGTCTTTCACAGACGACGTTCAAAACTGTAAACGGAGACTTTCATAAAGTCAAGGGGGATGTTTTTGTGAGAAAGAAGGTTGTCTCGGTGAAGACCGGTCGTCCTGCAGACCCGCAGGAAGAAGCTGGCGGATTTGGGATGCGGCTACTCGCCGAGATCGGCGCGCAGGGCGGCCAGCTCGGAGCGCAACTCCGCAACCTCGCCCTCGAGCCGGGTAAGGCGGTCCTCGGCGGGGGTGAGCTGCTCAGCCGCCGGGCCGCTCGCAGAATCGGCCTGAGCATGAGAACGATCCTCCTCAGGCCCGGCGCTCGCCGGAACCGTCGCTGCTCCAGCTGAACCGCCACCCAGCAGCTGCTCGAAGCGATCCTCCTTCTGTCCCGGCCGGCGCTCGTGGCGCGCCACCTGGCCACGCTCGACCAGTCGGTCGAGCGTCTCCTGGACCGCACCGAGGTCGGCGAAGCGGTGAAGGCGATCGGCGCGCTGCTTCAGCTCGCCCGGCGTCTGCGGCCCGCGCAGCATCAGCATGGCGAGCAGCGAGATCTCGGCGTCATCGAGACCGAAGGCCTGGTCGAGCAGGTGGCGGTACTTGCGGGCACGGCTGCCGGCGCCGCTCGCCAGCCGTGTCCAGCCGCGCAAAGCGAGGCGGCGCAGCGCCTCGACCACCGTCGCCTCGTCGTACTCGACCACCGGCTCGCGGTTGGTTGACTGGTTGCAGGCGAGCCGCAGGGCGTTGAGCGAGAGCGGGTAGGCGTCGGGCGTCGTACGCTGCTTCTCGACCAGGCAGCCGAGCACGCGGATCTCTACGGCGTCGGGCTCCATCGCTCCTGGCTCAGCCCCGATCGGGTCGGTCGGGATAGATCTCGTCGATCGTCACGAGAGCACGGTAGGGGGCACCCGCCGCGGCTTCGATCCTCTCCCCCCCGCCGGCGAGACGATCGACGACGCCGACCACGCCGACGACCTCCAGTCCCTGCTCGAGGACCCGCCCGATCGCCTTCGCGGTCGAGCCACCGCTGGTCACCGTGTCCTCGACGACGAGGCAGCGGGCCCCCTCCTCTACCGGCCCCTCCACCCAGCGCTGCAACCCGTGCCGCTTGCGCTCGCCGCGGACGAAGAAGCCGACCAGATCGGCGCCAGCGGGAACGGCGAGCGCCGCGCAGGCGGGTGGGATCGCAGCGGTGGCCGGGCCACCGACGGCGTTCGCCCCCGCCTCTGCCGCCGCTGCCGCGATCAGCTCGCCGGCCGCGAGGAACCCCGTGGGACGCAGTAGCGCTCGCCGTGCGTCCACGTAGTACTGGGCCATCGCTCCGCTTGACAGCGTCACCTCGCCAATCACAAGCGAGTGCTCGCGCAGCTCTGCGAGCAAAGTCTGCTTGGCGGCGGCGAGGTCGGCCACGGGCGCATCCTATGAATGCCGTCGGGCCGGCCGGCGACTCAGCCGCGCGCCTCGGGGTCGGCGAAGCCCTGGCGCCAGCTCGGGTAGCGAGGCTGCCAGTCGAGCTCGCGCTTGGCCTTGGCGTTGGAGGCGCCGCGCAGCTGCGTCGCCATCGTCGCCGCTGCCGGGCCGGCGACGAGACGAGCGAGCCAGACCGGGACTCGGAATGGCTTCTTAGCACCGACCGCCGCAGTGAAGGCAGGGGTCCACTCGCATCCTGGCCCCGGGTCGTCATCGACGACGTTGTAGACGCCGGGACCGCCCCGCTCGAGCGCGGCGACGGTCGCGCTGGCGGCGTCCTCGACGTGGACGAAGGAGAAGACACCGGCGCCCTTGCCGACGACGGGCAGGCGCCGCCTATGGGCATCCTCGGTCAGCGAGCCGTCGCTCGCGTAGTAGGTGCCGGGCCCGTAGAGCCAGCCGTAGCGCAGCACGATCCCCTCTATGCCCTCTGCCTCGAGAACCTGCCGCTCGAGGTCCTTCAGCGCCGCGACGGCGCTGCCGAACGGTGGCGGCGCGTCGGGGAAGAGCGGCGCCTCCTCGTCCTTGACCAAGTCGCCCTGCGGTGCGTAGAAGAAAGCGACGCTCTCGACGATCAGGCGGCGGGCGCAGGCGGCGCAGGCGGCGGCGAGCAGGTTGCGTGTGCCCTCGGTGCGCACCCGGTTGGTCGGCGCCAAGGCATCCTTGTCCCGGTAGTCGAGCCGCGGCGGCAGTGCGGTGAGCAGGTGGACGACCGCCTCCGGCGCCGCCTCACGGACGGCGGACTCCAGCTTCGCCGCATCGAAGACGTCGCAGACGACCGTCTGTGCTCCGGTGGCGCGGATCGCATCCGCCCGCTCTGCGCTGCGCGTCATCCCAGTCACCTCGTGCCCGTCAGCAACGAGCTGACGCACCAGCGGCCGCCCGATCGCACCGCTCGCTCCGGCGACGAAGACTTTCATCCGGGCACCCCTCTTCCAGGCGTCTCTCCGCGCAGCCGTTCCGATACGCGGGCAAGCCAAGCAGCCGCCACCGCGCCGAAGGCGATCAGCAGAGTGTCGAACCAGCCGCGAGCCTCGCTGCGCGCCTCACCGGTGTCGAAGGCGTGGTTGATCGCGTGCAAGCCGTACCAGAGGGCACCGAGCCAAAGCAGCGGCGCGCGCCATGACGGCCGCTGCATGGCAACCCCGATCGCTATCCCGAAGGCAAGCGTGAAGGAGCCGACGTCGCCGACGTAATGCGAGTTCTCCACCCCGTACATGCCGATCTCGTCGAAGAAGGTCCCCGGCGCCAGCAGCTGCATCAGCCCGAGCACGACGTGATAGATGGCGATGAAGGCGAGAATCGTGCGCAGCGCTCTCTCGCCGATCATCGCATCCCCTAGAAGACGAAGATGTCTTCGCCCAAGTTGATCCGGTTGTAGATCTCGGGCTGGTCAGCGATGAAGGTGCGGATGCAGCCGTGGCTCGCCGGGTAGTCGGGCACGGATTCGTAGCCGTGCACCGCGTAGCCACCGTAGAAGTAGAACGAGTAGTACATGCCGTGCGAGTTGTAACCCGGTTCGGTGCGGATGAAGGTGAAGTGACCGGTGACCGTCGGGGTCGACGACTTGCCGGAGGAGATTGGGTAGACGGCGACGGGCTTGTCACCCTTAGCGAAGACCAGGACCTGCTTGCCGAGCGGCACCTCGAGGTGCTGGCCGGCTCCCCGGTGGCGCACCTTGTAGGCGCCGCGTCCGCTGAAGACACGCTTCACCAGTCCGGCGCCGGCCCGGTAGGTGGCCGCCATGCCGTTGACCTTGCGATAGGCGAGCACGCCGCGCGCCGTCTTGCCGCCGAAGCAACGGCCGTCGTTGGTGATGTAGCCCAGCTTGCGCATCGCCTTCTTGAAGCCGACGACGACGTTGCCGCACTGGCCTTGGTGCAGGGAGGTGAAGCTGACCCGCCAGCTCTTGCGCACTGTGCTGTCGCCACCCAGGGCCGCGGTAGCCACGTGCTTGGCGCTGACCGCGTACTTGCCTGCCTCGCGAATCAGGACCTTGGCGCGAAATTTGCCGACACCGCCCTTGCCCTTCTGCAGCTTTACCGTCTTGCGCTCGATCCGCCTGCCGTTGAGGAAGAACTCGACCTGCACCCGCTGGCCGGCGACGTAGGGCGCCACCGTGCCGATTGCCGGCACCGTGCTGTAGATCGGCGCCTTGCCCTTGTGAAGGTGGCCGACCTTGACCTTGACGACCGCATCGGGCGGGGCAATCGTCTTGGCCGGCGCCGCAGCACTCGCCGTGGCCGGCAAGGCGCACAGCGCAGCGGAGAGGAGGAGAGCAAGGCGGCGGCTCACGGGCGCTGAATTCTTACGTATGAGCCGGCCGCCTGACGAAAGAGTCATTTCTTCGTGAATTTAGAGCGACGTGGGGTTGATTTGCGGAAGCGGGCACCTACGTTCGGCGACAGCGGAGGGTGAAGCCGCGAGGTCGGGGCGAACGGATGACACCCGTGAGTTCGGACTGCTGTCCGGATGGGGTTCGAGTCCCCCGCCCTCCGCCAATGAATTGCTGTGCGCGTGAGAGTCGGAGCGAGGTGCAAATGTCATGCGGCCTGCGGGGTAGCACCTGCTCAACGAACCGCTCTCACGCCGCAGCGAACTCGGTATTTTGGCTGGTAGCCTTCTTCACCTCACGGGTGTCAGACGATTGCTGCAGTAGCGGCTTTACCAACGGCCCGCTTCGGCGGGCCGTTTCTTTGTCCGCTACTGCGCCGCCATGGCAACCGAGTTGTTCAGCACGTGCAGGATGATCCCCGGCACGATCGAGCCGGTCTTCTCGTAGAGCAGGCAGAGCACGAAGCCGAAGGCGATCAGCGGGGGCACGGCGCTGATCCCGGTGGTTGCGTGCAGGGCGCCGAAGACCAGCGCCGCGACCAGGGCGGCCGCGACCCGCGGCAGGCGCCGGCGCAGCCCGCCGAAGAGGAAGCCGCGGAAGCAAACCTCCTCGCTGATCGGTGCCGCAATCGCGATCAGCAGGATCTGCACGGGCAGCGTGCCGAAGGCTTCGGCGATGTCCTCCTGTTCGGGGGCGCCGGCGATTGCGACGTAGAGAATCGTCAGCCCCAGGTAGCCGCCGACCGCCGCGAACATCCACTTCACCGCCGAGAGTTGAAATCGGCGCAGGCCAAGCTCCTCGGCCGCCTGCCGCACACTCGCCCCCCGGCCGGCCGCGATCGCAAAGGGCGCCAGCAGGAATCCGAGCGCTGTGCCGAGCTGGACGAAAGCCGTCGCCGTATCGCTCAGATCCCCGTCCCCCGGACTGTCGGCAATCACCGCCGGGACCGACAACACAGCCCCCGTCGCCAGAGCCAGCAGGACACCGAGCACCCCGGTCATCGGCCCCCAGCTGGAGTACGGAAAGGGCGTCGGCTGTCCCTCCCCCTTTAGTTTGCATCCCATGACGCCCGCAGTCTCCCAAGTCTCCCGCTCGACCAAGACCCGCCTGCGCTTCCTGCGCCGCCTGCTGATCCTCGTCGTATTCCTCGTCCTCGTCGCGATCGCGCTCAGCCAGTTCACCGAGCTGAAGCGTCTGGCAACTGGCATCCTCGCCTCGACCGCGGTGCTGGCGGCGATCATCGGCTTCGCCGCCCAGCACACGATCGGCAACATGGTGGCCGGCGTGCAACTGGCCGTCTCGCAGCCGATCAAGATCGGCGACCGGGTCAAGTTCGAAGAGACCGAGGGGCGGGTGACCGACATCACCCTCTCCTACACATACGTCGACCCCGGCGACGGCACCGCGGTCGTGATCCCCAACCAGCTGCTGGTCGAGGGGGTCGTCCACAACCTCTCGACCGAAGACACCCAGGCCTGAGCCGCGCTGGGCCGAAGTACCCTCTGCCCATGGCGCAGCGCAAACGGCGACGTCAGCGACGACGCGGTGGCGTGCCCAGCAAGCTGCTCTTCGTCGCCGCCGGTCTCTTCGTCGTCCTGGCCCTGGCCGGGATCGGCGTCGCCTCCTGGGTGCTCGACGTCGCTGCCGAAGCGCCCTCGCTCGCCACCTGCAAGAAGATCGACCGCGGCGGCAACACGGTTCTCTACGCCGGGAACGGGACCAGGCTTGGCCTGGTTGACTCTGACGAAGCGCGCGCGCCGGTGCCGCTCGCGCGCGTGCCGAAGCAATTGCGGCTGGCGACCGTGGCGATCGAGGACCAGCGTTTCTTCGAGCACGGCGCTCTCGACGCGGAGGGGATCGCGCGCGCCGCCCTGAAGAACCTCGAAGCCGGCGAGACGGTCGAGGGTGGCTCGACGATCACCCAGCAGCTGGTTCGCAATCTCTGCATCCGCAATCCCAAGCGCGACCTCGAGCGCAAGATCATCGAGGCAAAGCTGGCGATCGAGTATGCAGAGCGCTACTCGCGCAAGCAGATCCTCAACCAGTACCTCAATACCGCCTCCTACGGCACCGTCGACGGAGCGACGGCGATCGGCGTCGGGGCGGCGGCCAAGATCTACTTCTCCCGCCCGGTCTGGAAGCTCTCGCTGGAGCAGGCGGCACTGCTCGCCGGCCTACCGCAGGCTCCGTCTGAATACAACCCGCTCCTGCACCCGCGCGAGGCGCGGACCAGGCGCAACGCGGTTTTGGCGAGGATGGCGAAGCTGGGCTACGTCTCTTCAGGGCGCTCGCGGGCGGCGCAGCGCATGGGGCTGAGCCTCGACGCCTCCGATTCGTACTTCGAGCACCGCGAGCCCTATTTCTTCGACTACGTCGAAGAGCAGCTGATCGACCGCTATGGGGTGGACACGGTGCGCAACGGGGGACTCCAGGTCCATACGACCGTCGACCCTCGCCTGCAGGAGGTCGGCCTCGAAGCGATGCGATCCGCTCTCCCCTACTCGACCGATCCCTCCTCGGCGCTGGTCTCGATCGACCCCGGCGATGGCGAGATCGAGGCGATGGCCTCCAGCTCGAGCTACGAGCAGAGCAAGTTCAACCTTGCCGCCCAGGGCCACCGCCAGCCGGGCTCGACCTTCAAGACCTTCGTCCTGACCACCGCGATCCGCCAAGGGATCGATCCCTACTCGACCTATTACACCTCTAAACCGCTTTCCCTGGACCTGCCCAAGTGGGGCCACTGGGAGGTGCACACCGCCGATGAGGGCTACCAGGGGACGATCAACCTGCAGCAGGCGACGGTCGCCTCCGACAACACGGTCTTCGCTCAGCTCGATCTCGACGTCGGGCCGCAACGGGTCGCCGGTACGGCGAAGTCCCTGGGGATCGTCAGCCCGCTCGACGGGATCCCCGCGGAGGGGATCGGCGGCCTGCGCATCGGCGTCTCGCCGTTGGAGATGGCCAGCGCCTACGCGACCCTCGCCGCCGGCGGTCTGCGCCGGGTCCCGGTGGGCATCCGCAGGGTGGTCTTCCCCGGCGGGCGCGTGGAGCGTCCCGGCCGCAAGCCCGCGCGCCGCGTGGTCAGCGAGCCGGTCGCCTACGAGGTGACCCGCCTGCTGCACGACAACATCACCGGCGGCACGGGCACCGCCGCCTACACCGGCTGCCCCGGCCAGGCCGGCAAGACGGGGACCACCGATCGACTCACCGATGCCTGGTTCGTCGGCTACCAGCCCAACCTGGCGACCGCGGTCTGGGTCGGCTACCCAGAGTCCAACGCGATCGAAATGAGCAGCGTGCACGGGATCACCGTCTACGGCGGCACCTTCCCGGCCGAGATCTGGCACGCGCTCTACGCGGGGGGCGAAGTCCCCTGCGAGGAGTTCAGCGAGCCAAAAGCATCGATCAGCTGGGCGCCGTACTACGGGCGCTACTCGGCCGCCGCCCCGAGCCGGGGGAAGCGCGGCGTGTACGGCGGCGCCAAGGAGGAATCCGAACGGGCGCGGGAACTGGGCGAAGAAGCGACCGGTGGGTACGACCCCGATCGATACGACCCTGACGCCTACGCACCCGGCGCCGGACAGGAACCGACTCCCGTCCCGCCACCGCCCGGCCCCCCGCCATCGGTCGGCGGCGGCGACACGGCAGACGGCGGAGTGGATAACTGAGCCTCGCGCCGGGGGTGGCCTATGCCCTCATGTGGGCTGGCTTCCTCGCTTATCTGGGAGCCCTGGCCTGGGCGCCGCGGATCGGAAGGCGAGTCCTCTGGGGGGCGATCGTCGTGCTCCTCGCGCTATTCGCCTGCCTGCCGCCGCTGCTCTCCCACGACGTCTACAGCTACGTCGACTACGCCCGGCTCGGGGTGCTGCACGGTCTCGATCCCTACGTCCACACGCCGGACGCGGTCCCCACCGATCCAGCTTTTGCCGAGGTCACCTGGCCCGACACGACCAGCGCCTACGGGCCGCTCTTCACCCTCGCCACCTACCCGCTCGCCTGGCTGCCGGTCAATGCCGCCGTCTACGCGCTCAAGGCGGCCTCGGCCCTGGCGGTCCTGGCGACCGCGGCGCTCGTCGCCCGCCTCGCCCCGCTGCGCGGCATCGACCCCTCGCGCGCCGTGGCTTTCGTCGCTCTCAACCCACTCGTCCTCGTACACGTAGTCGGCGGTCCCCACAACGACGGTCTCGCCGTCTTGCTCATGACGCTGGGAGTCGTCAGCGTGCTCACTGCGCGTGAGGCGGGTGGAGCTGCCGCGTTGGTGGCGGCATGTGCAACCAAGGTGCCCGCCGCGATCGTGCTCCCCTTCGCGCTGCTCGGCGCCGCGCGTCGCACACGGCTCATTCTCGGCGCGCTCGCCACCACGGCGCTGGTCGCTCTCGCCGCATACCTCGCCTTCGACTGGAGCTGGCTCGACGCCTTCGCCCTCGCCGGTGAGAACCAGGGGCGAACGAGCTACATGAGCATCCCGATCACGACGGCCCGCCTGACCGGCCTCGACCCGGACGCAGTCCGCCTTGCGGCCCTTTCCCTCTACGCCGCCCTCGTCGCCTACCTGCTCGCCTGGACTTACCGCGGTGGCGACTGGCTCCGCGGCGCCGCCTGGGCCACCTTCGCCCTCCTCCTGGCCACATCCTGGCTCCTCCCCTGGTACCTCCTCTGGCCCCTCCCGCTAGCAGCCCTATCCCGCGACCGAGCCCTCCAGCTTCTGACTCTCGCGCTGACGGCCTACCAGCTCGGAGCTCGCATCCCGCTGTAGTCCCCATACCGGGCTGTTACGTCGCATCGTGAGCCGGCGAGGGCAACCTCTCTCGAACGGGCGGATACTCAAAGTCGTCGCCCCTAGGGCGACGACTTGTCCGGGCGAGAGACGTTGCCCTCGCCGGCTCCCTCCTGCTCCTCTGCCGCGGCCTCCTCCGGCGATGCGTGAATCACGCCGGTATGGATCGACCACCCCTCGCGCCGCCCCAACGCCGTCACCGCCCCCACATAAAGCACCTCGACCACCGTCAGCACCCCTCGCACGACGATCGCGATCAGCGAGCCGATCGCGAAGCTGTCGCCGGGCACGGCCACCTTCACCGCCCAGGCGAAGGCGGCGTCGCGGATGCCGAGCCCGGCCGGAGCCACCAGCGTGGCGAGAGCCGCCACGTAGCCGAAAGCCTGGGCTGAGCCGAGCACGAGTATCTCGCTGGGCGAGATGTCGCTGACCGAGCGCGCAACGCAATAGATGCCGACCGCGATCACCCCCCAGTTGAGCGTGTAGAAGGCGAGCACGGCAATCACGCCGCGCAGCGGCATCGTCGCCGGCAACGGCTCGCGGCCGAAGGCGCGCAGCAGGCGATTCGCCAAGCGTCCGAAGACACGCGGATGCAGTGCCGTCAGGGCCAGCGGGATGAGCAGCAGCACCGCCCAGCGCCATGGCTGGCCCTCGAGGTCGGGGTGGACGATCAGGAAGTAGGCGGCGACGCCAATCGCCGAGGTCGCCTGCAGCGCCTGTTCGTAGACGATGCTGGCGACGGTCAGCCGCCGCGGCACGCCGGCGCGCTCGGAGAGCAGCACGCGCCCGAGCACGTAGAGCACGCTGCCGGGCACATAGCGGGCCAAGAGCGGCTGCCCCCAGGCGACCTGGGACCGGCCCGCCCCCAGCCGGTAGCCGAGAAAGCGCAGGATCAGGTCCCAGCCGAGCGCGTTCAGCGCATAGAAGATCGGCAGCACGACGAAGGCGGGGATCAACCAGCCGACGTGGAAGTGCACCCCCTCGTCCTTGATCTCGGCCCACTGGTCGACAACGGTGAGCACCAGGAAGCCGAAGACGAGCACGGCGATGCCGAGCTGGATCGCGAGGCGGACACGCTTGCTGCGCGGTGGCCGCGCACCGATCTTCGAACCGGCCTCGCCGAGCCGGTGCAGGAGGGGCTGCTGGCGCTCCACGCTCGCACCTTATTAGCGCAGCTCACCGTGAGTTCGTCGTTCTTCGCTGAAATGGCGGCCAAAGGCGAAATCAGCGCGGGGCGGGACAATGGAACGATGGGCGAGTTCGAGCTGCTGGCCAAGGTGCGAGAACGGCTGCCGCCTGCCAACGCGCGCATTCGGCTCGGCTCGGGCGACGACGCTGCGGTCGCGGTTCCCGGTGGCGCCACGGCGACCTCAGTCGACGCCGTCGTTGAGGGCGTCCACTTCCGCCGCGGCAGGGCGACCCTCGCCCAGATAGGCCACAAGGCGCTCGCCACGGCGCTTTCCGACCTGGCGGCGATGGGCGCCGAGCCCGGCGAGGCCTATGTGGTGCTCGGCGTCCCCTCCGATCTCGGCGAGGAGGGAGCGCTGGAGCTGCTCGACGGGATGGCGACCCTCGCGGAGAAAACCGGGACGAGCCTGGCCGGCGGCGATCTCACTCGCTCCTCACAGCTGTTCCTCGCGATCACCGTGGTCGGCCATGCGCCGGAGTCGAGCGCCTTCGTCACCCGCGGCGGCGCCCGCCCCGGCGACGTGCTCGTCGTCACCGGCGAGCTCGGCGGCGCCGCCGCCGGCTACCAACTGCTTACCGCCGCTCGATGCATTGAGCACACTGGGGTGTGCTCAATGCATCGAGCGGCAAGATTTCGGGCTCGGCAGCTCGAGCCGTGGCCGCGAGTTGGAGCCGGGCGCGCCCTTGCTGCGGCGGGCGCCACGGCGATGATCGATCTCAGCGACGGGCTTGGCGCCGACGCCCGTCACCTGGCGGAGAGCAGCTCAGTGGCGCTTCGCATCGACGCCGAGGCTCTGCCGATCGCCGCGGGCGTGCAGGAGATCGCCGCAGCGGCAGGATGGGATCCCCTTCAGCTAGCGACAAGCGGGGGCGAGGACTACGAGCTGCTGGCGAGCATCCCGCGCAAGCGGCTGGCCGCCGCCCAGCGCAGCGTCAGGGAGGCGGATGCGGGACTTGCGCTGACCGAGATCGGCGAGGTCCTGGCGGGCGACGGAGTGGAGATCAGGCTGCCCGACGGCCGGCTTCTGGAGCCGGGGGGATTCGACCAGCTCGCATGAAGCTCTCGCTGGTGAGCAGCTCGCGCACGCTGCGGCGGCTGAGCATCGCATCGGCGATCAGCGCGGGC
Organism: Solirubrobacterales bacterium; assembly: GCA_035605155.1. Lineage (GTDB taxonomy): Bacteria > Actinomycetota > Thermoleophilia > Solirubrobacterales > 70-9 > VRUE01. The sequence continues at coordinate 36,774 of DATNHC010000009.1, forward strand.
TCGGGTTTGTAGGCCCCCGCGTCGACCAGGCTCTTCAGCTGTTGCGCTTGCATCCTGTCCCCCATATCGGCTTTCCACAAAGGAGCCTTAGTAGTTGGTACTCGCACATCTGTCCAAACGACCGGACCCGTGCCCCGGCGCACCGGCGCAATATGCGGATTTCGACAGTCAATATCCTTTTCCTATGCCGAACGGGTCGACGCGCATCCTCCTCGTCGATGACGAGCAGTCGATTCAGACCCTGCTCAGCTATCCGTTGCGCAAGGACGGCTACCACGTCACCTCCGCTGAAGACGGTCGCGAAGCGCTCGATCGCTTCGCCGAGGCTCGCTTCGACCTGGTCATCCTCGACCTGATGCTGCCCAAGCTCGACGGCGTCGAAGTCTGTCGCGAGCTGCGCCAGCGCAGCCAGGTGCCGATCATCATGCTGACCGCCAAGGGCTCGGAGACCGACAAGGTCGCCGGCCTCGAGGTCGGCGCCGACGACTACATAACCAAGCCCTTCTCGATGCGCGAGTTCCGCAGCCGCGTGAAGGCCGCCCTGCGGCGCTCGCGGATGGCCGGCGAGCCGCCCGAGGAGGAGGAGATCGAGCATGGTGACCTGAAGGTCGACTATGGCCGTCGCATGGTCACCCTGCGGGGCGAAGAGGTGCGCGTCACCTACGTCGAGTTCGAGATACTCGGCGCGCTGGCTCGCTCCCCTGGACGTGTGCTCAGTCGCGAGACCCTGCTCGAGCACGTCTGGGGGGACTCCGAGTACCGCGACCCGCGCACCGTCGACGTCCACATCCGGCACCTGCGCGAGAAGCTCGAGCGCGACCCCAAGGAGCCGGAGTACCTCTTCACGGTGCGCGGCGTCGGCTACCGCTTCCGGGAGTAGCGCTCAGTGCGGCGCATCAGGCTGACCACGCTCACCAACCGCATCACCATGCTCGCGGTGACGGTCTCCGCCGGGACAGCCTTTCTGATCTACGTCTATACGGTCGCTATCGGCGGGGCCGCCAGCGGCCTCGGCGTGGTCAAGGGTCAGATCGCGATTGCCGGCCTGCTCGCCGTGCTGATCGCCACGGCGGTGGGCATCTACTACGCGCGGGTGGCGGGCGGCAACATCCGCCGTCTCCAGGACGCGGCGCGAAAAGTCGCGGATGGCAACTTCGAAACGCCGATCCCGATCTCCTCAGTCGGCCAGCTCGGCCAGTTGACCCGCACGTTCAACGAGATGCAACGCCGCCTGGCCGAGCTCGACAACGCGCGCAAGCACTTCATCGCCAACGCCTCGCACGAGCTGCGCACGCCGATCTTCAGCCTCGGCGGCTTCGTCGAGCTGCTCGAGGAAGAGGACCCCAGCCCGGAGGAGCGGGCCGAGTTCGTGCGCACGATGCGCCAGCAGATCGAGCGGCTGACCAAGCTCACGACTGACCTGCTCGACCTCTCCCAGCTCGACGCCGGCGCCGTCGCGATCGAGAGTCGCAGCGTCGACCTCGGCTCGCTGGCTCGCGAAGTGATACGCGAGTTCGCGCCGCGCGCCGACCGGCACGGCTCGCGCCTCGAGCTGCGCACTCCCGAGCAGCCTGTGATCGCCAGCGGCGACCCCGACCGAGTGCGCCAGGTGATCCGTATCCTCCTCGACAATGCCCTCACGCACACCCCGGAGGGCACCAAGGTGACCGTGACCACCTACTCCGTCAACCGCCGCGCCGAGCTGACCGTCTCCGACGACGGCCCCGGCATCCCGCGCCGCGCCCACGGCCGCATCTTCGAGCGCTTCTACACGGCCGACTCGGCAGGCGGCTCGGGTCTTGGCCTGGCGATCGCTCGCGAGCTCGCTCAGCGCATGGAGGGAAGGATCGCGGTCGCCTCGACCAAGCGCTTCACCGCCTTCACCCTGGACCTGCCGCACTCACGTGCCGGGTTGCCGGCGCGGGCCGCGACGCTGCCCTCCAGAGCGGCCGCGTGAAACGGCGCGCCCTCGGCGTGGCGTTGGCACTGGGCTTGGCGCTCAGCGGCTGCGGCAGCTCAGACGGCGGTGGATCGGCTTCGACCGCGACCAGCGAGGGGCTCCAGCGGCAACGGCCGCAGATCGTCGTGCAGGCCGCGGCGCTCGGCTTCGACGCCGCAGAGGTCTACCGCGAGGCGTCGCCCGGCGTCGTCACGATCCGCTCGGTCTTCGGCGGCAGCGCCGGCGCGGCCGAGGGCTCCGGCTTCGTCCTCGACACCGATGGCCAGATCGTCACCAACGCCCATGTGGTCACCAACGGCGAAGGAGCCAACCGCGAGCCGGCCGATGCGGTCTACGTCGAGTTCCCGGACCGCAACATCGTTGACGCCGAGATCGTCGGCTTCGATCCATTCGCCGACGTTGCCCTCCTGCAGATCGAGCCGGACGGGTTCGACCTGAAACCCCTGCAGCTCGGCGACGACCAAGACCTGGTGGTCGGCCAGCCGGTGGCGGCGATCGGCAGCCCCTTCGGCGAGCAGCAGTCGCTTTCGCTGGGGATCGTCTCGGCCACCGACCGCTCGGTCGAATCGCTGACCCGCTTCCAGATCGAGGGCGCAATCCAGACCGACGCCTCGATCAACCCCGGCAACTCGGGCGGACCGCTGCTCGACGCCAGCGCCCGCGTGGTCGGCATCAACCAGCAGATCGAGACCAGCTCCGGCGCCAACGACGGAGTCGGCTTTGCGGTGCCGATCTCAACCGTGAAGCGCTCCATTGCCCAGCTTAAGCGCGGCGGCGAGGCCGAGTACGCCTACATCGGCGTCTCCAGCCAGGCGCTCTACCCGCAGCTCGCCGAGAAGCTCGGCCTCGACACCGAGTACGGGGGGTTGATCGCCGAAGTCGTTCCCGGCGGGCCCGCTGAGGAGGCGGGGTTGCGCGGCGGCGAGGACAAACTGCGCTTCCAGGCGGCCGGCTTCACCACCGGCGGGGACGTGATCCTTGCCGTCGAGGGCCGCAGGATGGTCGACCCCGACGACCTTGCCTTCATCGTCTCGACCTACGAGCCGGGCGAAACCGTGACCCTCGAGGTGCTTCGCGACGGTCGCCGCGAGGAGGTCGAGGTGACCCTCGGCAGGCGTCCCGGCGGCTGAGCGACGCCCGACCGCCGCTGCCTGTAGAACTCCCGGATGCTTCAGGAAGTCTCGCTCGGCCAAAAGTCCCTCGCCGACTACACCCACATCGCCGGCAAGGAGACGATCGAACGCATCCGTGAGCTGGCCGAGCCGATGAAGGGCCACCGCGTGCTGCACGTCAGCGCCACCGCCTTCGGCGGCGGCGTCTCGGAGATCCTCTACACGATCGTGCCGCTGATGCGCGACATCGGCATCGACGCTCACTGGCACGTGATCTTCGGCAAGGAGGAGTTCTTCAACGCAACCAAGCTCCTGCACAACTCGCTGCAGGGCGCCGAGGAGACCCTCAGCGACGAGCAGTGGCAGGTCTTCGACGAGATCAACGCGATCAACGCCGACGGTCTGCAGGGTGAGTGGGACACGGTCATCGTCCACGACCCGCAGCCGATCGGCTTGCGCAGAGGTGCAGAGCGGAAGGGTCGCAACTGGATCTGGCGCTGCCACATCGACCTCTCCGAGCCCAACCCGGCCCCGATCGCTCGCCTGCTGCCGATGATCGAGGAGTACGACGCGACCGTCTGGCACCTGCCTGCCTATGTCCCGCAGGGGGTCAACGGACACAACGGGGTGAAGATCATCCCGCCGGCGATCGACCCGCTCTCACCGAAGAACATGGCCTTCTCGCCCGATGACGCGGCCTTCGTCTGCCGCCAGTTCGGGATCGACGTCGACCGGCCGCTGCTGACCCAGGTCTCGCGCTTCGACCCCTGGAAGGACCCGATGGGGGTGATCGACGCCTACCGCATCGTCCACGAGCAGATGCCGGACGTGCAGCTCGCCCTGGTCGGCTCGATGGCGACTGACGACCCCGAGGGTTGGGAGTTCTTCCAGCACACCTTCGAGTACGCCGATGGCGACGACGACATCAAGATCCTCAACAACCTCAACAACGTCGGCGCGATCGAGGTAAACGCCTTCCAATCGCAATCCGACGTCTGCTTGCAGAAGTCGATCCGCGAGGGCTTCGGCCTGACGGTCACCGAGGCGCTCTGGAAGGGACGGCCGACGGTGGCCGGCAACGTCGGCGGCATCCCCCTGCAGATCGCCGACGGGGAGAGCGGCTACCTGGTCAACTCGCCCGAGGAGTGCGCGCAGCGCTGCTTGCAGATCCTCGCCGATCCCGAACTGGGCATGCGTCTCGGGCGGGCGGGCAAGGAACACGCCCGCCAGGAGTTCCTCTCGCCGCGCCTCCTGCGCGACTGGGTCGAACTGCTGAGCGAGCTCGATACCTGAGCGTTGCGGCGTCCTAGCCGACGGGCTCGCGCAGCTCGGCGATGTCGGCCAGCTGCTCGTCGACCCAGTCGCCGGGGTTGCGCGCGAAGACCAGCTCCTTGAGGTGCTGGGCACGCATCTTGCGCTCCTCGGGGCTCATGGTCAGCGCCCGGTAGATCGCGTCTGCCTGCTCCTGGATGTCGAAGGGGTTGACCGAGAGGGCCGAGTCCGCCAGTTCCTCGTGCGAGCCGGTGTTCTCGGAGAGGATCAGCACCCCGTCGCGGGTGTTGACCGCCGGCGCCTCCTTGGCAACCAGGTTCATGCCGTCGAAGAGCGAGTTGACCATCAGCAGGTCGAAGTGCTTGTAGCGGGCAACCGCCTCGGGGAAGTTCTCGTAGATCTTCAGGTCGATCGGCATCCAATCGGTGGTCCCGTGGCGATGGTTGACGACCGCCACCAGAGCCTCGATCCGCTCCAGATACTCGACGTACTCGGGCACGTCCTGACGCGAGGGTTGCAGGTGCGCGATGAAGGTGACCTGTTCGCGGAACTCCGGGTGCTGAGTGAGGAAGACGTCGAAGGCAGTGAAGCCGCGCAGCACGTTCTTCGAGAGGTCGGCGCGGTCGACGCGGATGATCAGGTACTTGCGCCGGCGCTCCAGCACCTCGCGCTCGGCCGTCGCCACCTGCGGCGATTCAGCCGCGCGTCGCAGGCGCTCGGCGTCGATCGAGAGCGGGTAGGCCCGGGTCCGGGTCTCGCCCCCGGCGTGGTTGACGATGCCGTGCTCGTAGTCGACGTCGACCTCGAGCAGTTCGTCGCAGCAGCGGATGAAGTTGATGCAGTAGGCGTGCGTGTGGAAGCCGATGATGTCGTTGGCGAGCATGCCGCGGAAGATCGCCTCGCGGATCCTTCCCGGCAGGATGCGCCAGCTGTCGGGCTGGGACCAGGGGATGTGGACGAAGTGGTGGAGGAAGGCATCGGGGCGGGCGGCGCGGATCATTCCCGGCGCGGTGTAGAGGTGGTAGTCGTGCAGCATCACCAGCGGCCGCTCGCGCCCCTCGATCTGGCCCAGCACCGCCTCGGCGATGTCGCGGTTGACCGCCTGGTAGCCGAGGTCCCAGGCGTCGAGCTCCTGCTGGCGGATATCCGGCGCGTTGGAGAGATCCCAAAGGTAGTGCTGGATGAACCAGAGGATCGGGTTGGCGATTACGTTGTAGAACCGGTCGTAGGCTTCGGCGTCGGAGCCGACCAGCAGCACGCGGTACTCGATGCCGTCGATCGAGAGCTCGACCGGTCCGCCGCGCTCCTCGGAGACAGCGACGTCCTCGTCGGTCATCGCCGAGGCGATCCAGAGCGCATCGCGGTGCGAGACGAGCCCCGAGAGCGCGGTGACCAGGCCGCCGCCGCCGCGGCGCACGGTGCGCTCGCCGTTCTCGTCGAGCTCGAACTGGGCCGGCCCCCGGTTGGAGACGATGATCAGCGGTTCGCCGTTGGCCATGTGGTCACCCTACCCGCGAGCCTCACTGGCTCACGCAAGGGCTAGTGCGGGGCGAACTCGATCGAGCCGTCTTCGGGCGCAGCAGGTGCGGGTGTGGGTTCAGGAGAAGGTGGCACGACCGACGAGGGTTCAGGCGGGGACGCAGGGATCGGTTCAGGGTCGGGGGGACTTGCGGGCGGGTCCTGTCGCGGGGTGGGGGTGCTCGGCTTGGGCTGCGCGCTTCTTCGGGCAGAGGGACGAGACGGGCGCCGCTTCGGAGCCTTGCCCTCAGAAGCCTCCGCCCGGCGCCGACCACCCCCACCCCGCACCACCCGCCCGAGGTTCCGTCGAGGCCGAACCTCACGCGACCTCTCGACTGCAAGCGTCGGTGCCACCCCGACACGCGGGAGCCCAACGTCAGGCGCCAGCGGCGGTGGCTCAGGTGGCTGGAGCAGCTCGGGGCCAAGTTGAAACGCCAGAAGCACGAAAGCTCCACAAGCCAAGGCCCCGGCGGCCTGCGACCAGCGAACACGGAAGCTCATCCTGGTCTAAGGCTCCAGCCGGGTGAACTTCTCCCTCTGTCGGTGGGGGGGCTGGGTGCCGCTCCCCGCGGCTTGTACTTTTCCGCCTGCTACCCCTCCGTGAGAGTCGCCCTACTCACATGCGGAAAAGTTGAGCGGGGAGTGGTACCCAGCGCCCCACCCGACACCGGCTATAGTCCCTCGCCGCTTTTGGCAGCCCCACGCGAATACGAGCTTGTCCTGATGCTTGACCCCGGCCCCGACGAGGCCGGGCGCGACGCGCTGGCGCAGGACGTGCGCAGCCGCATCGAGGGCAAGGGGGCGCTGAAGCACGAGAACAACTGGGGCCTTCGCAAGATGGCCTACGAGATCGAGCAGCGCACCGAGGCCGACTACCGCTGGTTCCGCTTCGAGGCCCCGTCCGATTTGCTCGACGAGCTCAACCACAATCTGCGGATCGCCGACGGCGTGCTGCGCTTTCGCATCTTCAAAGTCGACGCCGACGCGCCGGTGATGGTGCCGCCCGCCGTGGCAGCTCCAGTGCATGGCTCGCGCGAGCGGCCGGCGCAGGGCGGCCGTCCCTCCGTCTCCACCCAGGAGTCGGAGACCGAGGATGCCCCTGACGTGGCCGTCGAAGAGTCACCCGCGCCCGCCGAGTAGGCGCCGGCGACCGATGCACGGGCGTTTGGCGCCCCTCGACCGAGAATAGTGCGGAAGATGCGGCCCGAGGGGGGAGAGTCGCGCCGCTGCCGCTCTTAGACTGAAGTCCAGACAACGATTTGGAGGAGTTGAGAGCCGTGGCGGCTTCGAACATCAACATAGTGGTGATCACCGGGAACTTGACCAGGGACCCCGAGCTGCGCCATACCGGCGGTGGCACGGCGGTTTGCGACCTGCGCGTCGCGGTCAACAGCCGGCGCAAGGACGGCCAGACCGGGGAATGGGTGGACAAGCCCAACTACTTCGACGTAACGGTCTGGGGTGCGCAGGGCGAGAACTGCGCCAACTACCTCTCCAAGGGCCGCCCCGTAGCGGTTGAAGGGCGCCTCGACTGGAGCGAGTGGGAGGCCAAAGACGGCAGCGGCAAGCGCCAGGCGGTGCGGATCGTCGCCAACTCGGTCCAGTTCCTCGGCTCCCGCGACGGGGGAGGCAACGGCAACGGTGGCTTCACCCCGAGCAGCGACGTACCGGCCGACTCCTCGGACTTCGCCGGCGCTGCGGCAGGTGGCGGCGGGGACGACGACATTCCCTTCTAGGCCTTCCCCCTGGCCGTTCGGGCATGGGAACCGATCATCTGTAGGATTCCCAGCCCGTATGGCCAGAACCAAAGACGCAGGAGCATCTTCACCACGCCGCGGACGGCGTGCGCCGGACCGCGCTCGGCCGCGTAAATACACGCGGATCAACTCGGCTGCGGTCGACTACAAGGATCTCAGCCTGCTGCGCCGCTTCCTCTCCGACAAGGGAAAGACGCGCGGTCGCCGGGTAACCGGCCTCTCGCGCAAGCATCAGCGCCAGCTTTCGGTGGCGGTCAAGCGGGCCCGCGAGATCGCCCTGCTGCCTTACGTCGGAGAGCGCTAGTGGCGCTCCCCATGGTGGTCGCCAGGAAATGACGAGGTCCAGGCGTCGCCAGACAAGGACGCAGGGAGGCCGAATAGCAGCGCTATTCGGCCGACTGAGGACGCCGTATGGCGGCGATCTGGGGCCGTCATTTGCGGCGAGGCATCATGGGGAGCGCCACTGATGACGCAGGCGATCCTGCTCGAGGACGTCGAGCAGCTCGGCCGGCGCGGCGAGCCAGTCGACGTCTCCCCCGGTTACCTGCGCAACTACCTGATTCCGCGCAAGCTGGCTGCGCCGGCGACGCCGGGCGCTTTGGAGGAGGCACAGCGGCGACGCGCCACAGCCGAGAAAGCCGAGAAAGTGCGCGCCGAGCGCGAAGAGCAGGCGGCATCGCTGCTCTCCAAAACGGTGCTGACGATCCACGAGCGAGCCGGCGAGGACGGCAAGCTCTTCGGCTCGGTCGGCGCCAAGGAGATCGTCGAGGCGATTCGCGACGCCCGCGACCTGCGCGTCGATCGGCGCAAGGTCCGCCTCGAGCAGCCGATCCGCGAGATCGGCACCCACATGGTCGAGATCGAGCTTGCCGACGGCGCTGTCGCCACGGTGAAGACGATCGTCACCGAGGAACGCTGACCCGCCGCTAGGCTGCGGGGCCGTGAGCGCGCTCCGTCTTCCCACCCGCGTCTCCCGCGTCTCCCGCCGCGCCCGGGCGAGGACCCGCTTCGGCTGGGCGCGCTCGGAGCGGGCGACGCTGGGGCTTGCGGCAATTGCCCTCGGTGGCGCCGGCGCCGTTATCGGTGGGCAGTACGGGCGCATGGTGCAGCGCCGCGCCCACGAGGACGATGGCGAAGGCCTGGTCGAAGTCGCTCCAGTTGCGGCCCGCGACACCGTCGGGGTGGCGGTCAGCGGCTACAGCGCCGCACCGCGCAGCGAAACCGTGCTCTTCAACCTGCTCGCCGGCTTTCTCGGCTCCTTTGCCTTCGTGCGGCTCTCAACCCTGGGGATCCGCGACGGGTGGGGGCCGTTTCGCAACGTCAGCCTCGGCGGGCGCCACATCCACCACTTCGTGCCCGGCATCCTGATCGCCTTCGCCTCGGGAACCACGGCGCTGCTCACCGACGACGAGGCCCTGGAAGAGCGCTTGGCGGTGACCACGGGGGTCGGCATGGGCCTGACCTTCGACGAGGCCGCGCTGCTGCTCGACCTGCGCGACGTCTACTGGACCCGCGAGGGCCTGCTCAGCGTGCAGCTCAGCCTCGGCGCAACCGCGATCCTCAGCATCGCGATCCTCACCCAGCGCATCCTGCGGCGCGGCGAGCGGCGGCGGGAGGCCGAGGGGTTGATCCCGCCGGCGCCGATCGAGCGCCTCGACCCACGCGATTGAAGGGCATAAGAAAGGGCGGCCGATGGCCGCCCTTTCTTCCCCTTTTTCGTCCTGATCTGAAAGCTGCCGCTCAGCCCTTCGGGGTGCAGGAGCGGACGAAGCTGCCCGTCAGCCGAGTGCCATCGGTGAATACCGAGGTGGCTTTCGCGTTGAGGTGACCGTCTGGGCACTTGGCGAACAGATAAGGCGTGTTTTTGTAGCCGCGGTCGAGGGTCAGTTCGAAGCTCTTGACCGAGCCGTAGCCGCCGGCGATCTTCGGGATCGTGGCAATTGATTTGGTGCCGAAGCGGCCGTTCTTGACTTTCGAGATCTTCACCGTCGTCACCACTGCCGCCGAAACCGGCGAGGAGAGGTAAGCGTGGATCAAGATCGTCGTCTTGCCCCCGCTGAAGCCGCCGTTGAAAGCGAGCAGCTTACTCTTGGCGATGAAAGGCGCCTGTTCGGGGAATTCGACCTCGACATCGGTCTTCCCATCGCCGATGATCGCCTTCGGGCAGATCTTTTCGGCGTTTTTGGTGTCCTGTGCCTGCAGTTTGCCGGAGGTGCACTTGGGCAGGCCTTTGACGTTAATCGAGCCGTTCTTGTCGGTTTCGACGACGACTTCCTTCAGGGCCGGCGGGTGTTTGCCGCTGATCGAGTCGATTTTGCCGCTGATGTTGAGCGTGATCGGCGTCGGTTTGGTTTTCGAGAGCTTCTTCGGCGTAAAGCCGCCGTTCAGCGTCAGCTTGAGGTCCCCCACCTGGACGATGGTCGGTTTCTCCGCTGTCGCGATCCCCGCCACAGCAATGGCGGCCACCGCAGCCAGGGCCAGTGTCGTAATCAAACGCTTGCGCATGTGCTCTATCTCTCTCCTTTACGGCCTGGCCCTTTTTAGCCCCGGCCATTCGAAAGCCTCGGTCAATCCCTCCAACGGCCAAAGCTACCACCCTTGCCATCTAGATAAACCCCCGCATTCACGTAAAAGAGCGGCTTAACGTAGTTCGTCTAGCTCTCCAACATGGCCAATCTGGTGCGCTCGCGCTCCTCGGCGGCGCCCTCGGGGCCGAGGAAGGGCAGGGTGATCCAGAACATCAGGTCAGGCAAACGGCTGGGCAGGCGCACGGCAGCGCCATGCAGGATCTCGCTGTAGAGCAGCTCGTTGATGCCGCCGGCCAGCGAGAGCGAGGTGATTCCGGGCAGCTCCACCGAGGTCTCGGCGCGGCCCGCATCGAGGAAGCCGGTGAACTGGCGCAGCGCCGCGTCGCGCCGAGCCAGCGCTTTCGGACCGGCGGCGAGCACCTCGACGATCGCGAAGCGCGCCTCGTCGGGATGCTCGGCGAGGTGCTCGAGCAGCGCGCCGAGGCCGGCGGCGACGCGCTCGGCCCAGGGCGAGCCGGGCTTCGACTCAAAGCCGCGAGCCGTGTCGCCCAGCAGGTTGCCGAGCAGGACGTCGTAGGCGGCGAGGAAGCAGTCCTCCTTGCTGGAGAAGAGTTCGTAGAAGGTCTTCCGCGAGACGCCGGCAACCCCGATCACGTCGACCACGCGAGTCTCCGGATAGCCGCGCTCGGAGACGACCTCGATCATCGCCTGCAGGATGCGGCTGCGTTGGGACTCGGTCACGGCCTCCCGCGGCAACCCGTGCCTGCCTCTCGGCAGCCGCTCGCTCAACCTAGCGGTGCGTCTACCGGAAGCCATCAACGAACTGTAGAACAGAAGCGCCCATGTCGCGACCCATGTACCCCAGCGTCTCCAGCTCGGGGAAACCAGCTTCTTGCAGGCGATCACTACAATTGCGACGGTGACCAGGGGGGGCATCAGTTGGTTTGCTGCGCTCGCGGCGGCGGTTCTCGCAATCGCCTCGCTCTCGGCATGCGGCGATTCGGAGTCGGATTCGAAGAGCACCTCGGCCTCGACCCAGAGCGATGGCCCGGACACAGGCGGTGGCGCCCAGCAGACACAGAAGAACGGTCAAGGCGACAACAAACAGGGCTCCGACAACTCCTCTCAGAAAACCGCGGATGCGAGCCCAGCGAAGGTCGCGACGCCGCTGCACGTCTCGGGCGGGGGATCCGAGCAGTTCCGCTCCAAGGGCGGCGACAACAGCATTCAGGAATACGGCGAGGAGAGCGACGAATCGGAACTGCAGGAGGTGGCAGAAGCCGTGCACGGCTTCTACGTGGCTCGGGCCGAAGAAGACTGGGGCAGGGCCTGCACGTATCTGGCGAAATCGATGGTGAGTCAGCTGGAAGCGATCGCCGCTCAATCTCCCGAGCTCAGGGACAAGGGCTGCGCGGTGGTGCTGAAGGCCTTCACGCGACCCCTGCCCGCCGTCGTGCGCCGCGAAACGACCGTGGTCGACGCGGGCAGCTTCCGTCACGACGACGAGCGCGGCTTCCTCATCTACTACGACAGCGAGGACAAGCCGTTCGCGATACCGCTCGAAGACGAGGACGGCGAGTGGAAGCTGACGCTCCTCTCCGCCACCCCGCTGGGCTGACCGAGGACGCAGGCATGCGCCGCCAGGCGTCCTCAGTCGAGCCAGACGACCTGGTCGCGGCCTGGGCCGACGCCGACTAGCTTGATCGGGACTCCGACGAACTTCGAAACGTAGTCGAGGTAGGCGCGCGCCTCGGGTGGCAGGTCGGCGACACCGCGGCAATCGGAGATCTCGGCGTCGAAGCCGGGCAGCTCCTCGTACTCGGGCTCGGCGCCGTGCAGAATCGACTGGTGGTAGGGGAAGGTGTCGAGCAGGGCGCCCTCGCGCGAGCGGTAGCGGACCGCAACGCGCAGCGGGTCGAGCCCGCTGAGCACGTCGAGCTTGGTGATCGCCAGCGCGCTCATCCGGTTGAGGCGCACCGCGTAGCGCAGCGCGACCAGGTCCATCCAGCCGCAGCGGCGCTCGCGCCCGGTCGTAGTGCCGTACTCGTGACCTCTTTCGAGCATGTGCCTGCCCGCCTCGTCGCCGATCTCAGTCGGAAAGGGGCCGGCGCCGACCCGCGTCGCGTAAGCCTTGGCGACGCCCCAGACCTCGTCGATGTCGGCGGGGCCGATGCCGGCGCCGACCGTGGCCGCTCCGGCGATCGGGTTGGAGGAGGTGACGAAGGGATAGGTGCCGTGATCGAGGTCGAGCAGGGTGGCCTGCGCCCCCTCGAAGATCACCGTCTTGCCGGCGTCGAGCGTCTCCCAGCAGAGCCGCGAGGTGTCGGCGATGTGCGGCTCGAGCCGGTGGCCGTAGCTGACGTGCTCCTCGGTCATCGTGTGCAGATCGAGGCGCGGATCGGGGGCATCCTCGACCGCCACCTCGGTGACACCACCGCCCTCGCCTGCCTCCTTGCGCAGCTTGCGCCGCTGCACGCCGAGCTCGCGCAGCGCCTGCTGCTTGGGCTCGAGCGCGGCGCGGATCTTGGTCCGCAGGATCTTCTCGTCGAGCAGGTCCTGGACGCGAATGCCGAGCCGCAGCGCCTTGTCGGCGTAGCAGGGGCCGATGCCGCGCCGCGTCGTGCCGATCGAGAGCTTGCCCAACTTCACCTCTCCCGCCGTATCGAGCAGCACGTGGTAGGGCATGATCAGGTGGGCGTTGGCGGAGATCCGCAGGTTGTTGACGTCGACGCCGCGGCGGCGCAGGCCCTCGATCTCGCCGAGCAGGACGCGCGGGTCGAGCACGACCCCGTTGCCGATCACGCATGCCTTGTCGGGGTAGAGGATGCCCGAGGGAATCAGGTGGAACTTGAACTCCTCGCCGTCGCGGACGATCGTGTGGCCGGCGTTGTTGCCGCCCTGGAAGCGCACGATCGCAGCGGCACGCTCGGCAAGCAGGTCGGTGACCTTGCCCTTGCCCTCGTCGCCCCACTGGGCGCCGACTATGACCAGCCCTGGCATCGCCGAGAGATTGTGGCGGTTCGAGCGGCTAGGCGACCTTGCCGTAGCGGCGGTCGCCGCCGAAGAATGCGATCTCGTCGCAGATCTGGTTGAGCCGGGAAACCGTACGGCTGCCGATCTGCTCCTCCAGCTCCTCGTGCGGAAGATTGGTCGTGACCAGCACCGAGCGCTGCGCCTCGTAGCGCTCGTTGATCAAGGCGTAGAGCTGCTCCAGCACCCAGTCGCTGCGCTTCTCGGCGCCGAGGTCGTCGATGTGGAGCAGGTCGACCGAGGTGAGGCGCTCGAAGAAGGCAAGGTAGGAGTCGCCGCCCGGTTCGGAGTCGTAGGTGCGGCGGATGCGGGCGAGCAGCTTGGGCAGCGAGTAGATCGCCACCGAGCGACCGGCCTCAAGGGCCGCCTTGGAGACGAGCATCGCCAGGGTCGTCTTGCCGGTGCCGGTGTCGCCGAAGAGCCAGAGCCCGCGGCCAGCGTCGAGGCGCTCGTCGAGCTCGTCGATGAAGCCGCGCACCTCGGTCACGGCCGCCTTCGTCTCGAGCTCGCGCGCCATGTCGGAGACCGGCGGGCGGTCGAAGGAGACACCGCGGTAGCGCGGCGGGATAACCGAGGCGACGCCTTTGGTCCGCCCTCGCCTCATCCGCGGAGCGCGGCACTCGCATTCGCGTGCGACGTCTTCCGGCCCGAGGATCCAGCCGGAGCCGTCGCAGACGCCGAGCGGGCAGGCCTGTTCGCGGAAGGGCTCGCTGCGCGCGATCGCCATCAGAACTCAGGCCCAGCCGCGGCGGCGTCCTCGAGCGGCGGCCCCTCACCGGCAGGCTGCTCGATCGGCCGCTCCTGGCCGGCGAAGTCGGCGAACTTCGGGAAGCGGTCGAGGAAGACCAGCTTCGGCGAGCCGATCGGCCCGTTCCTGTGCTTGGCGATGATCAGGTCGGCAAGACCGTCGGGCTCGTCGTCGGGATCGCGGTAGTAGTCCTCGCGGTAGAGGAAGGCGACGACGTCCGCGTCCTGCTCGATCGAGTTGTGGACGACGATGTTCTCGGCGACGAAGTTATGCAGGCCGGCCACGGTGAGATCGAAGACCTCCTCTTCGCCGTCGGGTTCGATCGAGACGATCGGATCCCAGTAGGCATCGCCCAAGGCGAGGTCTACCAGCTTCTCGGACCGCACTGCCGCAGCAACTCGCATTGCCCGCTCTCTGCTCAACCCGCTCTTGTAGAGAGCCGTGCCGCAGTAGCGAGTATCGATAGCCGCCTGCATCTGTCGGGAAGTCATTCCAGACTTTGCCATCGCCGGCACGACCAGGTCGCGCCAGGCCTCCTTCGGAATCACATCGCGGTTGGGGTTTCGGGTGCGTTCGGCGAAGTACTCGAGGATCGCGCTTGCGCTGCGACGCTTGTTGGCGCCGAGCGCGCCCACCGTCTCCAGGAAGCGGACAAGCTCCGTCCCACCGCTGATGCTGACGTGGAACTGAGTCCGTCCCTTGCCGCTATTCCTCTGCGCACGCACCCGAGCGTTAATCCCCAAGCGCAAGAGCAACGAGTGGACGTCCTGCGCCAAGCGCGGACTGCTGGTCGCGTAATAGACGTTCGCCGTTTCCCGTGGTCCACCGAACCAGACGCAACCGTCGGTGGCCCAGAGATGTCGCAGGAAGGTTGCGATCGCCCAATGCGGCTGAGCAAAGACCGCGTCCGGGACCCGCTTCTCGTGAGACCGCAATCCAAAAACGCCGAGCCCCTCCAGCCACGCCGCGACCGGATTGCGCTTCCTATGAGTCAGGTGTTCGCTTGCGGCGAGGTAGACCTGCAACCACCGTCGCTCGCGCTTTACCCGGGGTCGAAGCGCTTGGCCGAATACTCGCCTTGAGAGGTCGGCAACCATCTCGGCGAGCTTGCGCTCGTTGCTCGTGTACTGAATCGCGTGGCGGGGCAACGTGCAGCCATCGCCGATCAGATGGCCGAGCAGCGCCAGCTCCTCCTCCGACATGGTCGCGATCTCGGGCCCCGGCAGGAATCGGGGAGCCGCGATTGGCTCACCTACGCTTAGCTCGTCGAGCCGGCGCCAACCGCCGATCGTCAGAAACTTGTGGTTGGCGGTTGCGCGGACCGTTCGGCCCAGTCTCGTCGCCAGCTTGAAAACCTGCTTGTGGCCGGTCGAGAAAGAGCGGGTGACCAGTGCCGGGCGCTGTTTCCAGCTCTCCGGGTCCATCGCCAAGACTTCGAAGCCGCTCTTGCCGACGAGATCTCTGATCGGCCGGTGGACCCCCTCGCGAGGCAGATAGACGCGGGTATCCCCGGTGAGACAGCCCGACTCCCTCAGGTCCGAGAGCATCGGCTTCGGTGGATGGCGTTGCTCAGGGGCACGGGACAGTTGGGAGATGGCCAGCACCGGCACCTCCAGCTCACGGGCGAGGATCTTCAGGCCTCGACTCATTTGCCCCACCTGCTCGACTCGATTCGCGCGGTGGTCATCGGCACGCATCAGCTGCAGGTAGTCGACGATCACCAAGCCAAGACCGCCCCTGTCCTGTTCCTGAGCATGCAGGCGGCGTGCCTTTGCCCGGAGATCGAGGAGGCCGAGGTCTGAGGAATCGTCGAACCACAGCGGCGCCTCCTCCAGCTCGTTGCAAGCGCGCACGACCTTGGGCCAGTCCTTTTGCGAGACCTGCCCCTTGCGCAGCTTGTCACCAGAGATCCGCGCCCGGCAGGCGATGAAGCGCTGTGCGAGCTCGACCTCGGACATCTCGAGCGAGAAGAAGGCCACGGGAAGCTGCCGCTTGACCGCCACGTTTTCGGCGATGTTGGCGACGATCGCACTGTTGTGGACGACGATGTCGTCGGCGACGAAGTTGCGCAGCCCGGGCACGTCGATGTCGTAGGTCTCTTCTTCGCCGACGTACTCGACCGACTCCAGCTCGTCCCACCAGATGTCGGAATCGCAGAGCTCCTCGAGCGCCGGGGAAGCGATCGCCTCAGTCAGCTCCGCGACGAGCCCACGGGACGGTGAGCGCTTGCCGACGTGCCAGTTGTGATTGCGAGGGCGGCCAATCAGCTCGCTGACATCAGCCCAGGAGCGATTGCCCTTGGCAAACAGGATCTCCTCCCAGACGTTGGCGGGGAGCGTGTCGGTGTTCGTCGACCGGGGAGCAGACCCAAGACGCTCCAAGACCTCGTCCTGCTTCCCCTCCTTGCCGGGGACGCGGATCAGCTCGCAGAAGCGGCGCAGGCTCTCCTGAGAGGTGATGCGGATCTCCCGAGCGACTTTCCCCGTCCCCTCGTAGACCGGCCGCTTGAGCGTCCTGATCGCCGCCACGATGCCCAACCTCAACAGCAGGTGCTGGACATCGTGGGCAAGTCGCTCGCTGATTGTCGTGTAGCCGATCTGCGCCAGGTGATCGCTGCAGTACACGTGCCCGTCGCAGGCGTACATAACGCCGAGGAAGCGAGCTAGCTGCTCATCGCTCAATCCGAAGATCGCATCCGGCACGAACTTCTCGGCCGAGCGCAGACCCATGAGACCGTGGCGGCGCAGCATCGTGGTCACGGGGTTGGATCTAGAACCGGGCCCTGCACTGATCAATCCATCGCCATGCCCACTTTTGTGCATCCGTAGGCCGTACCGATCAACCGCCTCTTCAACGAGGGGAAGGATCTTCGAATCGGCACCGAAGCAGAACCGCGGCGTTCCTTGACTGATCGCACCATCCGCAATCAGGGCCCCCAGCAGAACGATTTCCTCATCGGGCAACTCGACAAGTTGTGAGGGCTTGGGCAATGTCCGAGGCACAGCGATTCGAGCACCACGCTTGACATCTCTCAACTCTTGCCAACCCGAGCTCGTAAGGACCGGGTGGTTCGCGGTCGCCTCCGTCCATCGGCCAAGACGAGTCGTTACTCGGTAGACCCGCTTGCGTCCGTTGCACTCGACGGCAGCGACCTTCGCGGGTTTCATTTTCAGATCAGGACTGAGAGACGCAACCCAAACCTCCTCCCCACGCTCAAAGGACTCGTACAGAGATCCAACAGTTCGCCGGGCGCCAGTACGAGGATCATAAATCAAAGAATTTCGAGCACTACACTTTCCCATAGCGGGTCTCGCAGCCACGATGATCAAATTCCCCGGCTGGAACCCTCCCGTGATCGAGTCGATGTCGCGGAAGCCGGAGGGGGTGCCAGTCAGCTCGAGCTCGCCGGTGGAGAGCTTCTCGAGCCGATCGACCTCGTCGTGGAGGATCTCCGAGAGCAGCTTGAAGTCGCTCGCCTGCTCTTTGTGGGCGACGTCGAAGAGCAGCTTCTCGGCGCGCTCGGAGAGCTCGCGCGGTTCGCCGTCGCGCTCGTGGACCCAGCCCTGGATCTGCTGGCCGGCGCCGAGCAGGCGGCGCAGCAGCGAGTTCTGCTGGACGATCTCGGCGTAGTGCTTGGCGTTGCCGGCCGCCGGGACCTTGGCCGCCAGCTCGGAGACGTAGTGGCGCCCGCCGGCCTGCTCGATTTGATTGCGCTGGACCAGCGCCTCGCTGACACTCAGCTCGTCAACCGGCTTGGAGGCCGCGTAGAGATCGTGGACGGCGGTGAAGATCGTCGCGTGCTTCTCAAGGTAGAAGTCGGCGGCGTTGAGCTTCACCTCGTCGATCACCCGCGTCAGGCTCACCTCGGCGACCAGCATCGCCCCGAGGACCGATTCCTCCGCCTCGATGTTCTGCGGCGGAACGTGGGCTGTGGGAGCGGATGCCATCGACTTAGTTAAGGGCGCGAACCGGCGTCAACCGGTCCGGAGCCCAAGCAAACCAGACGAAGGAATGACGACTTAGAGCCGTCCGTGCAAATTGAGAGGAAAGAATCGGCGGCGGGCCCGGCCGGCGACCCCGCCTATTCCTGCGCGAAGAAGTGCTGGTAGATCGTCTGTGGGCCGCCGTGGCCGACGGAGTCGAAGGGAGCCTGCTGGTAACAGCTCGGCGCTGGGATGGCGGCCGAGTCGGTCTGTTCGGCGTAAGCGTATTTCTTCAGGCGTTCGAGGAATTCTTTGGAGCGTTTTTCGTTTTCTTCGGGCGTGCGTTTTGCTTCGGCAACGCGTGCTTTGAATGCTTCGTCTTTGTAGCTTTCGAGATCGAGCGTCGCGGTTACGCCGGAGGTGCAGCCGCGCGTATCGAAGCTCGGCAGTCCGGCCGCGAGTCTTTTCATCGCCAACGGTTGGGTGTAGGCGTTGGTCCGATTTGTCGTCGTGCGGCTCGGGAAGGTCGCCAGCGACTCGGGGCTGAAGGGGCCCATCGCCCGCAGGTAGTGAACCTGCACACCGGCGGCATTGGTCGGCAGCTTGGCGTTGGCCATCGCCGCCACGTTGGCAAACGTCGCAGCCAGCTCGCGTTTGTAGAGGTTCAAGCCGGTAAGAAATGGGTTGAGGTTGCGCAGGAAGGGATCGGTGGCCCTCAGCAGCGGCGGGAACTCGTCGCGAAAGAGCTTGCGTAGCGCCGGGAAGCCAGTCGGGGCGCGCTCTATAACCGGTTCGAGTCCTTCGAAGAAGCCCTTGGCCTGGGGCGCGAAACGCGAGAAGGCAACCAGGGTGGGCGAGAGCTGTTCGGCGACGGGGACGAGCTGTTCCATCACCGGGGTGGCGTTGACCGAGAACTCCTCGAGCCGGTCGACGGTCAGCCGCGACTCGTCCTGGAAGGTCGGGAAGGCACGGAAGAGCCCTTCGATCTGCCGGTCGCGGGCGGCGGTGGTGCTGAAGAGAGCGTTGGAGTTCCGGATCAGGCTCGCCAGCTCACCCTGGCGGCCGCGCAGGGCCTGCAGTGAGGTGGAGCCGTTGCGGAAGATCTGGCGAACGGCGAGGCGCTGGCTGTCGAGCACCCGGAAGAGCTTGTCGAAAGCAACGAAGCTCGGTTCGAGCTCACCGAAGGCATAGGAGAGGCTGGCGCCCTGACCCTCGATCGAGAGCGCCGCTTCCTGCTGCCAGGTCTGGAAGGCGGCCCGGGTGCGTGCGTCGAAG
>DATNHC010000010.1:0-4102 GCA_035605155.1 Solirubrobacterales bacterium
CGGCAACTCTGAATGTGTAGGTGCATCCGTTCTCGTGCACGTCCCATTTTGCTTCATTAGTACCTGTTGTGTAGCAGCTGCTGTAGTTGGGAGTCACCGTCAGGCTATTGGTTGTATTAGTGAAAACCGCTGTGTAGGAAACGTTGTCACAACCGATTTCGCCAGTCAGGCCGTGGCTGACGAAATGGATCCGATGTGCGGTTCCCGGACCCTCTTCACCTTTGACGTGGGTCAGATTATTGATTTCGGAGACGAAATGCCCCGCGGTATTCGCCGACGCGTTCATCACGGCGACCGCGCTGACGGCCATCGCAGCGATGACGCTGAGGCCCAATGCCTTGAGCTTGAGGCTCATATCTCTTCCTTTCGGTCAGAAGGCGAACGCCAGCTGGCCGCCGACGTTCCCCTCCCCCTTTTCATGAGCCCCCTTCATACCTGACTCGGGGCTGATGATCCATTTTTTTGAATCAAAAGGCCGAGTGGATCTCCTGATGTCTGGTCGATTGCTTAGGACGCCCCGCAAATCGCGTGTGGCAAATCAACGCGTGCGCGGATCTGCGCAGCCCGAAAACCGGCGCGCTAGCCAGGAGACGTCCGGTCTGGGCCCTTGGAGCCGGGCCCGAACCTGGCCTCCTCGGAGATCGTCTCCCGGGACACGGGGGGTCGAAGACTCGGCAGCCGTCCGCGCGCACCGCTCGCTCGGCGCGAGCACTCCTCTGCGCTCGCTGCCCCTCGCCTGGGAGGGCCTAGCGGCGAGGGCTCTTGCGCCCGCCGCACCCCTTCGCCCGGAGCACCGGGCTCAGCTTGCGCTGCTTGCCGCTTTGGGCCTCGAGCTGGATACTTGCCCGGTTGGTGCCCGAGCAGAGGTTGCGGCTGTTGACGATGAGGCCCTTCTTGCCGCCCTGCATGGCGAGTATGGCTTTGGAGAGCGGCGCGTCGGGGGCATCTTCGAAGCTCGCCCTGAGGCCGCCTTTGACCGAGTCGATGCGGGCCGAGACCTCGATGTCGATGAGCCCGTGCAGGTCGAGGACCATGTCGGGCAGGTCGTTGCTCGAGGAGCGCAGGTAGACGGGGCCCTCGAGCGGCTCTGCGAGGATCGGGGTGAAGACGGTGGCGGTGCCGTAGATCGCGCCTTTGGGGCAGCTCTCGGCGGCGAACTGCACGCGGGTGCAGATCGTCCTGATGTGGGCCTGGTCGAGGAAGGCGGAGCGCGGCAGGCGGGCGAGGATGTCGGAGACGTTGGCGTCGCCCGGTCGGGCTCTGAGGACGCCTTTGAAGGCGGGGTGAGCGCCGCGGGCGGTGCCGCCTTTGAGGGCCAGCGAGATGCGCGGCTTGAAGCCCAGGCGCGCGCAGTTGGCGGCCTGGAAGCGCGCCCTGCGGGTAACCGGGGAGTCGTCGAGGGTCGAGAAGAGCTGCGTGCCTCCTCCCCAGATCTGGGCCACGGTGGCGAAGCGGTTGCAGCTCGTCGGGTTGAAGGTGAAGCGATCGCGGTCGACGTCGACGCGGATGTCGCGAACGCGCAGGGGGATGCCGGCCAGGATGTGGGGGATCGGGTCCGATTTGGCGCCGTCGACTTCGACCTCGCCGGTCTTGGGGTCGACCTCGAGCGCCTGGCGCACCACCACGGTGCCGACGTCGAAGGGCCCGGCGACGGCGGGGACGATGCCCGCGACCGAGAGCGGCGCTCCGGCGAAGGGGCCGGCGAGGTAGAGGCGGCCGCTCGCGTAGGTGAGCTCATCGCCCACCCCCGCTCCTCCCTTGACGGTCCCGATCTGGGAGCCCGGCGGGCAGCTGGGGGAGGCAAGCTCCGCTCGTCCGCGCTTGGCCTTCGCGGCGGCGATGGCGCCCTCAGGGCACTGGCTGACCCCCGCCAGGATGGCGGCCATTCCCCTGGGCAGCTTGGCATCGAAGCGGGTCAGGTCCTGGTCGCCGTCGCGCCTCGTCATGCGCATGTGGAAGGGCGTGAAGGAGCCGGCGTTGTTGTTCAGCGAGCCGGCCTGGAACCCAGGGGCAAACGGCGGCGCCCCGGCAGGGGGGCAGGGGGCGCCGCCGACGCCCTGGGTTATCTGGAAGGAGGTCGGGATCGAGAAGGGTGAGCTGGGGTTCCCGGAGGGGAAGAGGTCTGCCCGGGAGGTGTAGGTGCCGCAGGTGGGCGGGGTGACCAGCGGGCTGCGGCCTCCCTCGCGCAGGCGCAGGCGCACCTCGCTCAAGGGGAAGGGCGGCAGATCGTCCAGGGTGCTGATCAGCTGGCCGCTGAGCGGATGGGGCTCGATCTTTGCCGCCTGCTTGACGATCACGCCGAGCTCGGGGTGGCGCAGGACGACGTAGAAGGCAAGCAGGGAGTCGAAGGGGTTCTCGGCGCCGGGGGCGCTCGGGTCGTCTTGGGCGGCGATGTAGAGGGAGCCGTGGATGACGGCTCCCTCCAGGACCGGGGTCTCGGCTTCGATCGCGCCGATCTTCGAGGCGCCCGGGCAGCCCTCACCCGGGGCGGAGCGAAGCGTCTCGCGAGCCAGGTCGGCCAGCGAGCAGGTGGTGAGCCCTTCTGCCAGGGAGGGGTTGGCGGTCATCCCCTCGGGCAGGGTGAGGACCGCCTTCTTTATGTCCGAGCGCGCCGCCCCGTCGGGGTTGGCGAGGCCGGGGTCCTCCACCGCAACGTCGACCGCGAGCCCGGAGGCGCTGTCGGCGCGGACGGTGGTCGGCTGGGCGGAGAGAGTCGGGCCGAAGCGCAGCTTGGAGCAGCCGGTCAGCGCCGGGGTCTGTGCCGTCCCCTCGAAGGAGACCGAGGGGCCGGGGTCGAGGGGGTCCCCGCTCCACCACGAGGTCGCCTTGAAGGTGGTGGTGAGCGGGTGCCCGCAGCTGCGCGGCAGGGTGAGGAAGGGCCTGACCGGGATTTTGGCCGGGCAGAGGTCCGCGGCGAGGGTGCTCTGGCATTTGCCGCGCTGGGCGTCGTGGACCGGGTCGGCGGGGTTGCCCCACAGCGTCGTCTCGGCGCTGAGCACTTCGGTGATCTGGGGAGTGCCGCGAAGCCTCGCGATGACGTTGTAGGGGGGGGTCTGGGCGGGGAGGACTTCGACGGTCTGGGTCAGCTCGGCGACTTCGAAGCCGAGCTTGGCCGCCGACCCCGGCGAGGGGCGCAGGTTGTATACGGGGACGGTTTCTTTGCCCGTTGAGCCGACGCCGCCGCCGAGCTCAACGGTGAGGACGCCCAGCGCGGTGGCATCGGAGCAGTCCCCGGAGATGAAGTCGATCGTCTCACACGGCGGCACCGCGGTGGGGTTGCCGACGAAGCCGGCGGGGAAGAGGATGTCGAGGTCCTTGATCGCGCCGTCGATCACCTGGATGGGTTTTTCTGGGTGTTCGGTCGTGTTGACGCGAAAGAAGGTCTTCATCTGGAAGGGATGGGAGCCCGCCTGGGTGACTTCGGTGAGGCCGTCCTGCTCCAGGAAGCGCACCGACATCTGCGAGAGGCCGAAGTCGGCCGAGGCGGGGGTGGCGGCGAGGCCCGCCAGGGCCAGGGCGGCGGTCAGGGTCCCGAGGAGTCGATGGAGCGACTCCCTCCTGAGGAGTAGGCCACTGCTGCTCATCGCGAGGCCCCCCCGCCCTGTCCTTTGCGCTGGGCTTTGCCTTTGCGCTGGGCTTTGCCTTTGCCTTTGCGCTTCTTCACGCAGCGGACCTTGCCGCCCCGCCTCACCTTGCGCTGGCCGCGGCGGCAGCGCTTGGTCGCCTTCTCGTTCTCGGGACCCTGGAAGGCTTCGCTTGCCGGGGTCACGTCGGGCGGGGGTGCCGGCGGGCTCTGGCAGGCTTCGCCTTCGCACTCGGGTTGGGCGATCGCTTCGGGGAAGCCGCCGCCGACCCGGGCGACGTAGACGTCGTTTAGGCCGTAGTCGGCGCCGACCAGGCTCGCCAGGGTGGCGAAGAAGACGTTGTCCCCGCTCTCATCGGCGTCGAGGAAGGTCGCGTCGCGATCGCTCTCCCCCGAGGAGATCAGGTCGATGCAGCCCTGGGCCTCCTCGCTGTAGGTGGGGGTTGCGGTGGTGCAGGTGCCTTTGCCTGCCTCCTCCCACTGGTAGACGTCCCAACGGCCGTTGGTGTCCTCGGGGAC
>DATNHC010000011.1:0-10877 GCA_035605155.1 Solirubrobacterales bacterium
CCTTGAGCGCACCGAGATCGGCACGGACGAAGGCGACCCGCCGGTGGGGGCCGATTTCGACATTGAACGGCGTCGAGGGGGCCGCCATGCCGGCGCCGACCATCTTGCTCGTGTCGCCGATGCCACGCAGGACCTGGCGCGGGCCGCGCAGCACCGCCCGCATGCCGCGCACGATCTCGCGCGGGCTGGTGGCGCGCTCGCGCAGCGCGTCGCCGAGCAGCTTGAGGTCGGTCGGCTCGGGCCGCGGCGCCCACTTGGGCGGCATCGCGGGTGGGTTGGCAGGCTCACGCTCGAGGTCGAAGAGAACCGTGGTGATGTCGACGCCGGAGACACCGTCGACGAGGGCGTGATGGCTCTTGCCGATGATTGCGAAGCGCCCGTCGCGCAGGCCCTCGACCAGCCACAGCTCCCAGAGGGGCTTGCTGCGATCGAGCTGCTGGGAGAAGATCCGCGCCGCCAAGTTACGCAGCTGCTCCTCGGAGCCGGGCTCGGGCAGCGCGGTCTGGCGCACGTGGTATTCGAGGTTTAGGTAAGGGTCGTCTACCCATACCGGCCGGCCTTGGCCGAAGGGGACGAAACGCAGCTTCTGGCGGAAGCGGGGCACGAGGTGCAGGCGCGAAGCGATGTGGTTGCGGAAGTCGCCGATGCTCGGCGGCGGGCCCTCGAAGATGCTGGTCGAGGCGACGTGCATGTGGGCGCCGGCGCGCTCCATGTGCAGGAAAGAGGAATCGAGCCCTGTCAGCCTGTCGGAGCTCACGGCCGCAATCTTCTCACACGGTTGGCGTAGCCCTGCGAAGGAGACGTGAACGCTCAGGCGGCCTGCTCGAGCTGCAACTGGCCTTGTGGCGCGTCCGGCTCCTCCTCACTCTCCGTGCCGGTCTCGAAGCCGGCGACGCGCACGCCGAGCAGGCGCACCGGCCGCGGCGGGTCGTAGGCGCGCAGCAGGTCGAGGGCGATGGGAGCGACTACGGCGGGATCGCTGGTGGGCGCCTCGACCGTGTGCGAGCGGGTCACGTTGGTCCAGTCGTCGAGCCGCACCTTGATTCCGATCGTGCGCCCCTCGAGCTGGCGCTTGCGCAGGCGTCGGCAGAGCTCCTCGGAGAGCTGGCGGATGTGCGACTCCATCTCGCCGCGATCGGCGACGTCGATGTCGAAGGTGGTCTCCGCCGACTGCGACTTGGTCTCACGCACAACCGTGACCGGTGTGTCGTCTTCGAGCTGCGCACGCCGCTGCAGCCAGCGTCCCTGCCGGGGGCCGAAGGACTGCTCGAGGCCAGTGGGATCCTGGGCCCGCAGGTCGGCCAGCGTGCGGACCCCCATCGCCTCGAGCTTGGCGACCGACTTGGGGCCGATCCCGGGAATCAGCCCGGGGGAGCTCTCGGCAAAACGCACCAGGGCCTCGTCTCGGGTGAGCACAACGAGGCCAGCCGGCTTGCCCAGCTCGCTGGTGATCTTCGCCAGCATGCGGCTCTCGGAGATCCCGATCGAACAGGTGAGCCCGGTCTCCTCGCGGATCTCGGTCGCGATTCGCCGCATCGTCGCCTTCGGTGAGAAGAGCGCCGTGAGGTCGACGTAGGCCTCGTCGAGGCCGACCACCTCGACGATCTCCGCGTTACGGCGCAGGATCGCCATCACCTCCCCGGAAGCCTCCCGGTAGGCGGTGAAGTCGGGCTGCAGGTAAACCGCGTCGGGCAGGCGCCGCCGCGCGACCGCCGCCGGCATCGCCGAGTGGATCCCGGCCAGCTTGCGCGCCTCATAGCTCGCGGTCGTCACCACGGCCCGCGGTCCGGAGCCGCAGACGACGACCGGCTTGCCCTTCAGCTCCGGCCGCCGGCGCAGCTCCACGGACGCGTAAAAGGCGTCCATGTCGAGATGGGCGACGGTCCTCTTTACGGCCATCGACCGATGGTAAGAGGGGAGCGGGACGGGATCGGACGGGCAGAAGAGTTAGCGGTCGAATCGCCGCGGGTAGGATCCGCTCGATGGCCGACGTGACCCACGTGAAGGTCGACGAGATCGAGTCGATCGATGGCTTCTTCGAGGGCATCAGGTTCCACAAGGCCGCCGCCGGTCTCGGCGTCAGCTCCTTCGGCGTCTCGATCATCGAGATGGAGCCCGGCGCCGACGAATACCCGGAGCACGATCACTCCGAGGAGGGCATCGGCGGCCAGATGTTCGCCAAACGCCCCCAGCAGCTCGGCCAGGAGGAGGTCTACGTCGCCCTGCGCGGCTCCGGCACCCTCGAAGCCGATGGCGAGCGATACCCGATCGACCAGGATCACCTCGTCCGTGTAGGCCCCACGGTCAAGCGCAAGGTCGTCCCAGGCCCCGAGGGCCTTCGCCTCCTTGCCCTTGGCGCAACGCCGGGCGCGGCCTACGACTCGGGCGGCTCGTTGTAGATCGGCCTTCCCGCCCTAGACTTCGGGCGATGGCTTCCCCGGAGGCGAAGAACCTCGAGGCGATCTCGAAGGCGATCGACCAGCACAACTCGAGCTGCCCGTTCCCGGCGGCAGAGGTGCGGATGAATCCTTTCGAGGTCGAGCGGCTGGGTTGGGATCAGATCCGCGGCCTACCGGTCGTGCCCGACGCCGAGATCGGCACGGGCCGCTTCCGCATCGTCTGCTCGCGCGACCTCGACGGCGAAGGCCTCGAGGAGGTCGAGGCCGTCGGCCAAGAGTTGAAGACCGCCGCTCCAGCCAACAACTGAACCGGCGAACTGCATCAAATTCTCGGCCTGCTAGACCGAGAATTTGATGCAGTTCGCGTCAGACGGAGTTCCAGAAGTCCAGACCGAGGCTCGAGAGCCAGCTCTGGGCCTCGGCGTTGAGCTGGGTCAGCTGGTCGGTCCAGATCAGGACGCCCATCGCAATCAGGATCAAGCCACCGGTGGCGACGATCGCCTGGTAGTGGCGCTTGACGACGGCGAAGGCAGTGGTCATGCGTGAGAAGGCGATCGCGGTGAGCAGGAAGGGGATCGCCAGACCGGCCGAGTAGACGACGAGCAACAGGGCACCATGGCCAGCCGAGCCCGAGAGCGAGGCGGCGGTGAGGATCGCGCCGAGGGTGGGGCCGATGCAGGGAGTCCAGGCAATCGCGAAGGCTGCCCCGGCGACGATCGGACCGCCCTTGCCGGCGCGCTCGAGCAGGGCGTCGACATGCCACTCGCGGTTCAGCCGGGTGACGAAGAGCGAGGCGACGAAGAGGACGCCCATGGCGATAATCAGAGCCGCGGCGATCTTGCTGAGCAGCTCCTCGTTGTCCTGGAGGGTCGAGCCGAGGCCGGTCGCGGTCAACCCGAGGAGGACGAAGATCGTCGAGAAGCTGGCGACGAAGAGCAGGCTCGGCACAAGGACGCGACGCCAGCCGGCGCTGTCAAGCTCGTTGGCGGAGACCCCGCTGACCGCCGAGAGGTAGCCGGGCACGAGCGGCAGCACGCAGGGGGAGAGGAAGGAGACGACCCCCGCCGCGAGCGCGGCAAAGATGCCCACCCCGGCGGCGGGATCGGAACTGAACTCGGCGAGGATCACGAATCTCCAGGGTATCGCCGTGCGTGACTTCGTCTTTATTCGCCATATACGCGAGTAAAGGCGAAGTCAGCGGAAAAGCCGGTAGATTTCCTGGCTGACCAGCCAAACCGCGGCGCAGGCACGCGGCGACACAGGAGCAGACTTTGAGCAACCGCACGTTCGTGATCGGGGTCGGGATGACCAAGTTCGAGAAGCCCGGCACCAAGGACGGGGATTACCCCGATTGGGCCAAGGAGGCGGGGGAGAAGGCGCTCTCGGACGCCGGCGTTCCCTACGAGGACGTCGAGCAGGCCTTCGCCGGCTACTGCTACGGCGACTCGACCTACGGCCAGCGGGCGCTGTACCAGCTCGGTCTCACCGGGATCCCGGTCGTCAACGTCAACAACAACTGCTCGACCGGCTCCTCGGCGCTCTTCCTCGCCCGCCAGGCGGTCAAGGGCGGCCTCGTCGATTGCGCCCTGGCGCTCGGCTTCGAGAAGATGGAGCCCGGCAGCCTCGGCGTCAAGTACACCGACCGCACCAACGCGCTCGACAAGCACGCGATGCGCATGTTCGAGATCCGCGACCCCGAGCAGTCGCCGCCGGCGCCGCAGATGTTCGGCAACGCCGGCCGCGACCACATGGAGAAGTTCGGCTCCAACCCCGACCACTACGCCTGGATCGGCTGGAAGAACCACAAGCACTCGGTCAACAACCCCTACGCCCAGTTCCAGGACACCTACACACTCGAGGAGATCAAGGCGGCGAAGATGATCCACGACCCGCTGACCAAGCTGCAGTGCTCGCCGACCTCCGACGGCTCCGCCTGCGCGATCGTCGCCTCCGAGCGCTACGTCGACGAGCACGGGCTCTGGGATCAGGCGATCGAGATCGCCGGCCAGTCGATGGTCACCGACCTCAGCTCGACCTTCGCCGAGGGCACCGACTGCATGAAGATCGTCGGCTCCGACATGTCGAAGCAGGCGGCCGACGAGGCCTACGCCGAGGCCGGCGTCTCCGCCGAGGAAATCGACGTCTGCGAGCTGCACGACTGCTTCAGCGCCAACGAGCTGATCACCTACGAAGCGCTCGGCTTTGCCGCCGAAGGCGAGGGCCACAAGCTGGTCGAGGAAGAGGCCACCACCTACGGCGGCAAGGTCGTCGTCAACCCCTCGGGGGGGCTGATCTCAAAGGGCCACCCGCTGGGCGCGACCGGCCTGGCGCAGTGCTCGGAACTGACCTGGCAGCTGCGCGGCACCGCCGACAAGCGGCAGGTGGAGGGCGCGAAGACCGCCCTGCAGCACAACATCGGCCTCGGCGGCGCTGCCGTGGTCACCGTCTACAAGCCGGCGGCCTAGGGGTCGCCGAAGAGGAGGCAGCATGGCGAAGCAGCGACGCTCACTCAGCGGCAAGGTCGTGGCGATCACCGGCGGTGCGCGGGGGATCGGCAAGGCGACGGCGACGGCGCTGATCCGCAAGGGGTGCCGGGTCGCGATCGGCGACCTCGACCTGGCCCTCGCAGAGGAGACGGCACGCGGGCTCGGGGGCGGCACGATCGCCCTGCCGCTCGACGTCACCGACCGCAGCTCCTTCGCCGCCTTCCTCGACGCCGCCGAACGCGAGCTCGGCCCCGTCGACGTGGTGATCAATAACGCCGGGATCATGCCGGTGACGCCCTTCGTCGAGGAGTCCGACGACTCGATCAAGCGCCAGCTCGACATCAACGTCTACGGCGTCATCGTCGGCACTCAGCTGGCGATCGAACGCCTGCGCCCGCGGGGCAGCGGCCACATCGTCAACCTCGCCTCGCAGGCAGGCAAGGGCGGCTTCCCCGGAATCGCCACCTACTCGGGCACCAAGCACGCCGTGGTCGGGATCAGCGAGGCGGTGCGCCAGGAGCTGCGCGGCAGCGGTGTCGAGGTGGCCTGCGTGATGCCGACCGTGGTCAACACCGAGCTGACCGCTGGCGTCGGGCAGCGGCTGATCAAACCGGTCGAGGCCGAGGACGTCGCCAACGAGATCGTCGATGCGCTCGAAATGCCGCGCTTCGACGTCTGGGTGCCGCGTGCCAACGGAGTGCTCTTCAAGCTCGTCGCCCTGTTGCCGCGCGCCATGCGCGAGGGCCTCGGGCGACTGATGAAAGTCGACAAGCTGATGACCGAGGTCGACCACGGCGCCCGCCGGCGCTACGAGGAGCGCGCCGCGGCGAGTCGTGCAGAGGCCGACTCGCCGGCTGCGGAGCAAAGCGCCGAGCGCGAAGCGGCGTAGGGCATGGGCCTCGCGGGCCGCATCTACGACGCGACCTGGGGGAGGGGCTTTGCGGCCGTTTACGACCTTGGGTTGAAGGCGACCGAGGAAGCTGGCCTGCGTGAGATGCGGCGCGCGACGCTCGCTGCAGCAGCGGGCCGCACGATCGACCTCGGCGCCGGCACCGGGGTGAACATCGATCTCTTCCCGGATGCGGTGAGCGAGCTGGTCCTGGTCGAGCCGGACCCACACATGCTCAAGCAGTTGCGCGCGAAGCTCGCCTCCTCAGGCGCCGACGCTTCCGCGGTCCAGGCGTCGGCGGAAGAGCTTCCCTTCGAGGACGACGGCTTCGACACGGCGGTCTTCACGCTCGTGCTCTGCACGGTCCCCGATCCCGAGGCGGCGCTGGCCGAGGCCGCCCGAGTGCTGAAGCCCGGGGGGAAGCTGCTCTTCGTCGAGCACGTGCGGGCTGAGGAGCCCGGACTGGCCCGCTGGCAGGACCGGCTCGAGAAGCCCTGGCGCTTCCTCGCCGACGGTTGCCACTGCAACCGCGACACGGTGGCGACGATCGACGCCTCGCCGTTCAGCCTCGGCCGGGTCGAGCACGACGAGCTTCCCAAGTCGCCGCCGATCGTCAAGCCGCTGGTGCGCGGCGAGGCAACGCTTGCGGCCTGAGGCAAGCGCTCAGTCGGTCTCGAGGTCGGCGAAGCGCCGCGCCAGCAACGGCTGCAGAACGAGCGTGCCGCCGAGGATGACGAGCGAGACGACCACGAATGACAAGCCCAGGTCGTCGAGCGAGTTCGAGTGGCCGGCGAGGCGGTGCTGGGCGCCGAGCAGAGCAACGGCGATCGCCAACAGGCCGCAGAGGCCGGCGCCAACGGTGAAACCGAGCCATTCTTCGAATTCTTCGCCGCGACCCATGCGGGGCACCAGCCAAACGACCTCGACCACGTAGGCGGGCACGAAGATCGCGCCGATCGTCGCTAGGCTCTCGAACAGCGCCGCCGAGACCGGCGCCAGGGCGCCGAGGAAGAACCAGGCGCCGATCGTCGCCACGCCGACCGAGAAGAGCGCCAGCAGCAGCCCCTTTGTCACGGGCTCGACGATGGGGAGTTCGGGGCGGCGCACCGGCGCAGTCTATGCAGCCTGCCGCTCGCCCTGCGTTTGATTCAACGCACGATAATGGTGGTTATGTCAACTCAAGCAAGTGACGGAGCCTCTACTGGGCTTTATCGGGCCAAACACGTTGCGCCCTGTGCGTTGAGCGTGCTAGCGGGCGTCCGAGATCGCCGCTTCCAGCGCCCCGGTCGACTGTGGGGTGCCGATCACTTCGAGGCCCTCGCTTGGGTTGTCGATGCCAGGACCATCGACGGCGAAGCTCGGTGTGCCGCTGAGGCCGAGTCGTTCGGCTTGGGCGGTGGTCTTTTCGACCGTGGAGACCACTTCGTCGCTCTCGCGTTCGCGGTCCCACCTCTTGATGTCCGGTACGCCGGCAGCTTTGGCAATCGCCGTCAAGAACTCGTCGGTGACGTAGCCGGAGGCCTCGATTCCCTGGTTTCTGTAGAAGAGCTCGACGAAGTTCCAGCCCCGGCCCTGTTCGCCGGCTGCCACTGCCGCCGCCCCTGCCGGAACCGATTCCTCGCTGATGATCGTGAAGTTGCGGAACTCGAGCTGAGCTTCCCCTTTGCGTACCTGCCCTTCGACGATCGGCGGCAGGATTTCCTCGGCAAATCCTTTGCAGACCGGGCACTGCAGGTCGCCGAACTCGACCAGCGTGACTTTGGCGCCGCGCTCGCCCAGGACCATGCCCTGCTGCGGGATCCCGGCCAGCTGGCGGTCGATCTCTGCCATGCCTTCGACGCTGCTGGCATCGCCAGCGCCGTCGTCGCCCTGGTTCTGGCTGACCACGATCAGAACGGCGACTGCGACCACGGCAAGGAAGGCCAGGGCGCTGGCAAGCTTGATCGCGCTCTGGCGGCGCTCGCCGCTCATCTCTCGGTCCCCACGTAGGCGAGCATACGGGTCGCGTTGGTCGCGAAAAGCAGGGTCATCAGCACGGCACTCCCCACGCACCACTGGCAGATCGCCTCGATCGTGAAGAGCTCCAGGTAGGTCAGGTAGAGGCTGAAGCCAAAGCCGATCAAGGAAAGAGCGAAGCCGGCCATGCGCGCCCCGTCACCGCGCAGCAGCGCGCAAGCGAGCAGCAGCACGTAGCCGGCGATGCCGATCACCGCCACGTTGATCCCAAGCAGCTCCGAGTAAGCGCTTTCGGCGACGGTCTGACAGCCCTTGCCGCCCGCCACGCAGACCGGCGAGCCGCCTCCAGACTCGGCGATCGCGATGTAGGTGGCGACCCCGATGCCGAACGTCGCGAGGAAGGTGGCGATCCCCCGCAGTGTCCCCTCCGCCGGTGGCTTCATCGCGCGGAAAGCTATTCGACTTCGGCGACGAGCTGGCCGATCGCGCGCGAGAGCCGCCCTCCCTGCCAGGCGAGCGGCGAGTGTCCCTCGGCCTCGCTGAGCAGGCGTGCGCGGGGCAGGCACTCGGCGTAGGACTCCGCCACCGCGTATGGATGACCGGGATCGGCCGCATCGCGGCTGGCGACGACCAGGACCGGCAGGTCGAGGCTTTCGAGCTCCGCGAGCGTGCCGAACGGGCGCGAGCGCGGCACCTCGCGCAGGGCGTCTGCGATCGCACCCAGGTCGCGATGCCGCAGCATCCGTTCACGGGTGAAGCGCAGCACCGAGTCGCGCCAGCGCGGATCGATCTCCTGGTGACGGTCGATATAGGCGACGAACCCGCCGATGCCGTCGGCCTCAAGGGCCGCAGCTAGCCCGTCCCAGTAAGCCAGCGAGCCCTCCTCGATCAGCCCGTCGTAGGCCGGGCTGATCGCCACCAGGCCCGCGGCCCGCTCGGGGTGTCGCAACGCGTAGGCAAGCGCGGTATGAGCGCCCATCGAGTGCCCGGCCAGGAAGAGCCGGCCCTCGCCGATCTCGGCGGCCACGATCGCCTCGAGGTCGTCGACCAGCGGTGGGTATCCATAACCCTGGCCTGGCGGGGCGGGATCGGACTCGCCGTGACCGCGCGCGTCGTAGGCGATCACCGTGTGGCCGTCCCGCTCGAGCCGTCTGGAGCCGTGGACGACGGTGCGGCGCGTCGCCGTCAGGCCGTGACAGAGGACGATCGGCCTCCCCTCCCCCGCCGTCTCGCCCCGGATCGCAGGGCTCCGACCGGCGGTGAAGTCGCGAGCGCCGGCGCCGGGCGGCGGCATCAAGCGAGCGCTGCGAGCGCCCGTTCGAGATCGCCCACCGACTGGAAAGTCGCGCCGGTGCGCGAGACGTGGCGGTGGCGGACGATTCCCTTGCCGTCGACGATGAAGATCGCCCGCATCACGTAGCGGCCGCCCGGCGTGTCCTCGAGCCCGGTAAGGCGGGCGAGCGGTCCCAGCCAGCCGGTGACTCCGTAGCGCTTGGCGACGCTCAGATCCTCATCGGCGAGCAGCGGCACGTTGAGCTGCTGCTCCTCGGTCCAGCGCTCGTGCGAATCGACCGATTGCGGCGAGATCCCCACAACCTCGGCCTCGAGGCCGTCGAGCCGCTCGGAGTTGTCGCGGTAGGAGCAGAACTGGGCGGTGCAGACGGTCGTCGCATCGCCCGGGTAAAACGCGAGGACGACGTTGTGGCCGCGATGCTCGGAGAGCTTGAAGGTGACGCCGCCGGTGCCCGGCAGCTCGAAGTCGGGTGCCGCGTCGCCTACCTCCACCTTGGCCATCGATCCAGCCTAGAGCAGCTAGCTTTTCTCGATCGTGACCGAGTCGATGAGAACCGGCTGTTTTGGCGTTTCGGCGGGGGTGCCGAGCCTGTCGATACGGGCGACGACGTCGTAGCCGTCGCTCACCCTGCCGACCAGGGCGTATTCCGGCGGTAGCCCAGCATCGGGGGCGGTGACCACGTAGAACTGGCTTCCGGAGCGGCCCGGTGGGTCGGCCGAGCTCTTGGCCATCGCCACGACGCCTTTGGTGTACGCGAGGTTGCCGGGCGGTTTCTCGTCGACGGTGTAGCCGGGGCCACCGGTGCCGTTGCCGAGCGGGTCGCCGCCCTGGATCACGAAGCCGGGCGCGACCCGGTGGAAGCCGATCCCATCGTAGAAGCCTTCCTCGGCGAGGAAGGCGAAGGAGTTGGCGGTCTTCGGCGCCCGCTCGGTATCGAGGGCGATCTCGAATGTGCCGCAGCTCGTCTTGACCAC
Organism: Solirubrobacterales bacterium; assembly: GCA_035605155.1. Lineage (GTDB taxonomy): Bacteria > Actinomycetota > Thermoleophilia > Solirubrobacterales > 70-9 > VRUE01. Next base: position 9,999 of record DATNHC010000011.1, read on the forward strand.
GGCCGTCGCCGCCTCTCCCTTCGCCAGCACCTGCTTGGGCGCTTTGAAGCTTGTCTTCTTGGGCGCCGCCGCTTTGACACGCTTGCAGGCATTGGCATTGGCGTTGGCGTTGGCGCTCGTGGTCGTGGTCGTAGTCGAGTCCGCCTCGTCGTCGCCGCAGCCACCCAGGCTCGCCGTGACCAGGGCGATGGCGATCAGCGCAAAGAGCGCGAGGATGACCGGTCGGCGGTTGCTCCCCTCCTGCATCGGTCGAGAAGCCTAGAGGATCAGGCCGCGGGCAATGGTTGAGATCATCGCCCCGTGTCCGTCCCCTTCCTCACCCCGCTGGCCGCCGCCCTGCTGCACGTCCCACCCCCCGAACGCGCCGTCGTCCTCAACAGCGGCGACGGCGAGGCGGCGCTGCTCCTCGCTCGGGAGTTCCCTGCCGCCCGCGTGCGTGGCGTCGACGCTCGCTCGGAGCTCGTGCGCCAGGCCAGCGCCCGGGTCGGGCTCGACCCCGAGGGGCGTGTCGTCTTCAAGGTGGGCAGGCCCGGTGCGCTGCCGTATCCAGATGGCTTCTTCGATCTCGCCGTGCAGATCGACGGGCGGCCAGCTGCCGGCGAGGTCTCCCGGATCTTGCAGCCGGGCGGCCACTTCGTCCTCGCCCGCTCGAGCGAGCCAGGCTTCGGCTCGTCCGTTCGCCGGGCATTGCTCGAGCGCTGGCTGGCTCGCCGTGGCCTCGCCATCGAGCGAGCGGAGAGCTCTGGCGACGGCAACTTCTTGGTCGCTCGCCTGCGGGCCGGCGAGCGATCGAGGGCACCCGATTAGGCTCAGCGCAGATGAGCATCGATGGCATGCCGCTCACCCTGCTGGTCAACCCTGCGTCCGCGCATGGGCAGA
>DATNHC010000012.1:0-3878 GCA_035605155.1 Solirubrobacterales bacterium
GGCGAGGACCGCGTCTACGTCCCCACCGACCAGCTGGCGAAGCTGAGCCGCTACGTCGGCGCCGGCGGCGAACCGACCCTCTCGGCGCTGGGCGGCAAGCGCTGGCAGAACATGAAGGCGCGCGCCCGCCGCGCGGCGGGCGCCCTCGCCGGCGAGCTGCTCAACCTCTACGCCGAGCGGCGCACGCGCAAGGGCCACGCCTTCGGCGCCGATGGCGAGTGGCAGATGACGATGGAGGCCGCTTTCGCCTACCGCGAGACCGCCGACCAGGTCGAGGCGATCGAGTCGGTGAAGGGGGATATGGAGGCCGAGCAGCCGATGGACCGCCTGGTCTGCGGCGACGTCGGCTTCGGCAAGACCGAGGTGGCGCTGCGCGCTGCGGTCAAGGCGGCGGCCGACGGCAAGCAGGTGATGATCCTTGTGCCGACCACGATCCTCGCCCAACAGCACTTCGGCACCTTCCGCGAGCGGCTCGCCGACCTGCCCTTCGTCGTCGAGGGCGTCTCGCGACTGCGCAGGCCTGCCGAGGTGAAGGAAGTGCTCGCAGGTTTCGAGACGGGCAAGGTCGACATCCTGATCGGCACCCACCGTCTGCTCTCGCGCGACGTGCGCGCCAAGGACCTCGGGCTGGTGATCGTCGACGAGGAGCAGCGCTTCGGCGTCAAGCAGAAGGAGCTGCTGCGCCAACTGAAGCTCAAGGTCGACGTGCTGGCGCTATCGGCGACGCCGATCCCCCGCACGCTGCAGATGAGCCTCGCCGGCTTGCGCGACATCTCGACGATCGAGACGCCGCCCGAGGGTCGCCGCCCGGTGCGCACCTACGTCGGCCCCTACGACGAGGATTTGGTCGGCAAGGCGATCCAGCGCGAGCTGGAGCGCGGCGGCCAGGCCTTCTTCCTGCACAACCGGATCGACTCGCTGCCGGAGACGGTCGAGCGCCTGCGCGGACTGGTGCCCAAGGCGCGCTTCCTCGAAGCGCATGGCCAGATGGACGAGGGGAAGCTGGAGGAGACGATGCTCGCCTTCCTGCGCGGCGACGCCGACTGCCTGGTGACGACGACGATCATCGAGTCCGGTATCGACATCCCCAGCGCCAACACGCTGATCGTCGAGCGCGCCGACCAGCTCGGGCTGGCCCAGGCCTATCAGATCCGCGGCCGGGTCGGGCGCTCTCGCGAGCGGGCCTTCGCCTATCTGCTCTATCCCTCGGCCGAGGCGCTGACCGAGGAGGCCGCGGCGCGGCTCTCGACCCTCGCCGACCACACCGAGCTCGGCTCCGGATTCAAGATCGCGATGCGCGACCTCGACATCCGCGGCGCCGGCGACCTGCTTGGCGAGGAGCAGTCCGGCCATGTCGCCGCGGTCGGCTTCGAGCTCTACTGCCAGATGATCGACGAGGCGGTCGGGGCGGCGCGCGAGGCCGAGGGGGAGGAGGCGCCGGAGCCAGTGCGCCTCGACGTGCCCGTCGATGCCTACCTGCCCGCTTCGTTCATCCCCTTCGAGGCGGCAAAGATCGACGTGCACAGGCGCATCGCTGCAGCAGGCGAACCCGGCGAGCTGCGAGCGATCCGCGACGAGCTGAACGACCGCTTCGGCCCGCCACCGCCGCAGGCCGAGAATCTCCTGGCGCTGCAGCGCGCCAGGATCGAGTTGGGGCTGGCGGGTGCGCGCAGCGTCGAGTTCCGCGGCGGTCGACTCAGCGTCACGGGTGTCGAGCTCGACTCCGAGGCGGCAGCCACGCTCGGTGAGAAGGTCGAGGGCGCCCTTTATGAATGGCGCGAGCGGACCGTTGCCGTGCGGATTCCTGACGAGCCCGAGGCTCGCCTCGCGGCCGTCTTGGCGTTGGCGGAGGCGATTCGGGATGCGAAGCAGGTCCAGGCAGAGGTGGGCGTGACGAGCTGAGTGGCGGCGCTGGACGACCGCCGGCGAATCATTTGATTTATGCTGCCCGACTGGTGGCTTCGAATCAGCGGCAAGGGAGGAGCTCGGCGGGGGTGCAGCGCCTTGCGCTGCTCGGCTTCGGTGCTCTTCTGCTCGTCCTCTTCCTCGGCTTTGCGATAGCGCAGGGTCTCGGCAATCCCGACGTTCCCTCGGACGCCGTGGCGGTCGTCGAGGACACGCCAGACGACGTCGGCACGATCACCAGGGACGAACTGGCGCGCGCCATCGAGCAGGCAGCCGCCGCGGCGCAGGTCGTACCGGTGCCCAAGCCCGGCGACGACAAATACGACGAACTGCAGAAAAAAGCCCTCGAAGAATTGCTCGATGCGGTCTGGATTCAGGGCCAGGCAGAGGAGATGGGCATTTCCGTCACGGAACAAGAAGTCGCCAAAGAACTCGACAAACTGAAAAGCCAGAGCTTCAAAACCGAGAAGCAGTACGAAGAATTCCTCAAAGAAGCCAAATACACGCAGGCTGACGTCGATAAACGCGTGAAACTTCAGCTGGTCGGCACGCAGCTCCAGGAACAGGTCACCAATGACGCTCCGACTCCGAGCACGAGCGAAATCGAGGACTACTACGAAGCTGCTAAGTCGAGCCAGTACACGACGCCGGAATCGCGTGACATACGTCTGGTCAAGAACACAGACAAGGCCAAAGTCGAAGAAGCCAAGGCGGCGCTGGAAAAAGACGACTCGGTCAAAAGCTGGGAAAAAGTCGCCCAGAAATACTCAAACGACACAACCAAAGGGGCAGGTGGGCTACGGGCCGGTGTCAACGAAGGAACGCTGCCTGAACCGCTCAACGCCGCGGTGTTCTCCGCCGGCCAGGGCGAGATCGAAGGGCCGTTTCAGGAAGGCCCCACCTTCACGGTCTTCGAGGTGATGAAGGTCACTCCCGAAAAAGTCCGTTCGCTGGATGAAGTCAAATCGCAGATCAGCAGCCAGCTCTCCGAACAGCTGCAACAGCAGAGCTTTGCCGGCTTCGTACGCAACTACAGCAGCACCTGGAAATCGCGCACTTTCTGCGACTCTGAGGTTCTGATCGAACGCTGCGCCAACTTCAGGGGCAATGGGCAATCGGCTGAAGCCGAACCCGCCTGCTACGAAGCAGAGCCGAAAACGCCGGCCAAAGCCTGCCCGGCGCCGATTACCCAGGTCAAACCGGCCCAGCCGGGCTCCGTTAGCCTGCTTGCCCCCGAAGGCCAGAAACTCGCCCAGCGGCCGCGGCCCGCCGGCGAGGAAGCGCCGGCTGGGGCATCGCCGGAATCGCTCGGCGTGCCACCGCCCACCGGCGCCCCCAGCGAATAACGCACAGCTCCGTCCTGGGCGTCAATAAACTGCGGCGCCCTAATCATGAGCGCCATTGCCTCCATCCACGCGCGCCAGATCCTCGACTCGCGCGGCAACCCGACGGTCGAGGTTGAGGTAGCGCTTGAGTCTGGCGCCAAAGGGATCGCGGCCGTCCCTTCAGGCGCATCAACGGGTGAGTTCGAGGCGGCTGAGCTGCGCGACGGTGGCGCCGCTTGGGCTGGCAAGGGCGTCTCCCGAGCGGTCGCCAACGTCAACGAGGAGATTGCCGGGACGCTGAAGGGCCTCGATGCCGGTGACCAGGCGGAGCTCGACGCCAAGATGATCGAGCTCGACGGCACGGCGAACAAGGGTCGCCTGGGGGCAAACGCGATCCTCGGTGTCTCCCTGGCGGCGGCGAAGGCGGAGGCTTATGACCGCGATCAGCCGCTTTACCGCTATCTCGCCGGGCTTTATGGGGCTGAAGAGCCGCAGGTGTTGCCGGTGCCGATGATGAACGTCCTCAACGGGGGCGCCCACGCCGACAACTCGGTCGACTTCCAGGAGTTCATGATCGTGCCCGTGGGGGCGGCGAGCTTCGCCGAGGGCCTGCGGATCTCTGCCGGGGTCTTCCATGCGCTGAAGAAG
>DATNHC010000013.1:0-19001 GCA_035605155.1 Solirubrobacterales bacterium
CCACCGAGGTGGCGAGATTGAGGCTGGAGACCCCCTCCCGCATCGGGATCCCGACGCGCGCGTCGGCACGCTCCAGGAGCGCGTCGCCCAGGCCGTGGCGCTCGGTGCCGAAGGCGAGGATCGCCCGCGGCGAGATCGAGCCCAGGTCGGTCGTCTCCCCCTCCGGGTCGATCGCAACCAGAGGTCGGTCTCCCCGCGGCAGCTGCTCGATCCGGGCAACCGGCAGGGCGAAGTGCAGGCCGGCGGCGCCGCGCAACGCCTCGGGGTGCCAGGGATCGTTCTCTCCGGTGGTGAGCACCGCGGCGGCATCCGCCGCGGCCGCAACCCGCACGCAGGCACCCATGTTGCCCATCGTGCGCGGCTCCTCGAGCAAGACGATAGGCGCCGGCCGCTCGCTCTCCAACGTCGCCGCGATATCCAGCGGTGGACGGCGGGCGATCGCCACGACGCCGGTGCGCGGCGCGTAGGGAACCAGACGGGCGAGCAACTCGGCGTCTACCGGAGTGACCCGCTCGGCCAGCGAGCCGGCTACGTCGGGAGCGAGCTCGGTTGCCAAACGGGCGAGATCGGCGGGATCGGCCGCGACCGCCTCGAGCACCTCGGCATCGAAGCGCAGCGCGTGCTTGAGCGCATGGAAGCCCTCGAGCACGGCAAGCTCGCGGTCGCGGCGGGCGGCACGGTAACGCTGCACCAGGGCATCGCTCACCGCCCCATCATGAACCGATTCAGGATTTCGAAGGCGGCCGATTTGCGCCGGCTTCGCCTCGGCCCGCCTCGCCGGAAACCGAGTCCACGTACGGCGTCAGGTACCGGGCGACCACCTTGCTGCTGCCCAAGCCGCCGGGCGGCCGCTCGCCGAGCCCCGACTCGTCGCGACCGCTTCCCGCCAGCCTGCCGTAGAGATAGCGGGCCTCTCCCCCGGTCCAGAACACGGCGCGTAGGACCGGGTCGAAGGGCCGTGGCTCCAGGTCGGCGCCCGCCGCGGCGACGATCGCTTCCGCCGCGGCATCGGCCTGCTGAGCGGCGATGCCCCCCTGCTTCACCGGGAACGAGCTCGCGTCGCCGGCGGCGTAGACGCGGTCAAGGCCGATCACCCGACAGTGCTCGTCGATCGGGATGAAGCCGTTGCGGTCATGGGGGACGCCGTCGACCTTCCTGCCTTCCAGGCGCGGCAGGGCGATCACCGCGTCTGCGGCGACAGCCTCCCCGGAGGAGACTCGGAGGCGGCCATCGTCGAACTCGATCGGCTCGGCGCCGCAGATCACCTCAATGCCCCGCTCCGCCAGCAGGGCGCTTGTCTGCTCGGCGGCTCGGCGGCCGAAAACCTCGAGCGGAGCATCCTCGGGTGTGACGATGGTGATCTGCGTCTGACCATCCACGCTGCGACCGCGCTCGGTCAGGGCGAGTAGCGCCAACTCGTAGAGCGGCAAGGCCCAGCCGCGCTCCCGCGGCATGGTGAAGACGATGCGCCCCAGACGACCCTGCCGCAGGTCGGCGATCACCTTGCCGACCTCGCCTTCCTCGGAGGCGCCCCGGAGGGTGATGGCGCCTGGCACCGCAGCGAGCTTCTCCGCACCCGGCACGACGATCAAGTGGTCGTAGGGAACCTGCTGATCGTCATGCGTAACGACGAACCGGCGCTGGGGATCGACGGCCGCAATTCGTGCCAGGTGAAACGACGCCCGACAGTGCTCAGCGAGGCTCTGCAGGTCGTAGTGGAAGGCCTGAGCCGCACCGTAGGGCTCGCCGACGGCGAAGGGCCAGAAGACGAACTCGGGGCGCGCGTCGTAGAGGTGCACGTCGACCCGACCACGCCCCAGGTCGCGCAACGCCAGAGCAGCCTCGGCGCCGGCGATCCCGGTGCCGGCGATCACCACCCTTTGCGCCTCGCCGCTCATCGACCCGTACTCGACCTCGTGTCCCACATCCGGCCCTCCATCGCAGGAGCCATTCGATCAGGTACGAGTTTGCCGTAATCAGAAACCAGAGGGGTATGTTTCCGGCGGATCCTCGGAATCCCAGCTGCCAGTGCGCTCCAGTGGCTCGACCGCCCGGCTCTCGTCGACGTGGACCACCGCGTCGAATTGGCCGCTCAAGCTGGCTTCGAAGTAATGGCTGTCCCGCTCGGTCTCGGGCTGGTAGACAACCCCGATCGCGCGCTCCGGGCGAGGCTCGCTCAGCTCGGAGCCGTTCCCGTCGCGAAGGTCGAGGAAGAAGCGTGGAAGCCCGAATTCGTGCAGGCGTGCTTCGTGGCTTTCCGCAACGGCCTCGGGCAGCTCCTTGCGCTTCGGCGGCGCATCCCAGGCCGAGCTGGCGGTAACCGTGCCGGAGTGGGTGGTGAAGCCGACCAAGACCGCGTCCTGGCCCCACTCTTCGCGCGCCAGCTGCCCCATGCTGACCTCGCCGCGCTCACTCAGCTCAGTCATCCTCGCATCCCCCACATGCATGTTGTGCGCCCAGACCACGACCTTGGCAGGCCTTCCGCTGCTTGCGAGGTGCGAAACCAGCCGGCTGAGCGTGTCCGCCATGTGACGGTCGCGGATGCTCGGCGACTCGCTGTTCGGGCTGAACATCGAGCTGTAGTAACGCTCGGCTTCGATCACCAGACGCGCGTTCTGCTCGGCATAGAACTGGTCCACTTCGGCCGCCGTTCCGTCGCGACGCAGGTAGGAGTCGGCGTTCGTGTGCAGCTGCATGAGCTGCGTGATCAGGCTGCGCCGAGCCACCTCGTCGATCCCCTCCAGCGGCGCGTGGTCGTAGACCCGCACCCCATCGAAATGCCCGAAGCACGCATAGCGCTCCCGCGCTTCCTCGGCTGCCGCTGGGTCGAGGAGATCCAGGTAGCCGATCACGTCGGCGATCGAGGAGTAGAGGCTGTAGAGGTCGAGCCCGTAGAAGCTGATCCAGCCGGACCCGCGGCGGCGGTCGTTGTAGGCGCGCAGCCAGCCGACGACGTCCAGCATGGCGCTGTTGCGCCACATCCAGCTGGGGAAGTGCCGGAACCCCCCGAGGGCTTCCTGGGCGGTCTCGTCCTCGAGCGCGCCGTGCAGGTAGCGGTTGACCCGGTAGGTGGGCGGCCAGTCGGCCTGGATCGCAACCGCGGCGAACCCTTTGTCCTCGATCAGGCGGCGGGTGATGAGAGCCCGTTCGCGGTAGAACTCGAACGTGCCGTGAGAAGCCTCGCCGAGCAGCACGACGCGGGCGTTGCCGATAAGGTCGACGAGCTCGTCGTAGTCGCCTTCGGACCCGGTCAGGGGCTTCGGATCAGGCGGGGTCATCGGCCTCCGCTCTCCTCAGCGCACCGACCACCTCGGCATCCGTCACCTGGGTGAAATCGGTGTACCACTGCCCCACTCCGTATAGCAGCTGTGGCTCGATCAGGCATACCACCTCGTCGGCCTCGCCCCGCAGGTGCTCGACCGACTCAGGCGCCCCGACCGGCACCGCGAGGATCAACCGCGATGGCCGCTGGCGGCGCGCAGCGCGCAGGGCGGCGGTGTCGGTGATGCCGGTGGCGACCCCGTCGTCGACGACTATCACGGTGCGGCCGGAGAGCGCCAGGGACCGCCGACCGCCGCGGTAGGCGGCCACCCGCCGGCTCAACTCGCGCGTCTCGCGGTCGACGATCGAGTCCAGCGTCGCATGATCGACACCGAGCGCCTCCAAGGCGACGCGATCGAGCACGCGCGTGCCGTCCTCGGCGATCGCACCGATCCCGTACTCGGGGTTGTGCGGGGCGCCGAGCTTGCGCACGGTGAGGACCTCCAGCGGAGCGTCGAGCGCCGCCGCGACCTCCGCGGCCACCGGCACGCCGCCCCGGGGCAGGCCGACGACGATTGGATCGTCGGGCGCCGGCTGCAACAGCTGGGCGGCGAGCTGCCGGCCGGCATCGCGACGATCGGCAAAGGCCGCGAGACTTGGGCCTTCCTCCTCTGAGGACATCGTCTATCGATTCCCCGGAATGCCCGTTTCGAACTCGCGATCGTCGAGCAGGCTGGAGAGGAGGTCGACGTATTCCGTCAGCCTGCCGATCGCGAGAAAGCGCTCCTTGACCCTGTGGCGAGCACGTTCGCCAAGGCGATGGGCACGAGCTGGATCGGCAAGCAGGTCGTCGATTGCCGCGGCAAAGCCCCTTAGGTCACGCGGGTCGTCGATCAGCACGCCGCTCTCGCCATCGACGATCTGGTTCTGGATGCCGCCGAGGCGGCTGGCGAGGACCGGCTTGGCCTTCCACATCGCCTCGGCCACTGTCAGCCCAAATCCCTCCGCGAGGCTCTTCTGGATAATCACCTCGGCGCGGCGCTGGACCGCGTTGACCATCGCCGCGTTTTCGTCGAGATCGTCCATCGGCAGGCTGACCAGATGGGTGCGACGGCGCTTTGCTTCTGGTAGACGGCGCCAGCGATCGGCGACCTCGCGATAGACGGCAGCGCCCTCGGGATCGTCGGCGACAGCGGAGCTCGCCGGGCCGACCAGCGCCAGATGGACCCGAGGGTCCTCGACGTGCTCGGCGAAGCAGTCGAGCAGGCCGAGTGGGTCCTTGAGACGGTCCCAGCGCGAAACCTGGGTCACCAACTTCGCCTCCGCCGGCAGCGGCGCCTCCTGCAACAGCTCGGCGCGCCGCTCTATCCGTCCAGAGGTCCCGTCGCTACGGGTGAAGCTTGGCGCAAGGCGGGAGGCACTGACCCCCAACCCGATCTCATCCACGATCGCCTCCACTGTGGCCGGATCGAGGTCCTGGTTCTTCGGTGAGAAGGCATCGATCGCGGGGGGCATCAACCAGGCCTTGGCGCGATCCAGCCCCGGCCAGACGTACTCGCTGCGCGAGAAGACGTAGGCGTCTGCGGCTTCGACGTACGGGCAGAGGAAATCCCAGGCGCCGCGCGCCAGCTCCCCGGGACGGTCGATACCGATGTGGCAGCGCCAGATGACCTCGGCCCCGATCTTCTGCATGGCCGGGACCAGGCCAGCCGTCTGCGGATCGTGCAGGTAGACGATGTCCTCGCTGCGGATCAGCCTGGCCAGCTGGCTTGCACGCGACCGCAGCACGCGCTCGTACTGGGCACGCTGCTCCTCGCCCAGCGGGCCGCCGTCACCCGAATCCTCGTGGAGATGGTTGTGCAGCCGCTTGGTCAGAACGAAGAACTGCGGCTCACCGTGCACGACAACCCAGCGCGTATCGACACCGACACCACGCGCGTAGGGCAGCAACGAGTAGAGGATCTCGGCCACGCCGCCGCCGCGTGCGGTCGAGTTGACGTGCCAGATCGTCCGCCCCGCGAACTTCTCACGGGCGCGATCCGCAACCTCCTCGAAGCGCGGGTACTCCTCGCCGAGCAGGTCCCGATAGCGGTCGAGCGGCTGGGGCGGAATCTCCACGAGCTCGAGTTGCGTCACGCGACCAGGGTCTCATCCCTTCGGCGCGCTGTGAAGCGGAGCGCTGCGCAGAGGATGAACGGAGGCGCTTCTGGGTAGGGGAGATCCATGCCGGACCTCGTTTTGGGCCCACTGCTGCGCTACGTCTCGGAAACCGAGGCGACCGTCTGGGTGGAGACGAGCGAGGCCTGCGAGGTCGAGGTGCTCGGCCATCGCGAGCCGACCTTCGGTGTCTGTGGGCGCCACTACGCCCTGGTGCGGATCGAGGGGCTCGAGCCGGGCGGCTTCTACGAGTACGAGGTAACGCTCGACGGCGAGCGCGTCTGGCCGCTGTCGGACCGCGACCTACCACCAAGCGCTATCCGCACCTTCTCCCCGCGCCAGCCGGTGGACATCTGCTTCGGCTCCTGCCGCGTCGCGGTCCCTCACGAGAAGCCTTACACGCTGACCAAAGACGAACACCCCGACGGTCATGAGCTCGACGCCCTGCACGTGCTGGCGACTCAGATGGCTCGCCAGGATCGCGACAAGTGGCCGGAGCTGCTCTTCCTGCTCGGCGACCAGGTCTACGTCGACGAGGGCTCGCCGCGGGCGCGCGAGAAGATCCGCGCCAAGCGCGACATCAGCATGCCCCCGGGCGAAGACGTGCTCGACTTCGAGGAGTACGTCTGGCTCTACGAAGAGTCCTGGAGCGACCCGATCGTTCGCTGGCTCTTCTCCACCGTCTCGATCTCGATGTCCTGGGACGACCACGACATGAGTGACGACTGGAACATCTCGCGCTCCTGGCACGAGGAGATGGAGCGCAAGGAGTGGTGGCACGAGCGCGCCGTCGACGGCATCGCCAGCTACTGGATCTACCAGCACCTCGGCAATCTCTCACCGCGCGAGCTGGACGACAACGAGGTCTACGCCAAAGTGAGGGGGAACCCCGACGCGACCGATGTACTGCGCAATTGGGCCAGGGAAATAGACGCGACCGCGGCCGGAACACGCTGGAGCTTCTGCCGCGACGTCGACGGCGTGCGGGCGATCTTCATGGACTCGCGCGCCGCACGGGTGCTCACCGAGGAGCGGCGCTCGATGTTCGACGACCGCGTTTGGGACTGGATCGTCGACCATGCCACAGGCGAGTTCGACCACCTGCTGCTGGCGACGACGGTCCCCTACCTGCTCTCCCCCACCTTCCACCACCTCGAGGCTTGGAACGAGCGGCTCGGCGATGGCGCCTGGGGCGGGCCGCTCGCGCACGCCAGCGAGAAGCTCCGCCGCGCCCTCGACTTCGACCATTGGGCTGCCTTCCAGTTCTCCTTCCAGCGGGTGCGCCGACTGCTCGAAGAGGTCGGCTCCGGCAAGCGCGGCAAGCCGCCAGCCTCGATCGTGCTCCTCTCCGGTGACGTCCACCACGCCTATCTCTGCGAGGTCGCCTTCAACCGCGATGCCGAAATGCAGAGCGCGGTGTACCAGGCGGTCTGCTCCCCGTACCGCAACCCGCTCGACGCACGGGAGCGCAAGGTCATACGCGCCGGCTTCAGCCGCCCGGCCGAGCTGCTCGCACGTGGCCTTGCTCAGCTCTCCGGCGCCCCCGACCCCGGCATCCGCTGGCGCCTGCTCGAGGGCCCCTACTTCGACAACCAGGTCGGCACCCTGCGCCTCGACGGCCGCAAGGCGATCGCCCGTCTCGACAAGACGGTCGCCGACGACGACGAAGAGCAGGCGCTGGAGAAGACCTTCGAGCGTCGCATCGCCTGAGCTCACGCCTGCGACCTCGACCACACCGGCGCGTGGTCAGCTCAGTGCTCGTCGCGGGTCCGGTTACGCAGGGCGTGGATCAGCAGCACGGCAGAGACGACGAGCACCGGCGCGAACGCCGGCAACGCGACGACCAGGCTGTGGTGGGCGAGGGGGAGCACGTCAGGCCTGCGGCGCCGGCGCCCGCCGCGCGGTCGGGACCTTGGCTGGCCGCCGCCGGGCCGGGTCGGGCGGAAAGGAGAGTCGGTGCAACCCCCAGGCCAGCAGGGCCAGCAGGGATAGCGCAATGCCGGCGACGCTCGCGTAGGCGAGCGCGGTCACAGTGATCGAGCCTCCCGTCTTCTCCCGCTGCAGAAGCTGGGTCTCGTCGACGAACACGCGCTCGAAAGCCGGTGACGCAGGCACTTCCGCAGCGGGGATCGCCTCGTCGCGGGGGAGGAAGATCGGCAACGCGGTCAGCGAGCTCCCCTCGTGCAAGCGGAGCAACGCCTTCCAGCTGCCGTGGACCGGAATCGGCTGCGTCGTCCGGTACACGCCCGCCGCGATGCGCTCGAGGGGATTGACGACGAGGCCGCCGCCCTGCCACGCGGTGACGTTGAACCACTCGGCGTCCTCGGCAGCGTCGCGAGGCACGATCCTCACCGTCGCAGCGACTTGCCGTTCCGGGCCGCCACGGACCTCGCGGAGTGCCACGTTCGCCCGTACGCCGTCCTCCGCTGGGGCATGGAGCGCGAATAGCGTGACAGCGGCGACGACCGCGGCTGCGCCGCAGGCGGCCCACCGCAGAGGGGGACGGCTGCGACCGGGCGACACCGAGAGCCGCGTGCCGATCCACGCCCCGAGCACCGACCCTGCCAACGCCACCGCCAGACCGAGAATCGCAGCCTCGGGAAACAGCGCGGAAGGCCAAGGCAGTGGCATCCATACGTGTGACCACGCCCACTCGGCGGCAAGGCCGACCGTGCCGATTCCCAGCCCCGACCAGAGCGCGAAGGCGAGTGGCCGCTCGGCCGACACTCGCAGCGCCACCGCCTCGACGACCAGCGCCTCTACGACGTAGAGCGGCAAGTGGGGCGTCGTCTCGCCCAGGACGGGACCGACGAGGAGCGCGAGTCCGCCACGCATGAGGAGGAAGAAACCGACCGCCCCGAGTGCCGCGCCGGGACCGGCGTAGAGGCGGGCGGCGACAAGACCAATCCCAGCGCAGAGCATGATCATCATCGGCTCGAAGACGAAGCGAAACTGGGGAACCCCGAAGTCGAACTCCGCCTGGAAGGTCGAGAGGCCGATCAGCAGCCCGCCGGTAGAGGCGACGGTGCGGGCAAGCACCAGGTGCCGGGGCTCGCCGTTCTCCCAGCTCGCCGACGCAGCTCGTCTCCCCTCGACCGTAAGCGCGGCGATGCCGATCAGGGTCATCGCCGCGCCGCCGATCAGCATCAGGTGAGTCGGGCCCCAGAGCGTCACGTCCTGCCCGAAGAGGCGGTGCCAGACGTCGTCGAGCGGGAAGCCGATCAGCGAGAAGGCACCGCAGGCGCAGATCAGAACACCGCCCAGCGGGGCGTACCAGTCAGGACCGAGGCGGATCGTCGAGGCGCTCGGCCTTCCCTCCGGCATGACCATCGCCAGAAAGCCGGCGATGAAGATGCCGAAGAGGCCGGCCAGGATGAAGTAGTGGGCTGGATTGGCGAGCGGTCCCGAATCGCGGCCGACGTCGATGTGAAGCGAGATGTCCCAGTACATGCCGAAGAGCGCGACGATCAGCGAGCCCGTTCCGAACGCCGACGGAATCGCAACCCAGCGGGGATAGCCGCTGAAGCCCTCGGCCCAGGCGCCGAGCCGGCGCAGCCAGACGACGCGGCCCGCGCGGTAGGCAAAGCCGACGTAGAGGAGCAGAGCGGTCAGCAGGACGGCCGCCAGTGACGCGCCCGCCACCTCGCTGAGCGCCGCACCACCGGCGGGAGCTGAATCGGCGAGGACCTGTGTCGCGGGGCTGAGCTTCATGGACGTCTTCTTCCGCTTGGAGGCAAGGTTATGGTTCCCTCAAACTTAGTTACCTCAAATGAGGTTACATCAAACCAGGTAGCATTGCCCCATGGCATCCAACAGAGGGCCCGCAACCGACTCCGAGAATGCCGAGCTGACGATCGAGCAGCTCGCTCACGAAACCGGCATGTCGGTCCGCAACATCCGCAATCATCAATCCCGCGGGCTTCTCCCTCCTCCCGAGGTGCGAGCCCGAATCGGCTACTACGGCCCCGAGCACGTCGCCCGGCTGCGGTTGATCCAGGAGATGCAGGGAGCGGGATTCAAGCTCAGCGCGATCGAGCGGCTGATCGGCGAGCACGGCGTCGACGCGGACCGCTTCGTCGGTCTGCGTCAAGCGGTCACTGCCCCTCTCGCCGGAGAGACGTCTGAGGTGTTGACGGGTGAGGAGCTGGCCGAGCGCTTTGGAACCTACGAAGGCAGGCTGCTGGCCAAGGCCCAGAAGCTGGGACTGCTGGTGGCCCTCGACGCAGGACGCTACGAAGCGACAAGCCCCGCCCTCCTACGTGCGGCCGAAGACGTGCTCGGGCGGGGCATCCCGCTCAGCGCCGCGCTGACGGCGATCGAGAAGCTGACGGGCAACTCCAAGTCATCGGCCCGCGCCTTCGTCCGCCTCTTCCTCGAGGAGCTCTGGAAGCCCTTTGACGAGGCGGGAAGACCCGAAGACCGCTGGCCGGAGATCATCGAGGCGATCGAGCAGCTGCCAGCGCTCGCATCGGATGCCCTCAACGCCACCTTCCGCCTCGCTCTCGCTGAGGAGATCGAGAAGGCCTTTGGCGAAGTGCTCGAACGACGCAAGAAGAGCGGGCCAGGCTCAAGCAAAGCTCGGCGCCGCGGGGCCCGCTCAACGCCCGCGGATCTGAAACCGCGCAGGACGCGGTAGGGACTCGCCGAGGATCAGGCGGGCCCGGTAATAGAGAGCTTCGAAGGCCTGGGTGTCGAGCTCGTCGACACCCTGCCCCTCGCGTCCCGGCTGGGTAGTTGCGCCGCTGACGGGTCCTCCTCCGACCGGCTGCTGGCGCAGGACGCCGTTCAGCCTGCCGCGCGAGACGAACGTCGTGTGGGCTGGTGGTGAGCTCATCGCCTCTCCTTTCTTGTGTTTATTGACTATCTAACTCAAGAATAGCATCGAATAAAAATGGTGGCGGTTGGGACGGAGCGCTACCCGGCAAGAGAGCGCCCCGTCCCGTCGCCCCTTCAGGCGGCTGCAGTTACCTCTGCGTCGTCTTCGCCGTCGAAGCGATGGGGAGTCGAGGCCCCATCGCCGCCGGATGCTGACGAGTCACCGCTGAAGCTCTTGGCCTGCCCCGGCCGCAGGTAGACGATCTGACCCTCGATCAGCTCGAGCTTCTGCAGCTCGGCGCGGGTCAGCTGGGCCCAAACCTCGGTGCCATCGCCGAGCACGAACTCGACCCGGATCTCGAAGCCGAGAGCGACGATGCGCTGCACCATCGCCTCCTCGGTGCGCTCGTCGGCCTCGAGCACGACCTGCATGTCGTGCGGTCGCACGAAGTGCTCGCCGAGCCGGTTGACCTCGCCGACGAAGCTCATCACGAACTCGTTGGCCGGGTGGTCGTAGAGGTCGTCGGCGCTGCCCGACTGCTCCACCCTCCCCTGGTTCATCACGACCAGCTGCTCGGCGACGTCCATCGCCTCCTCCTGGTCGTGGGTGACGAAGATCGTCGTCACGTGCATCTCGTCGTGCAGGCGGCGCAGCCAGGTGCGCAGGTCCTTGCGGACCTTGGCGTCGAGCGCGCCGAAGGGCTCATCGAGCAGCAGCACCTGCGGCTCGACCGCCAGCGCCCGGGCAAGGGCCATGCGCTGGCGTTGGCCGCCGGAGAGCTGGTCGGGGTAGCGCTCGGCGAGCCCGTCGAGCTGCACCAGGCGCAGCAGCTCGTGCACCCGTGCCTCGATCTGAGGCTTGGACCACTTGCGGATCTTCAAGCCGAAGGCGACGTTGCCGAACACCGTCATGTGCTTGAAGGCCGCGTAGTGCTGGAAGACGAAGCCGACCTCGCGCTTCTGGGCCGGCTTCGCTGTCGCGTCCTCGCCGTTGATCGTCACCTGACCGGCGTCGAGCGTCTCCAGCCCGGCGATCGCCCGCAACAGCGTCGACTTGCCGCTGCCGCTGGGTCCCAGCAGGGCGGTCAACGAGCCTTCCGGCACGTCTATGGAGACATTGTCTAGAGCCTGAAAGTCATCGAAGCGCTTGCACGCTCCCTCGACTGCGATTGCCATCAGGAACCTTCCTTCGTATCGGACGTTGAGATCGCGGCGTCCCCCGCGATCGGGATCGGACCGCTGGCGCCGGCCTTGGTCCGCCGGCCACCGATGCTCATCAGCAGCAGCGTGGTGAGAGCGAGCAGGGCGAGCACGATCGCGCCGGCGTAGGCAGCCTGCTCGTCGAACTGCTCGAAGGCCTTGGCGACGAAGAGCGGCAGGGTTTCCGTCTCGCCCGAGATCGAGCCGGAGACGATCGTCACGGCGCCGAACTCGCCCAGCACCCGGGCCGTGGTCAACACGATGCCGTAGGCGACGCCCCAGCGGATCGCCGGCAGGGTCACCCGCCAGAAGGTCTGCCAGGCGTTGGCGCCCAGGGTCGAGGCGGCCTGCTCCTGCTCGGTGCCGATCTCCTGCAGCACCGGCACCGTCTCGCGCACGACGAAGGGCAACGAGACGAAGACGCTGGCGAGCACCATGCCCGGTGTCGAGAAGAGCACTTCGAAGCCCCATTCGGCCAAGGTCGGGCCGAACCAGCCGTCGTTGCCGTAGAGCAGGAAGAGCGAGAGGCCGATCACCACAGGGGAGACGGCGAAGGGCAGGTTGATGATCCCGTCGATGATCGCGTTGCCCTTCCACTTGTGGCGAACGAGCAGCAGCGCACAGCCGACGCCGAAGACCGTGTTCAGCGGCACGGCGATGGCGACCATCAGCAGCGTCAGCCAGATCGCGTGCACCGCGTCGGGCGAGGTCATCGCTTCGAACGGGGGCGCGATGCCGTGTTCGAAGGTCTTGTAGAAGATCATTGCCACCGGGGCGAGGAGCAGCAGGCCGAGGTAGCCGAAGGCGAGCGTGCGCAGGCCCCACTTGGCGGGCGTCGGCGAGCTCATGTGTCCCCGCCGATCTGGCTGCGAGCGATGATGCGGTTGACGGCTCGCGAGAGCACTCCTGGCTCGCTGTTGCGCGTTCCCATCCGCGCAAAGAAGCTGACCGCGACCAGCAGCGCCAGCGAGATCGCCAGCAGGACGACGGAGACGGCGGCGGCGCCGGAGACGTTGCCCGACTCGATCTGGCTGCGGATGAAGACCGAGGAGACCTCGGTTTTGAAGGGGATGTTCCCCGAGATCAGCACCAAGGAGCCGAACTCGCCCAGGGCCCGGGCGAAAGCGAGCAGGATGCCGGCGAGAATGCCGGGCAGCAGGTTGGGGAAGATGATGCGGCGGAAGACGGTGAAGCCGCCGGCACCGAGCGAGGTCGCCGCTTCCTCCATCTCGCGGTCCATCTCGATCAAGAGCGGCTGCACCGCGCGCACCACGAAGGGCAGGGTGACGAAGCAGAGCGCCATCACCACGGCGATCCTGGTGAAGGCGACGTCGACGCCGATCGGGCTCTCCGCCCCGTAGAGGGTGAGCAGGGTGAGGCCGGCGACGATCGTCGGCAGGGCGAAGGGCAGGTCGATCAGCGCGTTGACGGCGCCCTTGCCGGGGAACTCGTCGCGAACCAAGACCCAGGCGATGATCGTGCCGAAGACCGCGTTGATCGCAACCACGATCAGCGAGCAGATCACGGTCAATTTCAGCGCCGCCATCGACTCGCTGCCTGTTACCGAATCCCAGAAGGCGCCCGCGCCTTTTGCCAGCGACTCGTCGACGACAGCCGCCAGGGGCAGCAGGACGATCAGCGAGAGGTAGAGGGTGACGAGGCCCCTGCCGAGGCCGAGGCCGGCCCAGGGCAGGCGCAAGCCTGCCCTGGGTGGTGGTGCCGTTGTGAGGGTTGCCGGGTGACCCTCCATCAGCCGCTCGTCGAGACCCCGAGTTCCTTCTCGATCTCGGCAACCTTGCCGGTTTCCTCGTCGAAGAACTCGTCGTTGACTTTGTCCCAACCGCCGAACTCGGCGATCGTGAAGAGGTCTTTGGGGGTCGGGAACTGCTGCGGGTCGATCAGCGCTTGGTTGACCGGCCGGTAGCCGTTCTCCGCCCAGATTTCCTGGCCGGCGTCGGACCAGATGTAGTCGAGGAAGGCCTGCGCCGCCGCTGGTGCGCCCTTGGTGACCGCGATCGGCGTCTCGATCAGGATCGTCGATGGCGGGATCACGTAGTCGATCTCCTCGCCCTCGTCCTGGGCCTTGATCGCCTCGTTCTCGTAGCCGAGCAGCACGTCGCCCTCGCCCTGGGTGAAGGCAGCAAGCGCATCACGGGCGCTGCCGGGCTGGACCACGGTCTTTTCGAGGAGCTCCTTGACCGTCGCAAGCGCCTCCGAGTCCGACTTGCCCTTGTGCAGCTCGGTGCCGTAGAGAGCCATGATGTTCCAGCGGGCCGAGCCGGAGCTGAACGGGTTGGGGGTGATCACCTCGACGTCCTTGCTCAGCACGTCGTCGAAAGACTCGATCCCGTCTGGGTTGCCCTTACGGACCATGATCACGACGACCGAGTCCTGGGCAATGCCGTCGTATTTCTGCTGGTCCCAGCCGGCGGCGACCTGGCCGGACTCGACCAGGCGGCTCATATCGCCGGCCTGAGCGAAGTGCACGACGGAGGCCGGCTGGCCCGCCTCGACCGCGCGACTCTGGTCACCGGAGGCGCCGAAGGAATTGCTGAAGCTGACGTCCGCTCCCTCCGACATCCCTTCGAAGCCGGGCTCGAGCGCTTCCTCGTAGACGGCCTCAGGGGTCGAGTAGCCAACCACGTCGAGCTTGCCGCCCGAGGCGCCGGTGGCGGAATCGTCGCCGCCTCCACAGCCGGCCACCGCGAATGCGACCAGAGCGAGCGCTGCGAGAACCGCGATGCCTGAATGGCGCCACCGGGACGACCTACGAGCCTTGCGCATGAACCAATCCCCTTCTTTCTTGAGTCAAATACTTTTTTGACTGACTTAGTTCTAAAGCCGAGGTCGGGCACCCTAGCACAATGTCCATCGGCAAAGTCAAGAAGCCTCGCGATTGGCGCTGACCGCCCTTACTCGCCATATGGGCGAAGCAAGCCGTCAACCTTCAGCGCTCCTGCCGTCCACCTCGTCAGACTGGCGGAGTGCTGACTGCCTTCGGCGCCCTCGCCGTCTCCTTCATGGTCTTGATGTACGCGCTGGAGCGACGCGATCGCCGCTACACCCTGGGCTTCGCCTGCGGCTGCCTCCTCTCTGCCTACGGCTTTCTCGTTGGTGCCTGGCCGTTCGGCGTCGTCGAGGTGATCTGGGCCGGGGTCGCGCTGAATCGCTACCGCGAGTCATCGCCCGGCTCTGAGTCGACGAGCGAGGGCCTATAGCCAGCCGGCGTGCTTGAAACGCCGGTGGAGGACCGCGCAGACGACGACGATCAGCAGCAGCACGGCCGGATAGCCGAAGCGCGATTCGAGCTCTGGCATGTGCTCGAAGTTCATCCCATAGATGCCCGCCACCATCGTCGGCACGGCGATGATCGCGACCCAGGCGGAGATCTTGCGCATGTCTTCGTTCTGACGAACCGAGACCTGCGTCAGGTTCGCGTGCAGAGCACTGCCGAGCAGGTCGCGGAAGTCGGAGATCCGCCTGCTCACGCGGCGCAGGTGGTCGTGGACGTCGCGGAAGTACTCGCGCAGATCG
Source organism: Solirubrobacterales bacterium (assembly GCA_035605155.1). Classification (GTDB taxonomy): domain Bacteria; phylum Actinomycetota; class Thermoleophilia; order Solirubrobacterales; family 70-9; genus VRUE01. The sequence goes on from DATNHC010000013.1 coordinate 14,968, forward strand.
TCTGGCACCACCTCATAGTGACCGCGGACGATCTCGTCGACGGCCGCCGAAAGCGGCGTCACCGCCGCGTGGAAGTCGAGCACCTCGCGCTCGAGCTTGTAGATGCGCTCAGCCGGGTTGCCCCCGTCGTCGGAGAAGACCTGCCGCTCGACTTCCTGGATGTCGACGTCCACCCCCTGAGCTGTGACTTCGTAACCGTCGACAACGTGGTCGAGGATCCCGTAAAGAGCCATGCCGGCGCCGTGGCGGAGCAGGTCGGGGCGCCGCTCGATTCGCTCCCGAACCGCAGCCAGGCTGCCCTCGCCATGTCGGACGCTGACGATGAAACCGGGATGGACGAAAAGCAGCAGCTCACCGATCTCGATCACCTCCTCGGAGTCGACGTAGCGAGCCGTCTTCACGACGACCAGCATTGTGTCGCCGTAGAGCTCGACCTTCGGACGCTGATGGGCCTTGATCGCATCCTCGACCGCCAGCTCGTGCAGGTCGAACTCGCGGGCGATCGAGTCGAACTCCTCGGCCGACGGTTCGAGCACGCCGAGCCAGGCGAAGGCGCCGTCCCCACGCGCCGCCTTGCGGGCATCCTCGAGAGTCAGATCTCCCGGCCGACGCCGACCCTGCTCGTAGACGGCGCAGTCGACGATCATGCGGGGAAGTATCGGGCGTGGGTCGGCTGACTCAGTGCGGGCTCGCGATTCCCCCGCCGCTGGAAGGGGGCGGTGAGGGTGCCGGTTCAGGCGCCGGAGCAGCTTCGGGGGCCGGGTCCGGCGCGGCTTCGGGCTCGGCATCGGCTTCCGGGTCGGCAGGCTCCTCGTCGCCTTTCGAAGGCTCCTCCTCGGCTTCTTCTTCGCTGTATTCGTATTCGTACTCGTATTCGCTTTCGCCCGACGAGGACGAGGTGTTGTCGCTCTCCAGGCCGGAGAGCTCCGGCAGGCTGGAGGGCACCGTGAATTCCGGGCAGTTGCCGGCGACCGCGGATTCCATGTAATAGCGCCAGATCGGACCTGCAGTAGGACCGCCGTAGCCGGTCGGTTCGCGCGACTGCGGGTGGCCGACCCAGACGGCGGTCGAGTAGAGCGGCGTGTAGCCGACGAACCAGGCGTCCGAGGTGTCCTCCGAGGTTCCCGTCTTCCCAGCCGCCGCCGAGCAGCCCATGTACGTGTAGCCGGCCCCGGTGCCCTGGGTGATCACACCCTCGAGCAGGCGCGTCACTTCGTAGGCCTCGCCTTCGCTGAGCACTCGCTCACCGTCGTCCGGGCTGGTTTCGTCGACCTTGCCGTCGGGGAACTCGACCCGGTCGATCGCCGTCGCCTCGTGGTGGATGCCTCCGTTTGCCAGCGTCGCGTAGGCGTTGGCCATCTCCAGCGGCGTCACACCAACCGCGAGGCCGCCGATTCCCTCGGCGGGCACCGATTCGAGCGGTGAGGTGATGCCCATTTCCTGGGCAGTCTTGGTGACCTCCTCGGGGCCGACGTCGAGGTCGAGCTGAGCGAAGATCACGTTGACCGAGTGCCAGGTGGCCGATGCGAGTGACATCGTGCCGCCGCCTGGCTCGGCGTTGTTCACCGTCCAGGTGCCGCCGTAGGGAAGATCGAGCGTCTTCGGCGAGGTGCCGTCGTAGTAGGTGCTGTCGGGGTCGACGCCCTGCTCGATCGCCGCAGCGAGGACGAAGGTCTTGAACGAGGAGCCCGGCTGGCGATGCGCCTGCCAGGCGTAGTTGAACTGGTTTTCGCTGGCGTAGCCTTCGGTCGAGGCGAGCGCGACGATCTCGCCGGTCTCCGGGTCGACCGAGGCGAGACCCGCAGCCGGGCCCCCTTCGGGATAGCAGACCCCACACGATTCGACCGCTTCCTGCGCGTATTCCTGCAGCTCGGGATCGATCGTCGTGTAGGCCTTGAGGCCTCCGTTGCGGACCGTGTTGATCCCGTATTTGTCGATCAGCTCCTGCTGGACGAGGTCGAAGAGGAACGGGTCCTTGATCGTCCGGTACTTGTGGCCGGGGTTGAGGCCGAGGCCGCTCGCCACCGCCCTGCGGTACTCCTCGACGCTGATGTAGCCCTCTTCCTCCATCGCCTTCAGCACCTCGTTGCGGCGCTCGAGCGCCGCCTGCGGGTCGAGGAAGGGGTTGTATTCGGAGGGCGCCTGGGGCAGCCCGGCGATCAGCGCCGATTCGGTCAGGTCAAGCTCCTTCGCCGGCTTGGCGAAGTAGGTCTGGGCGGCGGCCTCGGCGCCGACCGCGGTCTCACCTTCGACCGTGCCGTAGGGAGCGGTGTTGAGGTAGGCGGTGAGGATCTCCTGCTTGGAGTGCTCCTGCTCCTGTTCGTAGGCGAGGTGCGCTTCGATCAGCTTGCGTTCGATCGTCTCTTCGGGATTCTGGATGTAGAGGTTGCGGACCAGCTGCTGGGTGATCGTCGAGGCGCCCTGCACCGGCTTGCCGCCGGCCATCAAGTTCTTCCAAGCGGCCCGCACGATCGCCGGCGGATCGATTGCGCCGTGCTCGAAGAAGTTCTTGTCCTCGATCGCGACCGTGGCGTCTTCGAGCGTCTGCGGCAGGGCGTGCGAGGGGACCGGCTGGCGGATGTTTTCGGACTGGATGAAGCCGATCAGGCTGCCGTCCGCCGCGTAGATCGCCGAAGAGCGGCCCTTCTGCACCGGCTTGAGGCTGGAGAGCGGCGGCGCCGATTCGTAAACGTCGATCGCCCAGCTCGCGGCGACGCCGCCGGCGATTGCCAGCATGGCGGCGAGGACCCCGAGCGGGACCAGCAGCCTTTTCTTCAGCGAGGTGTGCGCCCTGCGGCGGCGCAGGCGCGTGTTGCGCGGCATTCGGTCGCAAATTGTAGGCAGGCGGGTAGCCTTGCCCGCATATGCCTGCCTTCCTGCACACCTGCTACCGGATCGGCGACATCGAGCGCTCGGTCGCCTTCTACGAGACGCTCGGCTTCGAAGAGGTGCGGCGCATGCCGATCGGCGACGAGGCGATCAACGTCTTCATGGCCCTGCCCGGCGAAGACCCGCGCCTCGAGCTGACCTACAACCACGGTGTCGACTCCTACGACCACGGCAGCGGCTACAACCACATCGCCCTCGCGGTCGACGACCTCGACGGAACGCTCAAGGCACTCGCCGCCCAGGGCATCGAGCCCGAAAAGCCGCCCTACCGCCCCGGCGGCCGCACCGAGGGCCACCGCATCTGCTTCCTGCGCGATCCCGATGGGTACCGCATCGAGATAATTGAGGCGGAGGCCAGCGCCGATGGGTAGCACGAACGAACCGCCGGCCGGACCGACCGGCGTCAACCGCGTCGACCCGTGGATGCGGCGCCATCCGCAGTACGTCGCCGGCGTTTGGGCCTTCTTCGCGCTAACCAGCGCCTTCTTTGCCGTCATAACTCACGAGGAGCCACAGCGTGCATTCAGAATCGTCTTCGCCGTGGCCTGGACGCTTCTCGCATTCCGGGAAGTCCGGCGGTATCGGGCTCAGCGGTAATGAATGGTGCTTGGCCCTCCAGGGGCTCGCGCACTACCGTTTCGGCGGTGAGCTTTGGAAGATGGACCCCACGGGTACCGAATTGAGATAGATAGCGCCGATTTCACCGGGCCTCCTGAAGGCACTGGGTGATGGCGATACTCCAGCGATGGCTCTGCTCGCAACGTCAACAGCAGTAGCGGTCGTGTATACGGTCGCGCTTTTCGTCGTTTTGATTGCCGCCCCGCTGATCGTCACGGCGTTGAAGCGGCATTGGCTCCTCTTCGTGGCCGGCTGGCTAACGATTGGCGTGGTCTGGTGGATCGCGTCCCTTAGATTGGCCCGACCGGATTCGTGGTGGGCTCGGCGCTTTTACGGCCGGGACAAGCTCACGCGGGCGCAAAGGCGATACGGGGCTGCCACCGACTAACCCGTCGCGACAGGACCTCGTCAGCTCCAGACGTGACTTGGACGGGTATCGCATCGAGCTGATCGGCGAGTAAGCGCAGCCTCAACGAGCAGGTTGCCAATCGACGCCCAGGCCGTAACCGCCCTGACCAGATAGGTGT
>DATNHC010000014.1:0-2036 GCA_035605155.1 Solirubrobacterales bacterium
GGGCGAGGTCGAGAGCCTCACCGCGGCGACCAAACGCGGGATCGGGGTGCGAGCCTGGATCGGCAAGCGGCTCGGCTACGCCTTCGGCACCGATCTCAGCAAGGCCGGGATCGCAGCGCTCGCCGGGCGTGCCGTCGAGGCCGCCCGCGTCGCCGACGAGGACGAGTTCGCCGGCCCTCCCAACCCCACAGAGGTTCCGGTGCGCCTTATACGGTCTATAGCCACAAAAGGCGCACCGGAACGGATTGCGCTGGAGCTGACCGATCCGTCGTTGGCCGCCACCTCGATCGCCGACGTCGCCGAGCTGAGCTTGGCTATCGAGCGGGCCGCGCTTGACGCCGATCCTCGGGTCGCCGGGGTCGAGCAGGCCGTCTACGCCGACTCGGCCGAGCGGGTTGCGATCGCCTCCTCGACCGGGAAAGGTGGCGAGTACGAGAGCACCAGCTGCTATGGCTATGTGCAGGCGCTGGCCGAGGGGGAGGACGGTCGTGAGACCGGTCTTGGCTTCGACCTTGCTCGGGGGCCTGCCGCGCTCGACCCGGCGGCTATCGGTCGCGAGGGGGCCGAGCGAGCGACGGCGATGATCGGCGCCCGCAAGCCCGAGTCGCGCAGTTGCGCGGTGGTCCTCGACCCGACCGTCGCCTCCAGCTTCGTCGGTCTGATCGGCAAAGCGCTGGGCGCCGGCATGGTGCAGCGCGGCCGGTCTCCATTCGCCGATCGAGTCGGGGCGGAGATCGCCGGAGAGGCATTCGTCCTCCACGACGACGGGCTCGAGCCGGCCGGTCTTTCCGCAGCGCCCTTCGACGGCGAGGGCGTGCCGCGGCGTCGCACTCCGCTTATCGAGGGAGGGAGGCTGCGCACCTACCTTTTCGACACATACACCGCGCGGCGCGGCGAAGCGGCCTCGACCGGCAACGCCGGCCGGGCCGGCTACCGCAGCCTGCCCTCGGTCTCGCCCTCCAACCTGCTCGTCGCGCCCGGGACGCTTGCTTTCGCCGAGCTGCTGGGCGAGGTCGGTGAGGGAGTGCTGGTCACCGACGTCGCCGGCCTGCACTCAGGGGTCAATCCGGTCTCCGGCGTCTTCTCCGTTGGCGCCTCGGGACTGGCGATCCGCGGTGGCGAGCCGGCCGAGCCGCTGCGCGAGTTCACGATCGCCAGCGACCTGGTCTCGATGCTCAAGGCGGTGCGCGCCACCGGCGCCGACGCGCGCTGGGTTCCTTTTGGCGGCTCGGTCAGCACGCCTTCGCTGCTGGTGGGCGAGATGACCATCGCCGGATCCTGAGTCCGCATGCGTGTTTACGCCGTGGACGCTGTTAGATTGCGCCCGATTTCAACCACCCCCGACGGAGGAGCTTCGACGTGACAAAGGCTGAATTTCTAGACCAACTTGCAGGCGACGAGCGGCTGGGTAGCAAGAAAGCCGCCAGTGACGCCGTCGACGCTGTGCTCGACGCGATCACGGACACGCTGAGCGGGGGCGGCGAAGTCAGCTTCACGGGCTTCGGCAAGTTCCACGTCGCTGAGCGCGGTCCGCGCCAGGGGGTCAATCCTCGCACTGGCGAAAGGATCACGATCCCGGGCGGCAAGGTGCCGCGCTTCTCCGCTGGCTCGGCGCTGAAGTCCAAGGTCAAAGGCTGAGCCAAGTTCCTTTTGCGGATCGGCTGGGGGCGCTCGTTGAGGAGCGCCGCAGCCAGATCTGTCTCGGTCTCGACCCCGACCCGTCGAAGCTCTCCGGGGCCGGGACGGACGTCTCCACCGCCTCGGCCGCCGATCTGGCTGCCGAGGCGGTCGTCGCCGATTGCCGCTCGCTGATCGAGCGGGCGGGACCGGCGTGCGCTGCGGTCAAGCCCCAGCTCGCCTGCTTCGAGCGGCTTGGGGCTCCCGGCTGGGCAGCCCTCGCAGAGGTCTGCGCGGCGGCCCGCGAGGCGGGCTTGTTGGTGGTCGCCGACGGCAAGCGCGGCGACGTGCCCGTCACGGCGGCCGCCTACGCCCAGGCTCTCGTCGGGGAGACGCCCACCCCCTGGGGCCCGGTTCCA
>DATNHC010000015.1:0-34665 GCA_035605155.1 Solirubrobacterales bacterium
GGCTTGGCTCTCGCCGCGGTCCAGCGCTGAGAGCGCCTCGCTCGCCACCCCCTGCTTGGAGAGCTGGATTCGGGCAGCGATGCCCTCGGCGGCGAAGTCGCCCTGGTGGGCCCCGACCGCTTCGAGCGCCTCGTCCTCCGCCCCGCGCTCGAGGCGGGCTTTGGCCAGGGCGACCGCGATGTCGGCTCGCCGTGGCTCCAGTTCGGCTGCCTCGCGCAAGGAGAGCTCGTCGCCTGCGGCGAGCAGCTCGTCGGCGCGCGAGGGGACCAGCCCCTCGAAGAGCGCTTCGACTTTCGCTTTCGGCACGGCACCGACGAATTCGTCGACCACGGCCCCGTCCCGGAAGGCCTTCACAGCGGGGATGCCCTGCACGCCGAAGCGGGACGCGAGCGCCTGGTTCGCGTCGACGTCGACCTTGGCGAGCACGACCCTCCCGTCGCGCGCTGCCTCAGCCGCCTCCAGCGCCGGGGTCAAGGTTCGGCAGGGCCCGCACCACTCGGCCCAGAAATCGACAACGACAGGAACCTGGCGCGAGCGCTCGATCACCTCGGCCTGGAACGTCGCCTCGCTTACGTCAAGTGCCACGAGCGGAGGTTAATGGGACTGGTCGTGGGTCCGAACCCACCGCTTGCGAGTCACCGTGGATCGGCGTACCGTCAGTGGTGGGTGGGGGGCTAGTCAAGACCCGAAGGAGGAGAGATGTCGAACCTCGACACAGCCCGGTCCGCCTATGAGGCCTTTGGTCGCGGAGACCTGGAAGCGCTGAAGGAGATGATGGCCGAGAACTGCACCTGGCTCACCTCAGACGAGCTGCCGCTCGGCGGCGACACCCACGGCCGCGATGAGATCATCGGGAACTTCGCCCAGATCCCCACCTATTGGTCGTCGTTCAGCGTCGAGCCGGAGGAGTTCATCGACGCCGGAGAGTGGGTCGTGGTGCGCGGCACCCAGCGGGCGGGCAACGACAGCGGCAGCTTCGAGTCACCGTTCGCCCACCTGATCAAGTTCGCCGACGGCAAGATCGTGCGCGGCGAGTTCTACGCGGACAGTGCCAAGGCAGCGAAGGTCCTGGCCTAAGCGCCGGCGCGCATGCCCTCGAGGTCGCGGCGCAGCTCCTTGAGCTCGTCCCGGAGCCGCGCCGCCTCCTCGAAGCGCAGGTCGTCGGCGGCGGCCAGCATCTCCTCCTCGAGTGAGACGATCGTGCGCTCCAGCTCGGCCGGGCTGGCGAAGTCGGCGGCGCGCTTCGTGCGCCGCTTGCGCGGCGCCCGGTCCTCCATTGCCAGGAACTCGCTCATCTCGGAGATGCCCTTGCGCACGGTCTCCGGCGTGATCCCGTGCTCGTCGTTGTAGGCGAGCTGAATCGCGCGGCGGCGGTCGGTCTCCCGCATCGCCGCCCGCATCGCTTCGGTCTCCTTGTCGGCGTACATCAGCACCCGCCCCCTGACGTTGCGGGCGGCGCGGCCGATCGTCTGCACGAGGCTGGTCTCGCCGCGCAGGAAGCCCTCCTTGTCGGCGTCGAGGATCGCCACCAGCGAGACCTCGGGCAGGTCGAGGCCCTCGCGCAGCAGGTTGACGCCGACCAGCACGTCGTACTCGCCGAGGCGCAGGTCGCGGACGATCTGGATCCGTTCCAGGGTGTCGATCTCCGAGTGCAGGTAGCGCACCCGCACGCCGTACTCGAGCAGGTAGTTGGTCAGGTCCTCGGCCATCTTCTTGGTCAGGGTGGTGACCAGCACCCGGTCGCCGTCCTCGGCCGCGGCTTTGATCTCGTTCATCAGGTCGTCGATCTGGTTCTTCGTCTCGCGCACCTCGATCTCGGGGTCGATGATCCCCGTTGGCCGCACGATCTGCTCGACGATCCGCGTCGATTCCGCCCGCTCGAAGGGGCCCGGCGTCGCCGAGACCATGACCAGCTGCGGCACCCGCTGCAGGAACTCGTCGAACTTCAGCGGCCGGTTGTCGATCGCCGAGGGCAGGCGGAAGCCGTAGTCGATCAGGGTCTGCTTGCGCGAGCGGTCCCCCTCGTACATGCCGCCGATCTGCGGGACCGTCTGGTGGGACTCGTCGACGAAGACGACGAAGTCGTCGGGGAAGTAGTCGACCAGCGTGTGCGGCGGACTGCCCGGCGGGCGACCGTCGAGGATGCGCGAGTAGTTCTCGATCCCAGAGGTGAAGCCGAGCTCTTTGAGCATCTCGATGTCGTAGGCCGTGCGTTGGCGCAGCCGGTGCGCCTCCAGCTGCTTGCCTTCCCCCTCGAGTTCGGCGGTGCGGGCGTTCAGTTCGGCGCGGATTTCGTCGACCGCCCGCTCCAGGGTCTCGTCCTTGGTGACGTAGTGCGAGGCGGGCCAGACCGAGACGTGGTCGATCGTGTCGAGGATCTCGCCGGTCAGCGGGTCGAAGTGCTGGACCCCCTCGATCTCGTCGCCGAAAAGCGCGATCCGGTAGGCCGACTCGGCGTAGGAGGGCATGATCTCCAACACCTCGCCGCGCACGCGGAAGCTGCCGCGGCCGAGCACCGAGTCGTTACGCTGGTACTGCATCTTGACCAGCTTGCGCAGCACCTCGTCGCGGTCGATTTCCTCACCCACCTTGAAGAGCTGCATTTTTTCGTTGTAGACCTGGGGCGAGCCGATCCCGTAGATGCAGGAGACCGAGGCGACGATGATCACGTCGCGGCGGGCGAAGAGCGCCGCGGTCGCTGCATGGCGCAACCGGTCGATCTCGTCGTTGATCGAGGAGTCCTTCTCGATGTAGAGGTCCTGGGCGGGGACGTAGGCCTCGGGCTGGTAGTAGTCGTAGTAGGAGACGAAGTACTCGACCGAGTTCTCCGGGAAGAACTCGCGGAACTCGTTGCAGAGCTGCGCCGCGAGCGTCTTGTTGTGCGCGATCACCAGCGAGGGCCGCTGCACGGCGGCGATCGTCGCCGCCATGGTGAAGGTCTTGCCGGTGCCCGTTGCGCCGAGCAGCGTCTGGAAGCGCTCACCGGCGCCCAGGCCCTCGGCGAGGCCGGCGATCGCCTTGGGCTGATCGGCGGTCGGCATGTATGCCGGATTGAGCTTGAACTCGGGCACGCGATGACCATAGCGACCCGCCCCGCTCATACGAACTGCATCAAATTCTCGGTCTGGCAGGTAGAGAATTTGATGCAGTTCGCTAGAAGCAGAGGGGTGGCCAACCTGAAAGACTGCCGCACGATGACGCACTCGCAGAAGGCTCTAGCCGGCTTCTTCGCCTTTGCAGGCGCGATGCACTTCGCGATCCCGCGCAGCTACGAAGCGATCGTGCCGCCCGCCGTCCCCAAGCGCGAGGCCGTGGTCGTCAGTGGCCTGGCCGAGATCGCCGGCGCCATCGCGGTGCTGGCGCCGCCTACGCGGCGCTTCGCGCGCTGGTGGCTGTTGGCCCTGCTGCTTGCCGTGTTTCCCGCCAACGTCCACATGGCGGTCAACCCCGAGCGGATCGAGGGTCTCGATCCGAAGCGGGTACCGCGCTGGGCGCTGTGGGCACGGCTGCCGCTGCAGCCGCTGGCGATGCTCTGGGTTTGGCGCGCAACTCGCGCGTGACCTGCTGGTGCTGCTGTGGTTTGGTGCGCGACTCGCGCCTGATCCGCTGGTGCTGCTGTGGTTTGGTGCGCGACTCGCGCGGGATCCGTAATATAAACGCGCGGTTTTGTCGGTAAATGTTTTGGCTGTAGCGCTTCTGTCTTCGCAGACAGAGAATTGCCCGGATGACACCACGCGAACGTTTCGCCATTAATCTGCGCAAAGCGCGCCAGAAAAAAGGCATTTCGCAAGAGGAGCTCGGCTTCCGCTGCGATCTGCACCGCACCGAGATCTCGCTGCTCGAGCGCGGCGGCCGTGAGCCGCGCCTGGGGACGATCGTCAAGCTCTGCGGCTCGCTCGACACGACCCCGGGACAGCTCTGCGAGGGCGTTAGCTGGAATCCGGGCAAGCACAGCTTCCGGATCAAGAGATAACTACGGCAAGAACTGTTCGAGCAGGCCCTGGGCCGCGCCGAGGAAGCTCTGCAGTTCGTCGAGCAGCGCGCGGCCGTTCTGGATCAGTTCGATCGCCTGATTGAGCGGGATGCTCTTGATCGTTTCGCGCAGGGGCACGGCAAGCAGGGGGTTGAGCGCGCCGGCGTCTTCGGCGTCGTCGACCGCGCGCAGCAGGCCAGCACGAATCGCCCGCGCGAGCTGGGCGTCCTCGATCCCGTAGCGCTCGGTGAAGCGTTCCCGCGACTCGGGCGTGGCCAGCGCTCGCGCCAGGGCCTCGCGGGTGACGCCGAGCTCGCAGGCGGCGCCGTCGAGCGCCGAGAGCGAGAACTGCTCGGCGATCTGGTCCAGCCCTTCCGGGTTGCGCCAGGCCCGGTCCTTGCAGGGGTCCTGTGTCTTGGCCGGCGCGTAGGAGGAACCACCGGCGGCAAGGTAGGTGCCGGCCAGGGCAACCGCGGCGACGGCGGCCCCGATCACCAGCGCTCTCGCTCTGCTCTCGGCGCTCATAGCTCGATTCTCCTCGCCAGCCCGATCGGGATCAGCGCCAGCAGGCCAAGGATCGCCGCGAGGCCGAAGGACGGGCTGAAGGCATGGGTCGCCCCGCGGTTGAGCTGCTCTTGAAGTTCGTCGCGCAGCTGCACGACCGCGTCGCGTTCCTCCTGATCCTCGGGCAGGGGATCGAAGGCAGAGCCGATCGTCGGCACCCTGCCCCGCTCTCCTTCGAGCCGATCCTGGATCCGCTGCGCAAGGTCGAGCTTGAGCAAGGGCGGCACGCGCGAGTCGAGGATCACCGCAGTGCCGGCGTCGATTGCGTCGCGGCGCTGTTCGGCGATGTCGGCCGTGAAGATCGGGGTCAGCGCCAAGAGGCCGAGGACGACGCCGGCGTGGCGCGCGGAGATCGTCCAGCCGCCGTGGATCGCCTGCGGGGCGCGGCCTGCAAGCGCAGTCTCGGTCAGCGCCGAGAGCACCAGGGTGAGGCCGATGCCGACCATGATCTGCGGCGGCACGGTCAGCGCAACCTCTGCCTTGGGCAGCAGGGCGAGGCCGCCGAGGCCGCCGGAGACGAGGATCGCCCCGGCCGCCGCACGCGCCCTCGCGCTCGGCACCGCGCCGCCGAAGCGACTGCCGACCAAGGCCGAGAGCGGCATCACGCTGACCACGATCGCGGCGCCTATCGGGGACAGGCGCCAGCCCTCGATCAAGAGCAAGACGAGCAGGAAGAGCGCCGCCGCGATCGCCGCCGAGACCATCGCCAGGGCCAGGTTGGCGAGCAGATGCGGGCGGCCCGTCTCACGCAGCTCGGTCGAGAGCACCCCGGTGGCCGCCTCGTGCCTGGCGACGGCGAGGATCGGCACCGCCGCGACAAGCGCAACCGGTACCTGGACCAGGAAGATCGACTGCCACGAGACGAGCTCGGTGAGCAGGCCGCCGATCGCCGGACCGAGAGCTGCGCCGGTTGCGCCCGCAGCCACCCAGAGCGTCGTCGCGCGGCGCTCGGAGCCGAGGCTGGCCGGCAGCAGCTCGAGCACCGCGGTCACCGCCACGGCGCCACCCAGGGCCTGTACGCAGCGTGCAGCGATCAAGGTGCCGAGCTCGGTCGAGGCGCCGCAGGCGGCGCTGGCGCCGGCGAAGACCGCGAGCCCGACCGCCGCCGCGCGACCCGGGCCGACCCGGCGCGCGAGGTGCGCGGCGGGCACGGCTGCGAGGGCAATCACCAGGTTGAAGGAGACGAGCACCCAGGTCACGCCGGCGACGCTCGTGTCCAGCTCGCGGTAGATCTGGGGCAGGGCGAGGACGACGATCGAGGAGTCGGCCAGGACGAGACCGACGGCCAGCGCCAGCGCAGCGACCCGCGGCCTCGGCGCCTCGCTCATCGGTAGCCCAGCTCTCTGCGGTACTCCTCGTGGTAGGCATCCCGCTTCTCGAGCACCTCTTCGACGTAGGCGCGGGTTTCGGGGAAGCGGATCCCGTCCAGGCTCAGCTCGCTGCCGCCCCAACGCTCGACGTTGCTGGGACCGGCGTTGTAAGCGGCGAGCGCTGCGACCTGGTCGCCGTCGTAGCGATCGAGCAGTTCGCCCAGCAGGAAGGTCCCGTAGCGGATGTTGATTTCGGGATCGGCGAGGTCGTGAAGCTCGAAGGTGGTGCCGCCGCTGAGCCGCTCGATTTCGTTCGCCGCCTCCGGGGTGATCTGCATCAGGCCGCGGGCACCGGCGCTGGAGGTGCTGTCGACGAACTTCGACTCCGCGTAGATCACCGCTGCGATCAGCGCTGCGTCGACGTCCTTTTCGCGTGCCTGCTGGCGGATCACGTCCTCGTGGCGCAGGGGCAAGGTGAGCTCCTGGATCGCCTTGTCGATCGTCCCCCTCGCCAGCAACACGCCGGCGACGATACCGGCGGCCAGCACCGTGCCGCCAATCAGGAGGCGTCGCCTTCTCCGTTTCCTAACGGCGCTGCCCGTTCTCACGCCTCCAGCTTTGCGATGAGCGCGGACAGGCGCCGCTCGAGGTCCTCGAGCGATCCATCGTTCTTTACCACGTGCTCGGCGCGGGCGGCCTTCTCCTCCTGGGCCAGCTGTCGCGCCTCGCGCTCGCCGACCAGCGCGTGGCCCCGGGCCTCGGCTCGCTCGCGACGCAGCTCGTCGGCGGTGACGACGGCGACCGTCGTGTCGAAGACCTTCTCCATCTCCGACTCGAAGAGCAGCGGCACCTCGACCACGGCGACCGCGGCGTCCCCCCCCAGCGAGGCGAGCCAGGCGCCGATCCGCTCGCCGACCAGAGGGTGGATCTGCGCCTCGAGCCATTTGAGCTGCTCGGGGTCGGCGAAGACGATCTCGCCGATCTTGTTGCGGTCGACGCGGCCCTCGGGCGCCACCTCGGCTCCCCAGCGGTCGGTCAGCCTGCTCAGCAGCGGCTCGGAGTCGAGCAGCTCGTGAACGACGGCGTCGCTGGAGATCGTCGCGGCGCCCAGCCGCTCGAAGGCGGCCAGCGCCTCGGACTTGCCGGCCGCGATGCCACCGGTCAACCCGATAGTCAGCGGCACGGCGAGCTAGGACTCGGAGGGTTCCTCAGCGGGCGACTCGGCCTCAGCGTCCTCGCCGGCAGCTTCGTCGTCGGCGTCATCGGGCGAATCCGGCCGCTCCTGGACCGATTCCCCCTCCTGCTCCGCCTCTTCAGCCTCCTCCGGCGTCTCAGCCACAGGCGCCTCGGCCTCATCGGCAACGGGCTCCTCGGCGGCTGGTGCCTCAGCCTCAGCGGCCGGAGCCTCATCAGCTTGACCCTCTGCGGCGGCTGGGGCATCCGCGGCAGCAGGCTCCTCCGCCTCGGCAGCGGGCTCCTCGGTTGCCTCACCCGCATCTTCCGCGGGTGGCGTCGCAGGGGGGACCGCCTCCGAGGAAGCTTCAGCTACCGCAGGAGGCGGTGGGTCCCCTGCGTCGACAGGACCCGCGGTCGATCCGTCGGAGTCCTCCCCTGCGTCGGGACTCGCGGTCGATTCCCCTGAACCTTGGTCGGAACCCTCGCCAGCCGCAGCAGCGTCGATCTGCTCCCCCAGATCCCCCATCGCCATCCGTTTCTCCTCGACCTGCTTGATGCTCAGCGAGAGCCGCCGCCGCTCCTCGTCGATCTCGAGGATCTTGACGTTGAGGGTCGAGCCCGGCTCGACGACCTCGCTGGGGCTCTCGACATGGTGGTCGGCGAGCTCGGAGATGTGCACCAGGCCCTCGACCCCAGGCAGGATCTCGACGAAGGCGCCGAAGGCGACCACCTTGGTGACCTGGCCCTCGAGCACGTCGCCAGGCCGGTGGGCGTTGATCACCCGCTGCCAGGGGTCCTCCTGGGTCTGCTTCAGGCCCAGGGAGATGCGCTGGCGGTCGCGGTCGATGTCGAGCACCTTGATCCGCACGTCGTCGCCGATCGCCACCACCTCGGAGGGATGGTTGACGTGACTCCAGGAAAGCTCGGAGATGTGGATCAGGCCGTCGATCCCGTCGAGGTCGACGAAGGCGCCGAAGTCGACGATGTTCGAGATCTTGCCCTCGACGACCTGGCCGGGCGCGAGGCGTCCGAGGATTTGCTCGCGCACCTCCTTGCGCTCTTCCTCGAGCACGGCGCGGCGTGAGAGGACGACGTTGTTGCGGCTGCGGTTGAGCTCGATCACTTTGCACTCGAGCGTCTCGCCCATGAACTCGTCGAGGTTGTGGACACGGCGGATATCGACCAACGAGGCGGGCAGGAAGCCGCGCACCCCGAGGTCGAGGATCAGGCCGCCCTTGACGACCTCGATCACGTTGCCTTCGACCGGTTCGCCCGACTCGGCGGCTGCCTCGATGCGGCGCCAGGCCTTCTCGAAGCGGGCGCGCTTCTTGGAGAGCACGAGGCGGCCCTCGGTGTCCTCCTTGGTGAGGACCAGGGCGTCGATCTCCTCGCCGGGCTCGACCTCGTCCGCCGGATTGACGGACTTGCGGATCGAGAGCTCGTGCGAGGGGATGACCCCCTCCGACTTGTAGCCGATGTCGACCAGGACCTCGTCCTTGTCGATGCGCACGACCTTGCCCTTGACGACGTCGCCCTCCTCGAAGGAGACCATCGTCGCCGCGTAGTTGGGCACGACCTTGCCGTCGATCTCGAGCAACAGGCCACCGGAGCCCTCGACGGGCGTACCGGCGGGAGCGTCAGGAGCAGGGGTCAAGGTCGTATCGGTCACGGACACAGCGGGGGATAATTGCAGGTAGATACGCTCTGCGTCGTGCCGATCCGAGCTACCAAACGAGGCGACGAGCGAACTCCCCTGGACGGGACCTACGACGTGCTGATCTGCGGCGCAAGCTTCGCCGGGCTAGCCGTGGCGCGTGAGCTGGCCGGCTCGGGGGCCGAGGTGCTGGTCGTCGACCGCTACGAGATCGGCGAGCGGCAAACCTCGGCCTGTGGGATCCCGACCGTGTGGATGGAAGCGCTGGGCCTGATGGAGGCCGAGCGCCAGCGTTTCGACTCGCTGCTGATGCACACCCCGCACGGCGATTCGCGCTTCCGCCTGCCCTTCACCTTCTCGACCTTCGACTACCGCGAGCTCTGCGCCCTGCTCTGGCGCGACTGCGATGCGCGCTTCGAGACCGCCAAGGTCGACGGGCGCGCCCGGCCGGCGAATGGCGACGGCGCGATCGCGATCGACACCGACCGCGGCGCGATCGCCGCTCCGCTGGTCGTCGACGCGCTCGGCTGGCGCCGCGTGCTGGCCGGGGACGACGGCTTCCAACCGCCCGACGCGCCGCTCTCGCGCGGCCTCGAGGTGCATCCCACGGGCACCGGCGAGGATCTCGAGGTCTGGATCGACCGGCGCTACGTGCCGGCCGGCTACGGCTGGTCCTTCCCGGCACGCGACGAGCTGCGCATCGGCGTCGGCTCCTTCGACCCGCGCTTCCACGTGCGTGAGACGACCGAGCTGCTCGCCGAAGACCTCGACGCCGAGCGTGTCCGCTACCAGGGCAACTGGATCCCGCACAAGCTGCGCCACGCCACCGAGGGCGGTGTCTTCTTCGCCGGCGACTCGGCCGGCCACTGCCTGCCGCTGAGCGCCGAGGGCATCCGCACGGCGCTCTACTTCGGCATCGCCCTGGGACGCGAGCTGCGCGGTGTCCTCGACGGTTGGCAGAGCCGCGAGCAGGCGGCTCTCCGCTACGCCGAGTTCCACGACTCGCACGAGTGGAAGTTCCGCTGGATGCTGCACGTGCAGCGCCTCGTGCCGAGGATCCCGCCGAGGCTGCTGGGGCCGCTGGTCCGCATGCTGGGTGCCAAGCGCTTCGTCGAGTGGTCCTTCGGCCACTACCTGCAGATCGCCCCGCCGGAGTTCGCGTCGAGTGGCTCAGCGCACGACCAGCAACGTGCCGACCAGGAGCAGCACGACGCCGACCACACGCTCGGGGCTGAGCGCGACCTCGTCGAGGCCGAATAGGCCGAGCCGGTCGATCGCAACCGAGGCGATCAGCTGGCCGGTGATCGTCGCCGCGGCGACTCCGCCGGCGCCAATCACCGAGACCGCGATCAGCGCGTTGGCGACGTAGACGGCGCCGAGCAGCCCACCGAGCAGGTAGTACCAGCTGACGTCGAAGGTCGAGCCGAGCCCGCCCGCCTTGCCGGAGAGCACGACGATCGCCGCCAGCGCGACGGTGCCGACGACGAATGAGACGAGCGCCGCCGCCAGGCTGCCCGTCGCCTTACCCAGACCGGCGTTGATCGGCGCCTGCAGGGCGATCAGGCCGCCGGCGCCGGCGGTCAAGAGGACGGCGAGCCCCCTATCCATGGCTCCAATCCGGCATCCGCGTGATCTTCGCTTCGATCATGTGTTTGAGCGATAGAGGGGCGCCACCCACGCTGACTTCGTCCTTATTTGCCGATATGGCAACCAAGGACGAACCAGCCGAGGTGGATGCCCTGCTGTCATATCAGTACTCGAAAAAGGACAACCGAGACGCAGATGCCACCGCCAGCAGAGGGATTCGCCGCCCGCTTCGTCCTCGGCCCGGCCCTGCGTACGCAGCCGGACCGGCGCCTGGTCTCGCTCGTTCGCGAGGGCTATGAGACGGCCTTCGAGGAGATCGTGCGCCGCTACGGCCGGCCGCTTACCCGCTACGCGGCGGCGATCGTCGGCTCGCGTGGCGAGGACGTCACCCAGGACGCCTTCTCCAAGGCGCTGCTGGCGCTGCGCGACACCGCCGCCGAGATCGAGCTTCGCCCCTGGCTCTTCCGGATCGTCCGCAACACCGCGCTCAACGAGCTGCGCGACCACCCTCCCACTCCCGAGGTGCTTGCCGAGGCGATCGCCGGCAGCGCCAACCCGGCCGAGGAGCTGGAGCGGCGCGAGGAGCTCGCCGACCTGATGCGCCGCCTGCAATCGCTGCCCGAGCCGCAGCGAGCGGCGATCGTGATGCGCGAGCTGGAAGGCCTCGGTCACGAGGAGATCGCTGCCGCGCTGGGCCTCAGCGGCGGCGCTGCCCGTCAGGCGATCTATCGGGCACGGCGGGCGCTGCGCGATGGCCTCGGCCTGATGTTGCCCCTGCCGCTGCTCAAGACCCTGCTGGCCGGCGGGGCGGTGGGCGGGGCCGAGATTGCCACCGCGGGCGCCGCGGGGGCGGGTGGCGCCGGGGCCGGAGCGGCGCTGAAGGCCGCAACGGCGACCGTTCTGGTCGCCGGCGCGGTCGGCACCGGGGTTGCCGTGCAGGAGACCCGCGAGGGATCCAACCAGGCTGGGGCGCAGGCGCAGCGGGTAGCGGGCGACGATCTCGCGTCGCCGGTAGCGAGCCCGCAGGCGAATGCGGCTGCATCTGGTGGGCATGACTTCGCGAGCAATACCGGTGAGGAGAACCGCGGTCCGGGCGGCGGTGAGCGAAGCAACAGTGGAGACGATCGTCGAGGAGATCGCGACGAGGAGGACGACAGCGACTCCGGGCCAGGCAGCGATCGAGACCGCGAGGACCGGCGGCTCGAGGACCTCGAGGAGGATCGCAGCGGGAGCCCGGATGGATTCGACGACCGCAGCGGCCCGGGAGATGGCAGTGGCTCCGTCGATCGCAGCGGCCCGTCGCACGGCGACGGTGCCAACGGGGGCGGCGCTCAGCGAGGCTCCTTGAAGCAGGGTGGCGGCTCTTCGGGTCCGGGCAGCGACTCCTCAGGGCCGGGCAGCGGCTCCGGCGGCGACGCTGACCTCGAGGATCGCTCCGGTCCTGGCGACGGCTCCCTACCCACCATCGAAGATGAGATCGAGCTGGATGGCGGTGGCTCGAGCTCGAGCGGCTCGGGCTCGGGCTCCGGCTCGGGCGGCGACGATCCACTCGACAGCTGAGCGCTACTTGGCGTCGAGCCAGTCCTCGCCGACGCCGACGTCGACCTCGAGCTGCGGGTCGAGCGGGTAGGCGGCGCACATCTCGCGTCGCACCAGCTCGACCGCGCCCTCCATCTCCTCCGGAGGTCCCTCGAAGAGCAACTCGTCGTGGATCTGCAGGACGAGGCGAGTCTGCGTCCCGGCCTCGCGCAGGGCCGTCTGGCAGCACACCATCGCCACCTTGATGATGTCGGCGGCGGTGCCCTGGATCACCGTGTTAACCGCCAGCCTCTCACCGAGGCGGCGGGTGTTGGGGTTGCCGGAGCGCAGCTCGGGAATCGGCCGGCGGCGGCCCATCAGGGTCGTCACGAAGCCCTCCTCCTGAGCCCGCTCGATCACCTGCTCGCGGAAGGCACGCACCGCGGGGAAGCGCTCCAGGTAGCGCGAGACGAATTCCTCACCCTCTTTGCGCGGGATGTTGAGCCGGTCGGCGAGCCCGAAGCCGGTCAGCCCGTAGACGATGCCGAAGTTGACCATCTTCGCCTTCGAGCGCTGGCCGACGTCGACGTCCTCGCGGGAGATGTCGAAGACCTCGGCCGCCGTCGCGGCGTGGACGTCTTCGCCGGCGTGGAAGATCTCCTTGAGCACGCTCTCGTCGGCGACATGGGCGAGCACCCGCAGCTCGACCTGGCTGTAATCGGCCGAGAGCAGGCGGGCGCCGGGCTCGGCGACGAAGCAGGCGCGCACGGGCCGGCCGATCTCCGTGCGGATCGGGATGTTCTGCAGGTTGGGGTTGGTGCTCGAGAGGCGGCCGGTGGTCGTCGCCGCCTGGTTGAAGGTGGTGTGTACGCGGCCGGTCTGCGGATCGATCAGATCGGGCAGCGAGTCGAGGTAGGTGTTCTTCAGCTTGGTCAGCTCGCGCCATTGCTCGATCTTCTCGACGATCGGGTGCTCGTCGCGGATCTGGGCGAGGACCCGGGCGTCGGTCGAGTAGCCGGTCTTGCCGCGCCGCTTGCGAGTAAGACCCAGCTTCTCGAAGAGCACCCGGCCGACCTGCTGCGGCGAGCCGATCGTGAACTCCTCCTCGGCCAGCTCGTAGATCTCCCTCTCCAGGGTGTCGATGCGCTCGCCGAACCCGGCGCCGACCTCGGCGAGGCGCTCTGCGTCGAGCTTCAGGCCCTCGCGTTCCATCGCCGCGAGGACGTGGACGAGCGGCAGCTCGACCTCGCGCAACAGCTGCTCGAGGCCGAGCTCGTCGATGCGCGGGCGCTGCCGCTCGGCGAGCGCCGCCACCAGGCGAGCCTCTTCGGCCGGATCGAGCCCGGCCTCGCCCTCCTCACCCTCCAGCGAGAGCTGGCCGTCGTCGGCGTCGGCGCTCGGCTCCGGGGCAGCTGCGATGCCGATCCCCGCATCGGCGGCCAACTCCGTCAGGTCATAGGTGCGGCGCTGGGGCTCGAGCAGGTAGGCGGCGAGCATCGTGTCGTGGTCGAGCTGCAGCTCGGCGCCCTCGCGCGCGGCCGCGCCAAGCAGGCCATGGCGACCGCCACCGAGCGACTTGGCGTCGTGGGCGACGAGCGGACGCTTCGCCACGGCGGCGGCGAGCTCCTCGAGGCTGGCCGAGCCAACCAGGATCCGCTCCCCCTCGGCGCCGGCCCAGCGCTCGCCCTCGATCGCCAGGGCTATCGGCCCCTTCTCCATGGCGAGGTCGGCAGCCGACCCCTCCTCAACCGCCACCTCGAGCTCGGTCTCGACCCTGCGCCCGGGGACCGCGTCACCCTCGGGCAGCGCTTCTTCGAGGCGCTCCATCACCGCACGCAGCTCGAACTCGCGCATGAAATCGCGCAGAGCGCCCCGGTCCGGCTCGGAGCCCATTACGTCGGCCAGCTCAACGCCCGTCTCGATGTCGTACTGCAGCGTCGCCAACTGCTTCGACAGGCGGGCGTCGTCGGCGTGCTCGAGCAGGTTCTGCTTGCGCTTGGCGCCGGAGATCTGCTCGACGCTGTCCAGCACTGCCTCGAGGTCGCCGAACTGTTGCAGCAGCTGCGTAGCGGTCTTCTCGCCGATGCCCGGGACGCCGGGGATGTTGTCCGAAGTGTCGCCACGCAGTCCCATCAGGTCGGTGATCAGCTCCGGGGCGACTCCGTAGCGCTCGACGACCGCTTCGCTGTCGTAGATCTTGGTCTCGGTGATGCCGCGCGAGGTGCTCATCACGCGCACGCCCTCGCCGACCAGCTGGTAGGCGTCGCGGTCGCCGGTGACGACCATCACCGGGATGCCCTGCTCGCGGGCCTGGCGGGTCAGCGAGGCGATCACGTCGTCGGCCTCGTAGCCCTCGACCTTGACGTTGGTGTAGCCAAAGGCCTCGACCAGCGGCATCAGGTGCGGCCACTGCTCGCGCAGCAGGTCGGGTCGCGGTTTGCGCTGCGCCTTGTAGAGGTCATAGGTGACCTCGCGCCCCGACATCCCCGCGTCCCAGGCGACGACGACGCCAGCCGGAGCGTGCTCGTCGATGATCTTGACCAGCATCGAGGCCAGTCCGTAGATCGCGTTCGTCGGCCGCCCGTCGCTCGTCCCAATCGACTCCGGCAGGGCGAAGAAAGCCCGGTAGGCCAGCGAGTTGCCGTCGATCAGAAAGAGCTCGCGCGCGTCAGCAGCCATCGTCGCCAACTCTATGGCGCGAGGGCGTCGCGAACCGCGGCTGCAACCCGCGCCGGTTCGGCCGTGACCTGCCGGTAGCTGAGTCGCATCAGGTCGATTCCCCGCGTGCGGAGCTCCAGCTCACGGGCGTGGTCGTCCTCGAACGCAATTCTGCCTCGATGAAAGCGATAGCCATCGGTCTCGACCACCAACCCCTGTCGGGGCCAGAAAAAGTCGACGGTAAAGCGCCCGATCCTCATATTCACCTTTGGTGGCGGCAGACCGTGCCGCTGGCATAGCCGGAGGAAGAGATGCTCGAGCTCGCTGCGCGTGCGGTCGGGCTCGCTGCTTGGACCGATGACCAGCCCGAGCACCTCCGCCTGGCGAATCGCGCGACGAAGTTCCACCGCCGGCAAGCCGGGGCGAAGGTCGGCGATGGTCCTCGCGGGCGTCGTCACCGGGATGCGCCTGCGACGAGTCACCTGACTGGACAGCAACGAAGGGCAGCGGTGCAGTCGAATGCCTTTGCGTGGCCGTCTGCCTCCAACGCCTGGAAGCGCCACGTCGACTGGCCCGTCGAACGGCTTCAGCAGTTCCCACAGGGCTGCCGCGCTTCTGTGGCTGACAGCTGCAGCCTTCCCGTAGGCGAGGGTGGCCGCCATCCACCTTCCGTACTGAGAAATCCCCGGATGACCGACGGCGTATACCCCCCGATGAACTCGATACAGCCGACCGCTGGCCACCTGGCGGGAAATCGCGCTCGTACTGAGTCCCGCGCTGAGCAGCTGCGCTTGAGAGACCACGCCGTGCTGCCTCTCGGCAATTTCGGCGACTGCCCGGTGTGGAGTGGCGCCTTTTTCCCGCATACCGGGAATAAGGCGCCACCTCGACAAGCTCGCCCCAGAGGACGGTGGCGATCCGCTACCGACCTGGCTCGGGTCATCGAAGGTTGAGCAGTCCCAGCCCGGGGACGAAACGGCCGACGCGCGAGGCGTAGTCGGCATAGCTCTTGCCGAAGGTCCGCAACAGATGAGGCTCCTCGACGAGCCTGACCTGCATCTCGATCGAGATCACGATGCAGGCGAAACCGGCAAGGGCAAGGGCGTTGGGACCATTAGAAGGAGGCCGAGGACGGTCGGTACCTGTGCGCTGTAGATCGGGTTGCGGACGAGCTGGAAGGGGCCCTCGGTGACGAGGTCGGTGCGCTCCTCGGGGTCGACACCGATCCGCCAGGCGTCCCCCATCGCGACCTGGGCGCCGAAGGTGAGGAGGATCCCGCTCGCGGTGAGCACGAAGCCAACCGTGTGGCCCATTGTCCCATCGAGCGCCGGGACCGGATCGAGCACGCCGAGGAGAGTGAGCAGCGGGGCCCCGAACCCAGCCAGCAAGGAGAAGACGAAGAGGGCGCCGGCGACCCGCTCGAGGGGGCCGGCATCCCTGCGAATACCGTGAACTCCGGTGGAACCCGTGCGACGGACTTGCATCGCCACCCGAACCCCAAAGGTGAGGGCCAGATATGCGCCGTAGAGGAGGAGAGCGATGACGGCCATGGACAGGCGATTCTAGGCGCCGCCGCTCAGGCAAAAGCAACGTCACTCAAAACCGTCACTCAATGACGGCGACCGTGCAGGACCCGATGGAGTCCGACGCCTTACCGAGATGCATACGCGCGCCTCCTCGCATAGCGTTACGAGGATGGCCAACGTCACCACGCATCGCCGCGGCGAAATCCTCCAGAACCTGTTTCGCATCCTCGCAAGCGAGCCCGAAGGGCTGCAGGCAAAGGACGCCATCGGCCGGCTAGAAGCAGCGATGGAGCTGACCGAGTTCGAGAAGTCCCGCTTCCCCAACAACCCCGACCTGGTCCGCTTCCCGAAGATAGTCCGCTTCGCCACGATCGCCTCGGTGAAGGCGGGCTGGCTTCGCAAGAGGAGCGGGACCTGGACGCTGACGACGGACGGCAAGGACGCGCTTGACTCGTTCGCCGACCCGGAGCAGCTCTTTCGTGAGTCGAGCCGCCTCTACAACGAGTGGAAGGCGAGCCAGCCTGAACCCGTGGACAGCGGCGCGAGCGACGGCGAGGTAGGGGATGCCAGCGACGAAGGGCTGATCGCAGCGACCACCCTCGAGGAGGCGGAGGAAAACGCCCGTCAGCACATGCTCAGATACCTCGCGGAGGCGGTCAATCCCTACGACTTCCAGGATCTCGTCGGCAAGCTCCTCGAAGGCATGGGCTACCACATCGTCTGGATCGCGCCCAGGGGCAAGGACGGGGGCTTGGATCTCCTCGCCCAGGGAGATCCGCTGGGCGTCGCCGGTCCGCGCATCAAGGGCCAGGTGAAGCGGCGGCTCGACCGCAAGACCACGGAGGAAGAGCTGCGTTCCTTCCTATCCCTCGTGGAGCCCAACGACGTCGGCGTCTACATCTCGCTAGGCGGCTTCACGACCGACTGCTCGTCGCTCGGACGGCGCACCTCACGCCGCGTGACGTTGATCGACGGCGATGCCCTGCTGGACCTCTGGTTCGAGCACTTCGACCGGATCGACGAGGAGGGCCGTCGGCTGCTCCCCGTGAGACCGGTCTATTACCTCGACCCCAGCGCCACCTCCGGCTGACGGCTTCTGCGGCCAGGCACCGGGGTCGACGCCAGAGAGGACGAATCTGATTCGATAGCCGCCCATGGCTGTCAGCGCCCAGTACAGCGTCACGATCCGGGTCGAGCTCGACGCGCGGCAGGAGCCGCTCGGCAAGCTCACCGCGGTGATCGCCGAGGCGGGCGGGCAGCTGCAGGGCGTCGACCTCGTGCCGGGCGCCGGCGCCGAGGGCAAGCGGGTGCGGGAGTTCACGATCGACGCTCAGGATCGCGAGCACTGGGAGCGGATCCTGCGCGGGATCGGCTCGACCCGCGGCGCCAAGGTGCTCGACTACGTCGACCGCACGATGCAGATGCACCGCGGCGGCAAGATCTCGGTCGAGAACAAGTACCCGCTGAAGACCCGCGACGACCTCTCGATGGCCTACACACCGGGTGTCGCCCGCGTCTGCCAGGACATCCACGCCGACCGCGCCAAGGCCTTCGAGTACACGATCAAGAAGAACACCGTGGCCGTCGTCTCCGACGGCAGCGCCGTGCTCGGGCTCGGCAACATCGGGCCGGAGGCGGCGATGCCGGTGATGGAGGGCAAGGCGATGCTCTTCAAGGAGTTCGCCCAGGTCGACGCCTTCCCGATCTGCCTCGATACCCAGGACGCGGAGGAGATCATCAAGGCGGTTGAGCTGATCGCGCCCACCTTCGGCGGCATCAACCTCGAGGACATCTCCGCCCCGCGCTGCTTCGAGATCGAGGACCGGCTCAAGGAGTCGCTCGACATTCCCGTCTTCCACGACGACCAGCACGGCACCGCGGTGGTGACCATGGCGGCGCTCTTCAACGCGCTGAAGATCGTCGGCAAGCCGATCGAGCAGCTGCGCGTTCTGGTGGTAGGCCTGGGCGCCGCCGGGGTAGCAGTGACCAAGATGATGCTCGCCTCCGGAGTTACCCACGTCGTCGGCTGCGACCGCCAGGGCGCGCTCTCGACCGAGCGAGCCGACTATGAGTCCGGCGAGATGAGCGGCATCAAGCGCTGGTACGCGGAGAGCTCCAACCCGGACAAGCTGAGCGGGCAGCCCGACGAGGTGATCGAGGGCATGGACCTCTTCATCGGTCTCTCCGGCCCGGGCACGATCAAGGCCGAGTCGCTGGCCAGGATGAACGACGACGCGATCGTCTTCGCGATGGCCAACCCAAACCCTGAGGTGATGCCCGAGGACGCCGCCCCCCACGTGCGGATCATGGCCACCGGCCGCTCGGACTACCCCAACCAGATCAACAACGTGCTCTGCTTCCCCGGCGTCTTCCGCGGCGCCCTCGACGCCGGCGCGCCGCGCATCACTGAGGAGATGAAGCTCGCCGCGGCCCGGGGGATCGCCGAAACGGTCGACGAGGACGACCTCTCCGAGGACTACATCGTGCCCAGCGTCTTCAACCGCGACGTGGCGCCGAAAGTGGCGGCGGCGGTGGTCGAGGAGGCCAAGCGCGAGGGCATCGCGCGCTTCAACGAGGAGACCGGGACCTTTTCGACCGTGGAGATCGCCCAGCAGTGAAGGTCCTCGTCACCGGCGCCAGCGGCTTCATCGGCGCGGCGTTGTGCGACGCGTTGCTGGTCCGGGGCGACACGGTCATTGGCCTGACCCGCGACCCGCAGCGGGCGCGCAGCACCAACCCGGGCGTCAAATGGCACGCTTGGGAGCCGACCCTGGAACGTCCGCCGACAGCCGCCTTCGACGGCGTGGACGCGGTCGTCAACCTGCTCGGCGAGAAGATCAACCAGCGTTGGAGCGATGAGGCAAAGCAGCGGATCATGGAGAGCCGCCGCACCGGCACCCACAACCTCGTCGGCACGATTGCCGGCCTCGAGCGCAAGCCGCGGGCACTGGTCAACCAGTCGGCAATCGGCTACTACGGCGACCGCGGCGAGGCGATCGTCGACGAGTCGGCAGAGCCGGGCGAGGGCTTCGACGCCAAGGTGGTGCGCGAGTGGGAGAAGGCGGCGCACGAGGTCGAGGCGACCGGCGTGCGCCTGGTCATCGTCCGCACCGGCCACGTGCTCGACCCGCGCGGCGGCTTCCTCAAGCAGCTGCTGACGCCGTTCAAGCTCGGCGTCGGCGGCCCGCTGGCGGGTGGAGACCAGTACGTCTCGTGGGTCCACATCGACGATGAGATCGGCATCCTGCTCTGGGCGCTCGATGACGAGAGGGTGAGCGGGGTTGTCAACGCGACCGCGCCCAATCCGGTCACGAACCAGGTGTTCTCAAAGGCGCTGGGCAAGGCGCTTGGGCGGCCGGCTGTGTTGCCGATTCCGGGGCTGACGCTGGACCTGATGTACGGCCGGGAGTTCGGGCAGGTTCTCAGGGGCGGGCAGCGGGTGATGCCGCGGCGGGCACTTGATCTTGGTTACAAGTTCAAGCACCCGGAATTGGATGAGGCGCTAGAGAGTTTGCTTTAGGGGATGGGCGGGCGGCAGTCCCCGTGTCTGACAATTGCCGGGCTCACGAGCCCGGCAATTTGAGTATCCGCCAGCCCCGGGGACGGCCGCCCGCCCTTGCCGACTCAGCTCTCTCGAAGCCAGTCCCGAGAGCTGCCCGCCCCTCCTTCGCGCAGCTATTCCAAGGACTCGCTCACGGACTCACGCAGGGAGCCTGAGTCGGCAGCTGCGATTGCTCGGAGGACCTGTGCCATCGCCTTTGAGCCGGAGCTCGAGCTGATCGAGGCGATGCTGGCGGTTTCTAGGATCGGATCGGAGAAGCGGGAGGCTTTCGGGTCGGCCGGCTCTATGTAAGCGACAGCTGTCGAATCCTCGGTCGCCTGCCGAGCATTGCTCCCGATCGCCGCGAGATCGAGCTTCTTGGAGCTTCTGGGACTCGCCAAACAGACTGCCTCCACCCGCAGCTCCCCAGCCCGCCCGCGCTGCCTCTCCAGCTCCCGTTCCGCTTCCACGCAGAGCGGCTCGACCACGTAGGCGGTCACGGTCGCCCCCTTCGCCACGCCTTCGTCTTCGCCACAGCCCACGACAGCTATCAGCAGACCGCATGCGGCCATAGCTGCGGTCACGGCTTGGATCAAGGTGTGAAGAGGGGCGGGCAGGCCTCTCGACTGGCGGATACTCAAAGTCGCCGCCCCTCCGGCGGCGATTTGTCAGGCGAGAGGCCTGCCCGCCCCTCTCCCGCCTCAGTCTCAGCCAAAGAAAACCTCCGCCTCGCCGTACAACGACTCCGGCACAGTCTTCAGCTCTGCGGTGGCTTCTTGCAGCTCGACGAGTTGGATGTCAGTTCCTCGCAAGGCCGTCATCTTGCCCCATTCCTGGCGATCGACCGCGTCGATCGCGTGCAGCCCGAAGCGCGTCGCCAGCACCCGGTCGAAGGCAGTTGGGGTACCTCCGCGCTGCACGTGGCCGAGCACCGTCGCCCGCGCCTCCTTGCCGGTGCGCCGCTCGATCTCGCCCTCCAGCCAGTGAGCGATGCCACCGAGCCGCACGTGACCGAACTCGTCGAGCTTGTCGTCCTGGGCCTCGGGAATGCCGCCCTCGGGCTGTGCCCCCTCGGCGACGACGAGGATCGGCGCGTAGTTGCTCTCGAAGCGGCGGCCGACGAACTCGCAGACCCGCTCGACGTCGAAGGGCAGCTCGGGGATGAGGATCACGTTGGCGCCACCGGCGAGACCGGAGTGGAAGGCGATCCAGCCGGCATGACGGCCCATCACCTCGACGATCAGCACCCGGTGGTGACTGTCGGCCGTGGTGTGCAGGCGGTCGATCGCCTCCATCGCGATGTTGACCGCGGTATCGAAGCCGAAGGTGTAATCGGTGGCGCTGAGGTCGTTGTCGATCGTCTTCGGCACGCCGACCACGTTGATCCCGTGCTCGCCGTGGAGCCGGGCCGCGGCGCCCAGCGTGTCCTCGCCGCCGATCACGATCAGCCCGTCGACGCCTTCCTCGCGCAGGCTCGTCGCGATCCGCTCGGCGCCGCCGTCCTCCTTGAAGGGGTTGGTGCGGGAGGAGCCGAGGATCGTGCCTCCGCGAGGCAGGATGCCGCGCACCTCAGGCACGCCGAGCGGGCGAGTGTCGCGCTCGAGCGGACCGCGCCAGCCGTCCCGGTAGCCGACGAACTCGTGGCCGGAGCTTTCAACCCCCTTGCGCACGATCGCCCGGATAACCGCGTTGAGCCCCGGGCAGTCCCCCCCGCCAGTGAGCACGCCGATCCGCATCGGCCCAGATTAATGCCGAAAAGACGCCTGTACATCGCCGTTCGATGCATTGACCACCCCAGAGTGTGGTCAATGCATCGAACGGCGAGGGCTTGAGGCGATACGGTCGAGGAAATGCCGAAAGGAGCGAGAGATGAATGAGACACCTGATTTTGCGGCGGTGACCCAGGCTCAGCAGCAGACCTGGTCAAAGGGCGACTTCGCAATGGTCGCCAACATCGTCTACAACGTCAGTGAGAGCCTCGCCGAAGCGCTCGACGTCGTCCCCGACGAGCGGGTGCTCGACGTTGCCTGCGGCAGCGGCAACGGCGCGATCGCCGCGGCGCGGCGGAGCTGGGGCGGCACGGTCGGCGCCGACTACGTCCCGGCCCTGCTCGAGCGCGCTCGTGAGCGGGCCGCCGCCGAGCGACTGGAGATCGAGTTCGTCGAAGCCGACGCGCAGGACCTGCCCTTCGAGGACGCGAGCTTCGACGTCGCGATGTCGATCTTCGGCGCCATGTTCGCGCCGGATCAGGAGAAGGCGGCGGCTGAGCTGCTGCGCGTGATCAAGCCAGGCGGCCGAATCGGAATGGCCAATTGGACCCCGGACGGCTCCGTGGGAAAGATGTTCAAGACGATCGCCAAGCACGCACCGCCCCCGCCTGAGCTCGACTCACCGCTGCTCTGGGGCACCGAGGAGCGCCTGCACGAGCTGTTCGGCGACGGGATCGCCGACCTGCGAACCGAGCGCCGCATCTCGCGCCAGCCATTCCGCTCCGCCGACCATTACATCGAGTTCTTCCGCACGTATTTCGGCCCCACCCAGATGGCCTACGAGCGAGTCGGGGCGGACGGCGAGCAGGCGCTGACCGACGATCTGCGCGCATTCCTGGAAGCGGAGAACACCGCCGGCGAGCGGGCGATGGTCCTGGAGGCCGAGTACCTGCAGGTAATCGCGACGCGGGCCTGAGCCCGACGAATCCCCACGGGGCGTACGGCCCTCCTAGGACTGCGTGTCAGGTCGGACGACGCGGAGCGCCGCGCCGATCAGCAGCACGGTGAAGAAGACAATGCCGGCCACGGGGCCACCCTGCCCGAAGGCGTAGGAGAGCGTCGTCGCGGCCAGAGCCAGGAAGAGGGTTACGACCATTCCCATCGGCCGCGCATCCTAACCACTGGCGAGGGCGTCGCGCGTCTCCCGCAGGAAGGAGGCAATCGCCTCGGCCGCGTCCTCGGGTGAGCCAGCCTCTCCGGCGGCGCGCACGAGGCGGCTGCCGATGATGACCCCATCCGCGAGCTGACCGACCTGCGCGGCTTGCTGGGGCGTGCCGATGCCGAAGCCGACGGCGACGGGGACGTCGGCCTCGGCCTTCGCCGCTGCGACCAGGTCGGCGAGCTGCGCTGGAATCTCGTCGCGCTCGCCGGTCGTGCCGACGGTCGAGACGACGTAGACGAAGCCCTGCGCGACCGAGCAGATCTGCGCGCGACGCTCCGCCGGTGTCGTCGGAGCGACGAGTGGGACCAGCGTCAGACCGGCCTCGGCGAAGACGGCGCGCACCGGCTCGGCTTCCTCGAGAGGAAGGTCTGGCACGATCGCCCCACAGGCGTCCGCCTCGACGGCCCGCTCTGCGAACCGCTCGGCGCCACCCTGCGCGAGCAGCATGTTGGCGTAGACCATGAAGACGACCGGCACGCGATCGGAGATCGCCTCGCAGAGCTCGATCGCCGTCTCCAGCGTCGCCCCCGCCTCGAGCGCAGCCGTGGCCGCAGCATGGATCGTCGGCCCATCGGCGAGCGGATCCGAGAAGGGCACCCCGAGCTCGACCAGGTCCGCGCCGTTTTCCGCATAGGCCTCAGCCACCACCAACGAACTCTCGCGATCGGGATACCCAGCCATCATGTAGGGCATCAACGCAGCTCTACCTTCAGCTTTCGCAGCTGCAAAGGCCCCAGCGATCCGCTTGGCGCCTGTTCCATCTGAACCGCCGGAGGGGGCCAGGGGGTGGTCTTCCGGAGCCTCCCCGCTGTTGCTCCGGAAGACCACCCCCTGGCCCCCTTTCGCCATTTCCTCCCCGCTGTTGCTCCAGCGAGCCGTCCCCGCACTCCCCCCGTCGCCGCTCTGGCGAGTCACCCCCCGACTCCCTGCTCAATCACCTCGGCGAGGTCCTTGTCCCCTCGCCCCGAGAGACATAGCACGTCGTATCCGTCGCCGCCGCCGTTCTCGAGCAGCCAGGCGATTGCGTGCGAGGACTCGAGCGCCGGGATGATTCCCTCCAGACGGGAGAGCATGGCGAAGGCTGAGAGCGCCTGCGCATCGGTCACCGCGAAGTAGCTCGCCCTGCCGCTGTCTCGCAGGTGGGCGTGCTCGGGGCCGACGCCCGGGTAGTCGAGCCCGGCGGAGATCGAGTGCGCCTCGAGGATCTGGCCCTCCTCGTCGGCGATCACGGAGGAGAGCGAGCCGTGCAGGACCCCGGTGCTGCCGGCGCCGAGCGAAGCGCCGTGGCGGCCGCTGTCGAGTCCCTCCCCCGCCGCCTCGACGCCGACCAAAGCCACTTCGGCGTCCGCGACGAAAGGAGTGAAGATGCCGATCGAGTTTGAGCCACCGCCCACGCAGGCGATCACCCGAGCCGGCAGCTCCCCCTCGGCGGCAAGTGCCTGCTGACGCGCCTCCTCGCCGATCACGCGCTGCAGGTCGCGGACCAGGGCCGGGAAGGGCGCCGGCCCGACCGCCGAGCCGATCACGTAGTGGGTCGTCTCGACGTTGGCGACCCAGTCGCGGATCGCGGCGCTGACCGCCTCCTTCAGCGTGCAGGCGCCGGCGTCGACCGGCACCACCTCGGCGCCGAGCAGGCCCATGCGCTCGACGTTGGGACGCTGGCGGCGGATGTCCTCGATGCCCATGTACACGACGCACTCGAGGCCGAGCAGGGCGCAGGCGGTGGCGGTGGCGACGCCGTGCTGGCCGGCGCCGGTCTCGGCGATCACCCGCGGCTTGCCCATGCGCTCGGCGAGCAGCGCCTGACCAAGCGCGTTGTTGATCTTGTGGGCGCCGGTGTGGGCGAGGTCCTCGCGCTTCAGGTAAACGCGGCGGCCAGCCTGCTCGGAGAGCCGCTCGGCCAGGTAGAGCGGCGTCGGGCGACCGACGAAATCGCGGTGCAGCAACGCCAGGCGCTCGCTGAAGGCAGTGTCCTCGCGCGCCTCGGCCCAGGCCGCGCTCAGCTCGTCGAGCGCCGCGATCAGGGTCTCAGGGACGTAGCGTCCCCCGTAGGGCCCGAATCGCTCCTCGATCGCGCTCATGCGGAGGGAACGCTAGCGGCCTTGGCCGCGTCAAAGAAAGCGGTCATCGCCGCGTGGTCCTTGTGCCCTGGCTCGGCCTCGACGCCGCTCGCCACGTCGACCGCGTAGGGACGGGTGATCTCGATCGCGGTGGCGACGTTGTCGGGACGCAGGCCGCCGGCGACGATCGCCGGGACCTCGGAGCGACGCTCGCGCAGCAAACCCCAATCGAAGCTCTCCCCGGTGCCGCCCCAGAGCCCCTTGCCGCGCCGGTCGAAGAGGTGGAAATCGGTGCGGAAGGCCTCGGCGGCGTGGATCTCCGCCGCGCTGGCGACGTGGATCGCCTTGATCACCTTGACGCCCGTACGGCGCGCGATCTCGGCGCAGAGCTGCGGTCCCTCGGCGCCGTTCAGTTGGACCATCGTCAGCCCGGCCCCCTCGACCGCCTTGGCGACTTCCTCCAGCTCCGGGTTGACGAAGACGCCGACCACCTCGCACTTGCGCCGGAAGGCGGCGCAGATCGCCGCCGCCTCATCGGGATCGCAGGCTCTCGGGCTCTTCTCGTAGTGGATCAGGCCAATCGCCCAGGCGCCGAGCTGCACGGCCTCGGCCGCGTCGTCAAGGTTGGTGATCCCACAGATCTTGACCCGCATAGAAGCAGGGTACGGGAGGGCCCTGGCGCACGAACCGGTCGCTGTGCATGCACGGGCCGTCGCCCTACATGTCGGAGCCCTAGGTGGACCTGGCATTTAGTCAATTTCATTAAAGTAGGAGAGTATGCTGGGGGCGACGGGTGCCACTGTGGGCCTGGGTCGGAAGACCGCGCTGCTGCTTCTCGCGATAGTGCTGGGAGTTGGGCTCGGAGCCTGCGGCGGGAGCGCCACATCCACCCCTGCGGAGGCGCCTGCCGGCGCCCCCGATCGCTTCGATTCCGAGCTTGCCTGGCGCCTGACCAAGCGCCAGGTGGAGGTCGGGCAACGACCGGCTGGCTCCCCCCAGCTGCAACGGCTCGCCAGTGAGCTGCGGCCGATGCTTCCGCAGGGGCGCTTCGAAGCCATCCCTGGAGAACCGGCGCTGCGCAACATCGTCGGCACGCTGCCCGGCCGCCAGCCGGCGATCGTCGTCGGCGCGCACTACGACACGCTGGCCGCGCCCAAGGGCTTCGTCGGCGCGAACAACGGCGCCGCCGGCACCGCCGCGGTGATCGCGATCGCCCGCGCTCTCTCCGAGGCACCCGGCCGGGCCGGGCAACGCGAGGTCGACTTCGTCCTCTTCGACGGCGAGGAGCCTGCCGAAGGCACGCCGGAGGAAAGCAAGGACTTCCTCAACGAAGGCCTGCGCGGCTCACGCGCCTACGTCGAGGCGCACCCCGGCGAGACGATGGCGATGGTGCTGCTCGATTACGTGGCCAACCGCGACCTCGAACTGCGGCGCGAGGCGAATTCCACGCCGCAACTCTGGCGGCGCCTGCTCGCGGCCGCCGACGTCGTCGGCAAGTCGCAGTACTTCTCAGCCGCCACCGGACCGGCGATCGCCGACGACCACGCCCCGTTCCTGCTGGACGGCGTCCCGGCGATCGACCTGATCGACTGGAAATACCCCGGCCACTCGCTGAAGGACGGCCTCGACCGGCTCTCGCCGCAGAGCCTCGACGCGGTCGGCGAGGCGGTGACTCAGCTGGTGCTCGAACTGCGCGAATAGGGCCGGGGGTCTCTATTCGGCCGGGTTGGCCGAGTCGGGACGCACGCCCAGCGTCACCGTCACGGTCAGCTCTTCGTCCTCGCCGCGCAGGACGGTGAGCTCCATCTCGTCGCCGGGCTTGGCGCCGTTGACCGCATCGATCACATCGTCCATCGAGGTGACCGGCTTGCCGTCGATCTTGGTGATGATGTCGCCGCCGAGCCGCACTTTGGCGCCTTCGATCGTCGCGTTGGTGTCGCCGCCTTCGATCCCCGCCTTGTCGGCCGGGCTGTCCTCGAGAACTTCGTTGACGAGCACGCCTTTGTCGACTGACAGTTTGAGCGCCTTGGCCACCTCGGGCGTGACGCTGCCGCCGGTGATGCCGATGTAGGCGTGCTCGACCTCGCCGTCGCGCTTGAGCTGCTCGACGACCTCGCGGGCGGTGTTGATCGGCACCGCGAAGCCAATGCCGACGTTGCCGCTGCCGCCGTTGGTCTGAATCTGCGAGTTGATGCCGATCACGCTGCCGGTTGCGTCGATCAACGGGCCGCCGGAGTTGCCGGGGTTGATCGCCGCGTCGGTCTGGATCACGTGCGAGATCGAGAAGCCATTGGGCGCCTGGATCTGGCGCTGCAGCGCAGAGACGATGCCGGCGGTGACGGTGCGGTCGAGGCCGAACGGGTTGCCGATCGCGACGACGGGGTCGCCGACCCGGACCTTGGTCGAGTCACCGAGCGCCAGAGGATGCAATCGATCGGCCGGTACATCGACCTTGAGCAGGGCGACGTCTGTCGCCGGATCGGTGCCGATCACCTCAGCGGTGTGGCTGCCCTCGGCGGAGCCGAGCGCGACCTGCACTTTGCTTGCCCCCTCGACCACGTGGCTGTTGGTGACGATGTGGCCCTCGGTGTCGATCAGGAAGCCGGAGCCGGTCGCAACGCCGCCGCCTTCGCCTTCAGGCTGGCCGAAGGGGTTGAAGGACGGGGATTCTGCTCCCTGCTGGGAAGCTTCGATGAAGGCGACGCCCTGACCATCGCGGCGGTAGATCTCGTTGACGAGGTTGGTGTCGCCGTTGTCCTTGACCGCGATCGGCGCGGCAACCGGCGAGCTGATCGTCGTCGTCCCGCCCTCCGATGCGATCCACCCAGCCGAGATCGCCACCCAGACGAAGGCAGCGACGATCGCCCCGCCGAGCAGGGCCGAGCCGAAGGAGCTTCCGATAGCACGTCGCACCGGGACTACTGTAGAGAGCGTTCCTCAGCAATTCCTAAATGATCCTCGAAGAGGTGCTAAGAAACGGCCGTGGTGCTAGGGCAGGCGGTGCTCGCGCGTGCCTTCGTCCTGCCCGGCCAGCTCACGGGTCTTGGCCTCGGCATCGGCGGCGACCATCAGCGTGCTGCCAATCAGCACAGCGTCGACTCCGACCCGCTCCAGCTCCTCGAGCTCCGCCCGCGAAGAGATGCCGCTCTCGGCGACGACGGTCTTGCCCGCCGGCACGTCGGGCATCAGCTCGTAGGTGGTCGAGATATCGACCCTGCCCGTGTCGAGGTCGCGGTTGTTGACGCCGATCACATCGGCATCGAGCTCCAGGGCCCGCTGCAGCTCCTCGCCGTCATGAACCTCGACCAGGCAATCGAGATCGAGCCGACGGGCCTCCCCATAGAGACCGGCCAGCTCGGAATCGTCAAGCGCGCGGACTATGAGCAACACTGCATCGGCGCCGTTGACCGCCGCCTCGTAGAGCTGATATGGGTCGACGATGAAGTCCTTGCGAAGGATCGGCAGGTCGCAGGCGGCCCGCGCCGCCCGCAGGTCCTCCAGCGAGCCGCCGAAGTGACGCTCGTCGGTCAGCACCGAGAGTGCCGCCGCCCCGCCGCGCTCATAGGCGGCGACCTGGCCGGCGACATCGGCCCCGGCGGAGATCTCGCCGGCGCTCGGCGAGCGGCGCTTGAACTCGGCGATCAGCGAGAGCCCGGGACGCACCAGCGCCTCGCGGAACGGCCTGTCATCTCCGCGGGCGGACAGCCGCGACTCCAGGTCCGCCTGAGGGACCAGGTCGCGTCGCTCCTCAAACCCCTCGCGCGCAACGGAGATCAGCTGCTCGATCATTGCCACTTGAGACCTCAAGCCTAGCCCCTTCGGTGGGTTAGAGAATGCCACCGGCATGCGCGCGAGCGCTTCAGATGCAGACCCGGGCGGCCGAAGCCGTCCGGGTCTGCACTTACCAGTCCGTGGGTGCCCTGCTTATTCTGCAGTCACCGCCCAGCTGCCATCGGCGTAACCGTCATCCGATGCTGTTGTGTCTCTAAGGGGAATCACCGCGCCGCTGCTTGAGTCCGGACTTACAAATGTTCCCAAGTTATTGAAGCCCGCTCCCGCGCTCGCGGTTTTTGTGTACACACAAAGGTTGCCCGGTTTGGCTTCCGGTTCTGTGGCGTCTCCGGGACAGCGGACTTCGATGGCAGCCGCCGAAGGGTAAACGGCGATGAACGCCCCGCTCGTCGGGTCGAAGGCGAACCCTTCGGTCCCGGATGCCGCGATGTAGACTGCCGCACCGGGAGCTGGTTGCAGTTGAATCGGATAGGAGATCGGCACCGAGGCAGTTTTGGATTCCTCGATCACCGCAGACCAGACCCCAGTCAGCGACTCTTCCGGCGGGAGTGGTTTGGTGTCGAACGTGCCGTCTTCGCCATCCGCGCCATCCGCGCCGTCCGCGCCGTCCGCGCCGTCCGCACCGGGAGCGCCTTGCGCGCCGGTCTCGCCCTTGGCCCCTTGAGGACCGGTTGGTCCGACCGGTCCTGCTGGTCCCACTGGCCCGCGCTCCCCCTTGAGCGCCCTCACGACGCTTGGCTTGAGCTGCTTGGTCGATGTGATCACGTACTTGGCGGCAAAGGCGCCGCCGGTCATCGCGAACACCAGGGCGATCACCGAGATCACGCCTGGAAACCCGAAGCGGTTCTTAAATATCGAGAGCATCAGTTCTACTTCCTCCCTGTCGTTGTCAGCGTCGCCCTGTTTGGCGGCGTTTGCCCTTCCCCCCGCAGCCGTTCTTGACCACGGGGTTGAAGTCATGGGCCTTGCCGTTTTGTCCGGTGAGTTCCGCGCTGGCGCGCTGGCTGGCGGCGCAGAGGTCGGCCGAGTTGACGAAGAGCCCCTTCTTGGCGCCCTGCATGGTGAGCACCGCCTTGGTGACGGGCGCGTCGGGGATCGAGGCGAAGGTCGTGCGCAGCCTCCCATTGAAGGAATCGACCTTGCCGACAACGTTGATCTCGACTATGCCGCGCAGGGCGAAGACCACGTCGGGCAGCTGGTGGTTGGAGGAGCGCAAATAGACGAGGCCTTCCAGGGGTTCGTCGAGCAGCGGCGTGAAGGCCCTGACGTGGCCATAGATCGAATCCCGCGGGCATTGGTCGGCGGCGAACTGCACCCTGGTGCAGATCGTTCGGAAGTGCGACTGCTCGATGAAGGCCGATCGCGGCAGGGTGACGCGGGCCGCGCCGATGTTGGCGTCTCCGGGACGGGATCTCAGCACGGCGCGAAGGGCTGGGTGGGCACCACGGCGGGTGCCGCCGGAAAGCTTCAATGACAGCCTTGGCTTGAAACCAAGCAGCGAGCAGTTCACTACCTGGAAACGTGAGCTGAGCGAGACCGGCAAATCGTCGGCGAGACTGAAGATGTCGAGGCCACTCCCCCACAACCGTGCTTTGAACGCCTCCCGGTCGCAATCGGTCGGGTTAAGGGTGAATTCGGGACGGTTGATGTAGGCGCGGACGTCTCTCACCTTGAGCGGGATGCCGGCGAGGATGTAGGGCAGGGGATCCGAGCGCGAGCCATCGACCAGCCCCTGGCCGGTGTTGGGATCGAGGCTAAGCGCCGCGCGGGTGACGACGGTGCCGATGTCGAATGGCCCCGCCACGGCCGGGACGATCGCGACGACGCTGACCTGGGCCCCATTGTAGGGGCCTGCCAGGTAAAGCTTGCCGGGAACGTAGGTGAGCACCGGACCGACTCCCGAGCCGCCGAGAAGGTGGCCGATCTCAGAGCCGGCGGGGCAGCTTGGACTCGCCAGCTCCTCCTTGCCCGCCTTTGCCTTGGCGGCCGCGATCGCCTCCTCGGGGCAGCGCGAGACGCCCGCAAGCTTGGCGACGGCCCCGGGGGGGAAGGTGACCGCGAACTTGGTCAGACTCTGGTCGCCGTCTTGACGGGTGAGGCGGAGGTAGTAGGGGGTGAAGGCACCGGCCGTGTCGCTCAGTCCCCCCGCGCTGAATCCGGGGCGGAAGGGCGGCGGTCCGCTTGGGCACCGCTCACCGTTCGCCCCTTGCCCGATTTCGAAGGATGGGTGCAGGAGGACCGGCTCATCGGGAGCCGCCCAGGAGATGAACCTCGCCGTGGACTCATACGTTCCGCAGCTCGGCGGTGTCACCAACGGCGCCCGAGCGCCGTCGCGAAAGTGAAGCTTGAAGCTCTCCACTGGGAGCTGCGGAACGTCGTCGACGGTCGTCACCAGCTGCCCCGTCTCGGGATCGGCCTCGACCTTGGCGGGCAGGGTGACGATCACGCCCCGGTTGGGGACCTTGAGGACTATATAGAGGGCGAGCAAAGAGCCGAAGGGGTTCTCGTATGGCTTGGCTAGGAAAAGTGAGCCCTCTGCGGCCTCCTCGATAAGCGGACTCTTGGCGAAAAGGGTGCCGATCTTCGCGCTCTCTGGACAGCCCACGCCCGGGGCAGAGGTGGGCGTCTCCCTGGCGAGGGCCGCTTCCGTGCAGACGTCGAGCCCACCCGCGGCCTGGGAGGGATTGACGGTCATCCCCTCGGGCAAAGTGACCTCGGCGCGCTTCTGGGCGGCCTCCGCGAAGAGGTTGGAGTGCTTGAGGCCCGCGGTGGGGAAGGTCAGCTCGACCTCGAGCCCCGAGCCGGTCTCGGCCTGGTCGGTGGTCGGCTTCACCGACATAGCCGGTTCGAAGTCCAAGAGCCCGCAGCCGGTGTTGGGCGGCATCGGCGCGAACGCCTCGGCGCGCAGGTCGGGGAGCTGGTAAGGGATCCCAGTGATCTTCACCCCCTGAGCGGCGCCGCAGCGGGTCGGGTTCGACATGAAGGGAACCGGGACGAGGCCGGCCTGACGTTTGCCACTCGGCGTGTGCGGGACCCCAAACGGAGGGCTGACGGCCTCGTTGGGCGTGATCCGCTCCTCGTCGTGGCTTTCGTCGGCCGGGGTGCCCCAGAGCGTCGTCTTCGAGGAGAGGACCGGGATGAAGGAGCTAGCGCCCTCGACCTTGGCCGTCACCCCGTAGTCGCCATCCGAGCGCAGCTCGATGTCGACCAAGACCGGCAGGAAACTGGCGATGAAGCCGAGGCGGGCGGGCTCGCCGAAGCGCGGTTCGAGGTTGAAGACGGGCTCGAAGACCAACAGGAGGCTGCCGTTCTTGTCAAAGAGCTGGATTTCGGCAACGCCGACCTGGGAGGCCTGGGGGCAGCCGGTCTCATTCGACGGGTCATAGACGTCGGTGCCGAGGAGCTCTGCGGCGCTGCACTTCGGAACGGCACCGGGGTTGCCGAGCAGGCCCGGCGGTACCTCGAAGAGGAAATCCCTGGTGGCCGAAGGCAGCCTATTTTCGGAGTCTTTCCTCAGCCTGAAGTCGACGGTGAAGTCGGCATGTGCACCGGCCTGGGCGCTGGAGGCCACAGCGCTTGCCGATTCGATCCCGTATTCGCTCGGGTCGGCCCGGGCGGGGACGGCGAGCGCGGTGGCGATCACGAGGAGGACGGCGAGCGCGGTGCCGAAGGGCTTCATCGCAGAGCCTCGCGGCTGCTGTGTCGGCGGTGCTTGTGGCGCTGCGCCCTCTTACCATGTCGCCTCGTGCAACGCGCCTTGCCGGCGCGGTGCACCTTGCGCTTGCCCTTAGAGCAAGTCCGATTGCCTTTCCTGCGGGGATTGGCTGGCTTCTCCGTGGAAGTCGCCGGCATGACATCATCGGGCGAGATGGCGTTGGGCTGGCATGCATCTCCCAGGCACGAAGGACGTAGCGTGGGCGGGGGAGGAAAGCCCCCTCCTTCGCGGGCGTCGTAGATCGAGGCCAAGCCGTCGGGATCCTGGGGAACCAGTGTGTCACCGCTGAGGAAGAGAACGTCGCTGCCGTCAGGGGTCATCGCGTAGAGGTAGTCGTCGCCGGCGCTTCTCCCAGAGGAGATCAGGCCGAGGCAACCGGCTTCGCGATCGCAGCCGGGGCTTCCCTGCGCCTGCCACTCGTAGACGTCTTGCCTACCGTCGATGTCGGCGCTGACCAAGCGCTCGGCGCTCTGGAAGAAGACTTTCTCACCGTCGGCCGTGACATTGGCGATCTGGGTAAGCGAATTGACCGGCGGCAAGCTGATGAAGGCGTCGGTCGCCGGCAGGGACTCGAGTTGGGCCGCCGATCCGGCGGGGGTGCCGGTCGGGTTGCAGGAGAGGCAGCGCAGGCGTTCGCCGGCGGGAGCGCCCTCCTCATAGCGATAGATCTGGCGCTGTCCGTTGCCTTCGTGACCCGCGAGGGCGGCTTGGGACTCGAAGACGAAGACCGAGCCGTCGGGCGTGGCACGCGCGGAGACGCGAGCGGGGCCAAAGGCGGGATCAGGGAAGGAAGCGAGTGCGTGGCTCAGCCACCTTCCCAACCCCTGCCCGAAGACGCCTTCGCCGCTAAGATCGAGCGGATCGAGCACCGCGACGAAGTGGGTCGCCGAGCCGTCCCAAGCGTAGAGGTTGTCTTTGCCGGCCTCCCCTTGGGTGCCGTCGAGCTGTTTGGGGGAGACGAAGAAGGCGTGAGATCCGTCGGCGGAGACGTAGGCGAGGGTCGTTTCGCCGCCGCTGCCGACTTTGGTCGCCACCTGGCTGGCCGTGTCGAAGGCGAAGGCGTCGCCGTCCTTCACGTAGAAGACCCGGCTGCCGTCCCCGGCGATGCCACCGAAGATCGGGTTGCCGTCGGCGACCTCGACGGTCTCGGCATCACCCAGCCGGACGTAGAGGACGCCGTTGATCGTAAATGCGACGGCACTGCCATCGGCGGAGGTGCCGCGATAGGTCGCCCCCGCCTCAGGCGTTTGCTCGCCCGGCAGCAGCGAGACGCAACGGGTGTCCCCGCCCGGTCTGCGATCGTAGATCGCGTTAGTTCCCGTTGGCGGCGCGCAATTCTGCAAGCGCTCCTCCGTCTCGAAGATGACGTGATCGGCCCCCGGGCTGATCCACAGCCCTCGCGTCGGATTGGACCCACGGTGGAAGCCGAGATCACCACAGGCGATCCACTCGAGCCGCCCCTCGGGTTCGTCGGGCACGGTACAGCTGGGGGTCGACTGCGTCCCGGGGGGCAGGCGAAGGTAGCGCGCCCCGCCACCGCCGTCTACAAGGATTCCCCTGTCGCCGGGGAAAACGTACCAGAAGGCGTATCCGTGGTCGGGCGAGATGGCTCCCAGGCGAGGTTTCTCGGCCTGTATGTTGGAGAGGCCGGTGAATCGGCTCTGCCAGCCCGAGGCTTCGTCGCGCCGCGCCGTGTAGGTGTCCTGGAAGCCGCCTCCACCCAAGCCCGGCAGGGCGCCGCTCCTACTCCCGAAGACGACGCTCTCGCCGTCTGGGGAGACCATCGTCGTTGGGAAGCCGCTGTAGCTGAGTTCGTCGCCGACCATCGACATCGTCGGACTGTGGCCGCCGGTATCAGGCGGTGTGATGAGCTCATAGGCGCGACAGTCAGGCAGGGCGTTCGAGCGGCCCGTGCGCATGGCTTCGTTGGGGCAACCTGAAACGCTCGCCGACGCCGGATAGGTTGAGAAGCTCGCGTCAGACCCCTGCCCACCTTGCACTCCTTCGCCCACGGTGAGGCACAGCTCGGGGTCGGCCTCCTCGTCCTCGCAGTTGCTCGCCACAAGGCGAAAGCGGTAGGTGACGCCGGGCTCCAGCCCGGTGACGGGTACAGGGACCGAGACGAACGCACCTCCATTCCCGGCGCTTGCGGCGGGATCGGGCACCCTGATCGCGTTTGCGTAGCCATGCTCCTCGAAGTCCGCCTGTGTGGTGTACTCGAAGTAATAGTTCGTCTGGAGCGCA
Organism: Solirubrobacterales bacterium; assembly: GCA_035605155.1. Classification (GTDB taxonomy): domain Bacteria; phylum Actinomycetota; class Thermoleophilia; order Solirubrobacterales; family 70-9; genus VRUE01. The sequence continues at coordinate 34,250 of DATNHC010000015.1, forward strand.
CCCGGGTTGATTTCGGCCCCCAACACCGCTTCGGTCTCGGTGATCTCACTGGCCCTTTGACCGAGAACCTCTGGTGGCCCACCGACCCTCGGCTTAAAGGCGTAGAGGTGGGAGTCCGAAGCATTGTGACCTACGGTGATGTAGACCTCACCCTCGTTAGGACTTTTATATTCGCCTAGGTTGCAGGATTCGCTCAGCTCGGTCCCGGTCCGGCACGGTCCGTCGACAGCGATGTTCACCCTGCGAGGGCTCAACAGTGGATTTTTATCGCTGCCCGGAGGGGGCATCTGGCGGGCATAGGAGTACTGCGGGCACTCTGCTCCGCCTTCGCCGTCCAGTGTGAACTGGTCGATAACGCCATGACCGAGGTCATAGACATAGAGCTCGCCGTCGGCCTGATCGACCCCGATCACGCC
>DATNHC010000016.1:0-17367 GCA_035605155.1 Solirubrobacterales bacterium
CACCCGGCTGATGCCCTTCCCCAATCCGGAGGACCGGGGTTGGGAGATGGTGAGCCCGGTGGACAAGAACTACACGGACATCTACGGGCAGGCAGGGCTGGGGTCTCCCAACGAAGTCGCTGCGTCCATCGACGGCGAATCGGTGGGGTACTGCACAAGAGCGCTCTTCGGCGACGATCCAGGGAACATGTACACATGGTGCGCTCCCTACATTGCGAGGAGGACCTCCTCCGGCTGGCAGACCACGCACCCCTTTCCACAGCTCTGTTACGTGAGTCAAGCTTTCAACTCAGCGGATACGCCCCAGTGGCTCACCTACCTATCGCCAAACTTCGATCGTTACGTGATGTCGAGGGGCGAGTCAGACGGCTGTCCTGACATTCCGCCGCTCGATCCGGCAGCTCCGATGGAACCAAACGGAGTAGCCGAGAACCTTTACTTCCACGATCTTCTTGGAGACCCCGGCGAGTTTGTCCTTCTCAACAATGCACTCACGCCCGGCTTTCGAAACGAGAAGTTTTACGGGGCCAGCGATGACTTCAGCCATATCGTCTTCAATAGCTTCGTAAACCAGACGGCTCCCCCCGACTCACCCGCACCAGGCACTTTCGCAAAGCCCTACCTCTGGATTCGCCAGGGCTTCGACAGCTGCACAGAAGTGGGAGGCTGCCTCACCCTGCTCAGCAAGGATCCGAGTGGCAATCCATTTACGGTCCCGACCGGTTTGCCGACGCTCCACATTTCTAACAGCGAGACACATCCGCTGATTGTCAATGCCGTTTCCAATGATGGGCAGCGAGTCTACTTCCACGCCAATCTAGATCTACAGCCAAGCGGGGGTCTAGGAATCTGTTCCGACACGTGTCAGGTCTATATGCGAGAGAATTCCAGCACGACGTATCATGTCAGCGCCTCGGAGTGCACAGCATCGTGCGGAGGCTCGCCGGAGCGAAACGAATTCATCTACGCCACACCGGGCGGCAGCAAGGCCTTCTTCTTCAGCTGCTCGAAGCTGACTGACGAATCTTCTCCGGAGGGATCCGAATGCGGCAGCGCTGTTGGCGAGGGCAAACTCTATCGCTGGGATCGCGATGCAGCGCCCGGTCATCGGCTCGTCGATCTCAGTGTCGACCACGAACCGAGCGATGGAATCCAGCCTGGGATCGATCAGGAGGACCTTGGAGCGTTCGTCGGAGCCAGCGACGATGGTGACATTGCCTATTTCGTCGCAGGCGGCCAGCTCGTCGCTGGTGAGCCGACCTTCGCTCCTGGCACCGTAGAAGAAGAATACATTCGTGGCACAGGCGAGAAAACCGGTATAAGAAATGGCCGCAAGCTATACCGGTGGCGCTGGAACGGGGGAGACCCTGTTGTTGACTACCTTGGCCCGTACAAAGAATTTCTCAGTGCCTTCCTTGCAGACGAGAACACGACCCAGGAGCAGGTACGGGTTACGCCAGACGGGAATTACGTACTGATTTACAGCCGCCTGCGCTACGACCCGGCGGCGGACACGGACGAAGATGCCGACGCATACCGCTGGGACGAAGAAAACGGTTGGCTTTGCGTCTCCTGCCAAGCGCCCGGAGTGCCCTCAAGCGGGGAGGTCGACGTGGCTCAGCATAAGCTGTGGTACGAGAATACATACGCTCGGTCAGTGGGTTCGGACGAGCCGCGGGTTTTCATGACCGACGATGGCCACCGGATCTTCTTCGGTACAACGGACGCACTTGTTTCGGAGGACGTAAATGGCACGGTAGAATGCCCACTCTACGAGCACAACGGCTTTTACCCCGTAAATGCATGCCTTGACGTGTATGAATGGAATGACGGCGCCGTTCACCTAGTCTCAACCGGTACAAGTGACAAACCGGCGCGCCTCGTCAGCTCTACAAGGACTGGAAGAGATGTCTTTGTCATCACCAACGAGCGTCTCGTCGGCTGGGATCGTGACCTCAACGGCGACATCTACGATGCCCGGATAGGCGGAGGGTTCCCTGAACCGCCGCCTCGACCGGCGAGCTGCGAAGGCGAAGCCTGTCGTGGCACGAGCTCGGTGGCGGCGCCATCGACGGGCGCCGGTAGCGCGGTCTTCGAGGGGCCAGCCGACCCGAAGTCCACCCGGGGCAAGTGCCGCAAGGCGGGCAAGAAAGGCCGCTGCGCGAAACGCAAAAAGCATAGGCGCAATCGAGGAGCCAAGAACAACCGGAGGGCCGTTCGATGACCCGCCGACCGATCACGGATTCCATCACCACGGAGGCCGCTAAGTCAATGCAACCTGCAAAAAGGTCCCTCGTCCTCACGACCGTTCTCGCCTGTGTGCTGATGGCATGGGCGGTGCCGAAGGCCGCGGCAGCCGTGCCCATCGTCTCAACCGAGCATGCTTCGCATGTCACCGACGCCACGGCGACGCTCAACGGCACGGTCAGCACCGACCAGGCGCTCTCGGCCTGCCAGTTCGAATACGTGACCGCCGCCGCTTACCGGGTGAGCGGCTTCGGTGACCTCTCCTCCGGGGGCAGCGCGCCCTGCGTCCCGGCGGCAGTCTCGATCCCGGCCGACTCGGCCCCGCATGCGGTCAGCGCCGACATCGTCAGGGCCATTCCAGGAGAGCCGCTCTCCTTCCGCCTGCGGGCGACCAACGCCAGCGCCTCGGTAACCGGACTGATCTCGACCGTCGGCAGCTTCGGCCTGGCCAGCTTCGATGCCACCGTGCTGAAGCAGAACGGCGATCCGGCTACTCAGGCCGGATCGCACCCCTATACCGCGAGCGCTCCCTTCTTCCTGCGCACAGGGGTCACTACGTCCGGCTTCGCGGATTTCCCGATCGGCGCGCTTCAGGACAGCGCGGTCGAACTGCCGCCAGGACTGGTTGGCAACCCGCGTGCCTACCCGACATGCACCGAGGTGCAGTTGCAAGCAGGAAAATGCCCGGTGGACAGCCAGCTGGGCGTGGTCACGATCTACCCCAACATCGGCCAGCCCCCCGGCTTCAGATTCCCCTTCACCGTTGGCGTCTACAACATGGAGGTGCCTTTCGGGCTCCCGGCGATGTTCGCTTTCAACATCGTCGAGAACATCACCCACGTCTACGCCGAACTGCGCACCGGCGAGGACTACGGGCTGACGATGGTCGCCAAGAACACTCCGCAGACGCTGCCGATCGAAGGCGTGGCCTTCAAGTTCTGGGGCGTTCCCTCTGACCCCTCCCACAACAACCAGCGCGGCCCTTGCGTTGGGTCCTGGGGGCCAAACAAACCGTGCCCGGTGAGCCCCACGATGCCGCCTACCCCCTTCGTCAGCCTGCCGACCGCCTGCGTCGGGCCGGTGGAGACGACGCTGGAAGTAACGAGCTGGGAGGGCAAGTCTGACAGCGCCTCGGTCCTCTCCCACGACAACACACTGCCAACCCCCAACCCGATCGGCGCCGACGGCTGCAACGCAGTCGACTTCAGCCCGAGCCTCGAAGCAAGGCCGACGACCACGGTCGCCGATGCCCCCTCGGGCCTTGACGTCGACCTCCACATCCCACAGAACGAAGATCCCGAAGGCACGGCCGCGGCACACCTTAGGGACACCACGGTTACCCTGCCCGACGGCCTCGTGGTCAACCCCGCGAGCGCCAACGGCCTGGAGGGCTGCTCCTTGGCGGAGTTCGGCTTCACCGAGAAGCTCGGCGACGTCATCCACACCACGCCTGACCCGGCCACCTGCCCGGAGGCATCGAAGCTCGGCACGGCCTCGATCGAGACTCCGTTGCTCGAGAGTCCGATGCCCGGCGCCGTCTACCTCGCCGACCCCCACCAGAACCCCTTCAACTCCCTCCTAGCCCTCTACATCGCCGTCGATGACGAGAAGACCGGCCTGGTGGTGAAGCTCGCCGGCGAGGTCAAAGCCGACCCGCAGACGGGCCAGCTCACCACCACCTTCAAGGAGAGCCCCCAGCAGCCCTTCGAGGACTTCCGCCTGCACTTCTTTGGCGGTGCCGGCGGGGCGCTGAGGACACCGGCCACCTGCGGCCAGTTCACCACCGCCTCGAGCCTCACCCCTTGGACGGCGCCCGAATCGGGCCCGCCGGCGAGCCCGACGGATACCTGGGCGATCACCCAGGCCCCCGGCGGCGGCGCCTGCCCGGGCAGCCTCGGTGCCATCCCCAACTCACCGGACCTCGACGCCGGCTCGGCCTCCCCGATCGCCGCCGTCCACTCGCCGATGGTGGTCAGCCTGAGAAGGCAAGACGGCTCCCAGCAGTTCTCCAGCCTGAGCCTCACCCTGCCGCCGGGGCTGACCGGCAAGCTGGCCGGGGTGACGGCCTGCCCAGAGGCGGCGCTCGCCGCCGCGGCGCAGGATTCAGGTAACCAGGAGAAAGCCCAGCCCTCCTGCCCTGCCTCCTCGCGGATCGGCAGCGTCGACGCCGCAGCCGGCGCCGGCCCCGCCCCCTACCACGCCCAGGGCACCGCCTACCTCACCGGTCCCTACAAGGGCGCCCCGATCGGGATGGCGATCATTACCCCGGCAACGGCAGGGCCCTTCGACCTCGGCAACGTGGTGGTGCGCGCCGCCCTGCAGATCGACCCGAGAACCGCGCAGATCACCGCGGTATCGGACCAGATCCCCTCGATCCTGCAAGGCATCCCGCTCGATCTGCGCTCGGTGCAGATCTCCGTCGACCGGCCGAGCTTCACTCTGAACGGCACGAGCTGCGATCCCTCCTCGTTCACCGGGCAGCTGGTCTCGACCTTGAGCCAGACGGTGCCGCTCACAGAGCGCTACCAGCTCGGCGAGTGCGGCCGCCTGGCCTTCAAGCCGAAGCTGGCGATTCGCCTGATCGGCGGCACCAGGCGCGGCGCCCACCCGGCCCTGCGCGGCACCCTGCAGATGCCCCCTGGCGGCGCCAACCTCGAGCGCGTCTCGGTCGCCCTGCCACGCTCGGAGTTCCTCGACCAGGCCCACATCGGCACCGTCTGCACCCGGGTGCAGTTTGCTGCCGAGGCGTGCCCGGCGGCCTCGGTCTACGGCGCCGCTACGGCGACCAGCCCCTTGGTCGAGTATCCGCTCTCGGGCCCGGTCTATTTGAGGAGCTCTGACAATGAGCTGCCCGACCTGGTGATGGCGCTGCGCGGTCCGGCCCACCAGCCGGTCGAGGTCGACGCCGTCGCCCGCATCGACTCGGTCAAAGGTGGAATCCGCTCGACCTTCGAAGGGGTGCCCGACCTGCCGGTATCGACGGTCGTGCTCTCGATGGCCGGCGGCCGCAAGGGCCTCTTGCAGAACTCGACCAACATCTGCAAGGGCAAGCATCGCGCGACAGCTGAGTTCGACGCCCAAAACGGCAAGGTCGCCGACCTGCGGCCGCTGCTTCGCAATGGCAAGTGCGGTCCGCAGAAAAAGCGCGGCGCCAAGAAGCAAAAGCGCCGCGGCGCTAGGTAGCCGGGAGGCCCGCGGAGGATGACCCTTGCCCGAAAGCGCCGCCGCACCAAGTGCGGCGGCGCGGCTGCGCTGAGCGCGATCGCCGTGCTCTGGGCAGGCGCCGCCCCCGTCCAGGCGGCCGGGCCGCCGATCGTCACCGAGACCTGGGTCTCGCAGGTCTTCTCCACCACCACCCGCCTCCACGCCCGGATCAACCCCAACGGCCTCTTCACCACCTACCACTTCGACTACATCACCAAAGCGGCCTATGACGCCAACGGCGGCAACTTCACTGGCGCCTCACGCATCCCCGCGGTCTCGGACGCCAACGTCGGCTCGGGCGAAAGCGCCGTCAATGTCACTCAGCAGATCTCCGGCCTTGTCCCCGACACCGCGTACCGCTACCGGGTGGTGGCCAAAAACACAACGACGACGATCGGCTCCACGCGCGACTTTCGCACCCAGATCATCCCCTCCGGCGCCGATGCCTGCCCCAACGCCACCCCCCGTGCCCAAAGCGGCGCTCGGAACTCCGAACTGGCCGACTGCCGCAGCTGGGAGCTGGTCAGCCCGGTCGATAAGAACGGCGGCCAGGTGGCAGCACCGGGGGAGCTCTTCGGTGGCGGTGTCGCGCAGGCCGCCGCCAGCGGTCAGTCGGTCACCTACGGCTCCCAGGCTTCATTTGCCGGTGGAGCTGGAGCCCCACCGGCAAGCCAGTACCTGGCGAGCCGCACCGCAGGCGGCTGGGCGACCCTTAACATCACCGCACCGATCTTCGCCGGCACCTACGACGCCGCCGAGGAGGGCGTCCCCTACCAGCTCTTCTCCCCCGACCTGGCCAGGGGACTGCTCCTAAACGGCGATCGCTGCCGCGGCGAAGAGGATGGCTGCGCGGTCGCCAACCCGCCGCTTGCCGGCACCGAGGCCCCGGTCGGCTACCAGAACTACTACCTGCGGGAGGGAGGGTCCTTCACCGCCCTGCTCGGCGCCGCCAACGCCGGCTTCCTCGCGATAGAGCCCAAGTACTTCGAGCTGCGCCTCGCCGGTGCCTCACCCGACCTGGCCCACCCGGTCCTCTCCAGCTGCGCGGCGCTCAGCGCCAACGCCACCGAAGTGCCGGCCGGCGAAGGCTGCGATGCGACAAAGCAGAACCTCTACATGTGGTCGGCGAGCTCGGGGCTCAGCCTGGTCAACATCAAACCGGGCGAGACCGCCGGCACCCCGGGAGCCGAGCTCGCCGCGCAGTCGGGGGCAATCTCGGGCGACGGCTCGCGGATCTACTTCACGCTCGAGGGCAACCTCTACCTGCGGGCCTCCGCGCAGAGCAAACAGGCAGACGAGGACGCCGGGGGCGAGGGAGCCTTCGAGGCCGCCTCCGCCGACGGCCAGGTCGCCTACTTCACCAAGGCCGGGCACCTCTGGCGCTACCTGGCGGCGAGCGACACGGCCACCGACATCACGCCACCGGGTGGGGTAAAAGGGGTGCTCGGCGCCTCGGCTGACGGTTCGCGCGTCTACTTCCAAGACGAAGGCGCCCTGAAGCTCTGGAGCAGTGGGACGACCACGACCGTCACCTCTGGCGCAGATGCCGCCCTGGCCTCAGACTGGCCGCCGACCACCGGCACCGCTCGCGTCTCCGCAGACGGCAGCAAGCTGCTCTTCCTCTCCGAGGCCCCCCTCAGCGGCTTTGACAACACCGACCTGAACACAGGCGAACCCGACTCGCAGGTCTTCCTCTACGACTCCACGGCAGGATCGCTCACCTGCGTCTCTTGCAACCCCACCTTCGGCCGCCCGATCGGCCCCTCCACGATCCCCGGCTCGCGCCCCAACGGCAGCTCTCCCGGCTCCACCAACTCCTATAAGCCTCGATCGCTCTCGGCCAACGGCAAACGCGTCTTCTTCGACTCCCGCGACGCCCTCGCCCTCGCCGACACCAACAACGACTGGGATGCCTATCAGTGGGAGGCCCCCGGCGAAGGCAGCTGCGCGAGAGCCGACGGCTGCCTCAGCCTGATCTCCTCCGGGCGCGCGGCGGGAGGCGCCGTCTTCATCGACGCCTCCACCGACGGCGCCGATGCCTTCTTCCTCACCGCTGAGTCGCTCGTGGCCGGCGACCCGGGGGCGACGGACCTCTACGACGCCCGCATCGGCGGCGGCTTCCCGGTCCCGCCCCCGCCGATCGTCTGCGAGGGCGACGCCTGCCAGCCGCTTCCTTCAGCGCCACTCGACCCGACCCTGACCACGCTGCTTGCCGGCCCGGGCAACCCCGGGGTGCGCTACCCCAAAGAGCGCTGCCCGAAGGGCAAGGTGCGTCGCAAGGGGCACTGCGTGCTGAAGGGCAAGGCGATGAAGCAGGGCGAGGCGGGCGGCAAGCGCAGGGGGAAGGGGGGCAGGGGAAGGTGAGGCGGGCCTGCCTGCAAGTGAGCCTCGCCCTTGCGGCGCTGCTCTTGCTCGCCCCGGCCGCCCGCGCGGTTGCCCCCAGCTTGGGCCCGGTCACCGCGACCAACATCCAGGGCGTCTCAGCCCTCTTGAAGGGGACCGTCGACCCCGAAGGCCTGCCCAGCACCTACCTCTTCGAGTACAGCACCGCCGCCAACTTCGCCGGGGCGGCGAAAACCCAGAGCCAGCCGGCGGGCTCCGGCAGCGACCCGCGCCCGGCAAGGGCGGCGATCTCGGGCCTTGCGCCCAACACCACCTACTTCTTCCGCCTCGTTGCGATCAACTCCTCGGGGACGACGACGGGCAGCTCCGCCTTTTTCAAAACCACCAAGGGCTTCGGCTTCCTGGCGGGCACCGAAGGCTTCGCCGCCGCCGTCCACCGCGACGGCGGCGGCCCGGAGACCCGCTCGGGCGCCCACCCCTACCAGCTCGACTTCGAGGTCAACCTCAATCAGGCCGGCGAGTTCGAGGACCAGCCCGGCGTCCCCTTCGCCGACGGCGACATCCGCGAGCTTGCGATCGAGATGCCGCCGGGGCTGATCGTCAATCCGAGCGCCTTGGAGAAGTGCACCCTGGCCCAGTTCAACACCCCGCGCGTCTCCCCGTTCGAAGAGAGCCGCTCGGGCGAGAGCTGCCCCGACAAAACCCAGCTCGGCACGGTCGAGGTGAAGACCAGCCTCGGCGGCGGGCAGACCCGGCGCTTCGGGCTCTTCAATCTCACCCCGGCGCCTGGCATCCCCGCCCAGCTCGGCGCCTCCCCCTTCGGCGCCCCCTTCGTCCTAAACGGGGGCCTTAGGTCCAACCCCGACGGCTCCTACGTCTTGACCCTCGAGGCCCACAACATCCCCCAGCGCCTTGACATCTACGCAGTGAAGCTCTCGCTCTGGGGTGTCCCCTGGAGTGCCTCCCATAACGGCGAGCGGGGCGATTGCCTGAACCAGGCAGAGCCGACCTTCCCTTGGTGCAAAGCCTCGGTCGGCGAGACCGCGGTCTACCCGCCAAAGGCCTACCTGAGTGTGCCGAGTGCCTGCTCGGGGGCACTCTTCTTCAGCGCCAGGGCCTCCTCCTGGCAGCAGCCCGCCCAGGCCTCAGCCCAGGCGCTGAACAGGACCTCCTCGGGCCAGCCGGCGGAGATGTCCTGCAAAGGGCTCGTATTCGAGCCCAAACCGGTGGGCCAGCTGAACGACACCAAGGCCTCCTCCCCCTCCGGCTACAGCTTCCGGCTCAAAGAAGACCTCGCCAATCTCACCAACCCCAGCCAGTTCGCCCACCCGCCAGTGAAGAGGGCCGTGGTCAGCCTGCCTCCCGGCGTCTCGGTCAACCCCTCGGTCGGCGCCGGGTTGGGAGTTTGCAGCCCAGCGCAATTTGCCGCTGAGACCGCCTTCAGCTCCCCCGGGGCCGCCTGCCCCAACGCCTCCAAGCTGGGTGACTTCGAAGTCAAAACGCCGCTCTTCGAAGGGATCGTCGACGGGGCGATCTTCCTTGCCGCCCCATACGACAACCCCTTCGGCTCGCTGGTCGCCGTCTACCTGGTGGCAAAGCTGCCCGAGCGCGGCGTCTTGGTCAAGCTTGCAGGCCGCATCGACCCCGACCCCGGCACAGGCAACCTAGTGGCCAGCTTCGACGGCCTGCCCCAGCTCCCCTACACCGACCTCGACCTCACCTTCAGAACAGGGCAAAGAGCCTTCCTCGTCACCCCGCCCGCCTGCGGGGCTGCCACCTCGCGGATCGAGATGACCCCCTGGGCACTGGCCCTGGTGCCGGGCAACTCCGGCGCGGCCTTCTTCAACCCCGCCCTTGCACAGACCACGACCCAGATCAGCTCCGGCATCGGCGGCGGCCCCTGCCCGGCGGGCACCCCTCCCTTCGCCCCCTCAGTGGTCGCCGGCGGGGTCAACTCCAACGTCAACTCCTACACCCCTTACTTCATCCACATCACCAGGCAAGACACCGAACAGGAGATCACCTCCTACTCCTTGGTCTTGCCCGAGGGGATCACAGGGAAATTGGCCGGCATTCCCTTCTGCCCCGATGCGGCGATCGAAGCGGCAAGGCAAAAGCGCGGCGTCGCCGAGGAACAATCGCCCTCCTGCCCGGCGGCATCGGAGATCGGCCACGTGCAGACCGGCTACGGCGTCGGCAGCTCCCTTACCTACACCTCAGGCCGCCTCTACCTAGCGGGCCCCTACAACGGCCAGCCGCTCTCGGTGGTGGTGATCAACCCGGCCACGGTCGGCCCCTTCGACGTGGGCGTGGTCGTCATCCGCTCCGCCCTCTCGGTCAACCAGCGCACCGCCCAGATCCAGATCGACAGGAGCGCCTCGGATCGCATCCCCCACATTCTCTCGGGCATCCCGCTTCACCTCCGCGACATCCGCATCTACCTCGACCGCTACCAGTTCACCCACAACCCCTCCTCCTGCGCGCCCGCCAGCCTGCTCTCGACGATCACCGGTGCGGGCCTCGACTTCGTCTCCACCGCCGATGACAGCTCCTCGACCTCCCAACGCCATTTCCAGCTTCTCAACTGTCTCACCCTGGGCTTCAAGCCCAAGCTCGGCATAAGACTCAGAGGCCCGACCCGCAGGGGCGCCTATCCCGAGTTGAGAGCGACCTTCGCCGCAAGAGGCCAGGGCGACACCAACCTGAAGGAAATCAAGGTCTCCCTGCCCAGATCGGAGTTCTTGGCCCAGAACCACATAAGAACGATCTGCACCAAAGCCGAGTTCGCCAGGGAGGACTGTCCGCCTTCCTCGGCCTACGGCCGCGCCATCGCCTACACCCCATTGTTCGACGAGCCGCTGCGCGGCAACGTGTATTTGCGCTCCTCTGCCAACAAGCTGCCCGACCTCGTCGCCTCCTTGCGCTCCGGAGCGGTGCGGATCGTGGTCGAGGGCAAGATCGGCCCGACCAAGCAGGGCGGCATCAGTGCCCTCTTCCGCGACCTGCCAGACCAGCCCGTCGATCGCTTCGTGATGGTGCTGAACGGCGGCAGAAGGGGCCTGCTCACCAACTCGTCCGACATCTGCAAGGTGCCGCCGGAAGCGACCGTGCAGGCCTTGGGGCAGACCAACCTGGGGGCCAAATTCACCACTGTCTTGCGCGGGCAGTGCAAAGGAGGGGGGAAGGGGAGATGAGGAAGCTGCTGCGGGCGCTCTGCCCGGCACTGGCCTCACTCGCGGTGATCGCTCCGGCGGCCAATGGAGCGACGGATCCGTTGTTCGTCTTTACCCCCACCCCGCCGCCACCGTCCTTCCCCCCCGCGCCGATCGTGCCGCCCCCCACCGGCTATCTCAACGGCCCCTGCGGTCTGGCCGTCGATTCCAGCGGACGCTTTTACGTCTCCGACTACTACCACCACGCTGTCGACGTCTTCTCCTCTAGTGTCGATCCAGCCAAACCATGGCAGAGCTACATCACCCAGCTCGCCAACGTTGACCCCCTCGACGGCCCCTGCGGCCTCGCCCTCGACGCCACCAACCGCCTCTACCTCAACAACTACCACCGCAACGTTACGCGCTATGGCGCCTCGCCCTCTTTTGGGTCGGGCACGGTGATCACCGGCGAACCGCTCGACTCCTCGCATCCGACCGGTGTCGCCGTCAATCCTGCGACCGGCAATGTCTACGTCAACCAGCGCACTTTCATCGCCGTCTATGACTCGCTCGGCAACCCGGTGATGGACGGAGCCGAACAGCTCGTGATCGGCTTCGGCAGTCTCGGCGATGCCTACGGTCTGGCGATCTCCCAGCACCCCGCCACCCTGGGGCGCATCTACGTCCCCGACGCGGCCACCGACACGGTCAAGGTCTATGACCCTGCACTCGACAAAGCCAACCCGGTTGCCGAGATCAAAGACCCCTTCGGCAAACCCTTCGTCTCTTTGAGAGATTCTGCCATCACGATCGACAAAGTCACAGGCGAGGTCTACTTCGCCGATGACCAGCAGCCCACCTACGCCGAGCGCCCGCAGGCGACGATCTACGTCTACGGCCCGGCCAACAACTACAAGGGCCACCTCAAATACAACGTGATCACAGCTTGGCCGGTGGGGTTGGCTGTCGACAATTCCGCTAACGTCATCCCCGGCGACCCGCCCACCCCCACCCAGGGCCGCGTCTACGTCACCTCGGGCAACACCTCGCCCGCCTCGATTTACGCCTACGGACCGGGCTCTGCCACCACCGCCACGCCCCTGCCGCCCTTGGGCTCGGGTCTGAGTGCACCGGGCGGAAGCAGCACCAGCAGCGGCTCCTCGAGCGGAGCTGACTCGGGTGCCTCCCTCAACCTAGACACGAGGGCCTCGAGCGCGGCGCCCGGTATTCCCACCGCCTCAACCTCCACCATCACCCAATCCGAAAACCTCCGCGTCGCCGTCAACGCCAACCTCTCGCCAAAGCGCCTGCCCCGCACGGGAGCGGCCCCGATCGCCGTCGCGGTCGGCTGGGACATCACCACCACAGACGGCACTCCGCCACCGCGGCTAAAGCAGCTCGAGATCCAGATCAACCGCCACGGGCGCTTCGACCAAACCGGCCTGCCAACCTGCCCCTACGCCAAGATCCAGCCCGCCACCACCCAAAGGGCGCTCGCCAACTGCAGAAGCGCATTGGTCGGCAGCGGAAGCTTCAGTGCCGAAATCGCCCTCAAAGGACAGGAAGGCGAAGCCTATGAGGCAGCTGGCCAGCTCCTCGTCTTCAACGGCGAAGAAAAGGGAGATCCCGTCCTCTTCGGCCAGATCTACTCCCCAAGGCCCTTCGCAACATCCTTCGTTATCCCCTTTGAGATCGAAGCGAAGAAGAAAGGCACCTACGGCACCGTCCTCAGCGCCACGCTGCCCAAGGCGCTCAGAAGCTGGGGCAACCTGACCGCGATCGAGATGAAGCTGAAGCGCACCTACGGCTTCAAAGGCAAGCGGCGCTCCTTCGTCTCCGCCGGCTGCCCCGCCCCCAAGGGCACGGGCATTGCCTCCTTCGAGCTCGCCCAGACGAGGTTCAGCTTCAACGGCGGCAAGGAGATCGAGAGCACCGTGGTGGGGGACTGCCGGGTGCGGGGGTAGGTCCGCGGGGGTTCGGGTCCAACTAAGCGGACTGGGTCTCTCCCGGTCAGGCCAGCTGACCTGGGAACTGTTATAGACAATAGTGTTTATATATTGCGATGAACGATCCCGTGTCCCGACCGGGCCACCGTCCCAGCGCCTTCGACGCAGCCTTCGCTCGCCTGCAAGTGAGGATCGAGTCGGCTTGCGTCACAGAGACGGAATGGCCAAGGCAGGTGGCGGCGGGGATCCGGGCCGCGCTGGAGTTCGCCGCGTTGGAGCCCGGTGCCGCTCGAACGCTGACCACCTCTGCCCTGTCCGGCGGTCGCGCTGGCTATGAGCGTTACGACCGCATGGTCTCGCACCTCGGTGAGCGGCTCGCGCCTGGTCGGGAGTTGAGCCTCGAGGGTTCGCGACTGCCGCAGATCATCGAGAAAGCAATGGTCGGCGGGGTCGCGATGCTGGTTGCGCAGCGGGTCGATCTCGGCAGGCATCTAGAGCTTCCGGCGCTCGCTGACGAGGCGATCCAGTTCATCCTGACCCCCTACCTGGGCAGGGATGAGGCCAGGAGGGTTGCCATGGCCGCGTAGGGCTCGGGGCGGTCCCGATGCAGAAGCGTCACCTCTGGGTCTTGTTACGCGCGGATCGTCCCTGCAGCATCGGCTCAAACCACGAAGGGGGATTTCGATGCTGCTCTACGAGCTGATGGGTTACGTGCACGCCGCGATCGACGGGCGGGTGCGGAGGATCCGCTTCCTGGCCGGCGAGCGGGGCCAGGGGACGGTCGAGTACGTGGGGCTGATCCTGCTGGTCTCGCTGCTGATGGTGGGGATGGTCGCGGCGATGAAGGGATTCAATGGCAAGCAGGGCACCGAGCTCGCCGACGTGATCGTCAACAAGATCAAGGAGGCGGTTGACAAGGTGGCGTTCAAATGAGCGCGGCGGCGGGGCGGCTCGAGCGGGTCGCCTCGCTGCCCGCGGCTGCGACGGGGCGGCTGGTCGATGTCGTGCAGGTGCCTGTGACGCGGATTCCGTCCGGGCGGAGGCGTACGCTGTATTACAGCATGGGGCATCGAACGCAGCTATATCTGGACGAGGGTCAGTACCGCTGGCTTAAGCAGCGCGCGGGCAAGGCGGGGAGCATCGCCGCCGTGGTGCGCGAGCTGATCGATGCCGAGCGGGCACATGAGGTCGGTTCGACGGCGGACCCTCTGCTGAGCTACCTGATCGAGGAGGCACCCGGCAAGGGACGCGAGAGGACCAGCGTCAGCACCCTGGACCGCGATCTCTACGGGCCATGAAGTCGGTGTTCATCGACACCAGCGCCTTTGTCGCGCTGCGCAACGCATCGGAGGCCGAGCACGAGGCTGCCCGCCGGGCCCTCGCCGAGCTGATCTCCGAGGGCGTGGCGCTCTTCACCTCCAACTACGTCTTCGCGGAGACTTACACGGCGTTGATGGTCCGGGTGGGGCGTGACGAGGCGATCGAGTGGGGGCGGCGCTTCCTGGCGGGCGGCGCGATCGATCTCGTCCACCTCGACCGGCCCACCGAGGAGCGCGCCTGGGAGATCCTCGAGCACCACGAGGACAAGCGGTGGAGCTACGTCGACGCGACGTCGTTTGCGCTGATCGAGCGCGATCGGGGTGCGGATGCGTTCGCTTTCGACACCCACTTCGCTCAGCGCGGGCTTAACGTCCTACCAAAGCAAAAATCTTGACTGATCAATTTCAATAGGGCTATCCTCGGTTCAGGCTCGCATGGCGTCGGGGAGACTGGCCTGGCGTCGGAGGGCTACCCCAGTGGGTGTGGAGGGCCGCGGGCATCCGCGGCCCTTCGCGTGCAGGCGGCTGCTCTGCTGCAAGGTCGGTGCGAGCGGGCGCCGAGCTTCTCGTCCTCTGGCCAGCCATGACAGACTCGCGCCATGACAGACTCGCGCAGCTACGACCGTGCGCCTGCCGACATAAGGCCGGTGACGATCGACCCCGGCTTCGTCGCCAGCGCCGACGGCTCCGCGTTGATCTCCGTGGGAAAAACGCGGGTGATCTGCACCGCTTCAGTGTCCAACCAGGTGCCGCGCTGGATGACAGGGCGCGGCAAAGGCTGGGTGACCGCGGAGTACGCGATGCTGCCCGCTTCGACTGGCGATCGCAAGGCGCGCGACGTATCCAAGGGCCGCCAGGACGGGCGCGGGGTCGAGATCCAACGCCTGATCGGGCGCTCGCTGCGCGTCGTCGTCGACTTCCGGGCGTTGGGCGAACGCAGCGTCTACGTCGATTGCGACGTGCTGGAAGCAGACGGGGGCACGCGCTGTGCGGCGATCACCGGAGGCTACGTCGCCCTGCGGCTCGCCTGTCAGAAGCTGCTCGACGCCAGTCAGATCGAGACGATGCCGCTCAACGGGTCGGTTGCGGCGGTCAGCGTCGGCATGGTCAACGGCCGTGCCCTCTGCGATCTCGACTACGGCGAGGACTCCAACGCCGAGGTCGATGCCAACGTGGTGATGACCGGCGAGGGCGGCCTAGTCGAGGTCCAGGCCACAGCCGAGCGCACGCCGCTCTCCCGGGCCTCGCTCGACGAGCTGCTCGGACTCGCTGAGATGGGGATCTCGCGGTTGCGCCAGGTGCAGGAGAAGGCGGCCGGCGTCGGGTAATAGGCGTGGGCGGTATCGACACTTTGATCTTCGCCACCGCCAACAAGCACAAGCTGCGCGAGCTATCGGAGCTGCTGCCGCGCGTCGAGCTGGAGCCGCTGCCCGAGGGCGTTGAGCTGCCGCCGGAGCAAGGGGAGACGTTCGCCGAGATCGCTTTCGAGAAGGCGCGGACGGCGCACGCCGCAACGGGTCGGGCGGCGATCGGCGACGACTCAGGGATCGAGGCGATGGGGCTCGAAGGCCGGCCCGGGATCCACTCCGCCCGCTACGGCGGGCCCGGCGCCAGCGACGAGGAGAATCTGGAAAAGCTGCTGCGCGAGGTCGCCGAGGCCGGCGAGGATCGCCGCGCGGCTTACCACTGTGCGCTTGCCCTGATCGAGGCGGACGGGTCCGAGCATCTCTTCGAGGCCCGTTGCGAGGGAGTTCTGGTTGAGCAGCCGCGAGGCGAAGGAGGGTTCGGCTACGACCCCGCCTTCGTTCCCGACGACACCGACGACGACCGCACGATGTCCGAGCTGAGCCAGGCGGAGAAGAACGAGATCAGCCACCGCGGGCGGGCCGCGCGGCTGCTGGCGGCCCACCTGGCCGGCGAGGCGGCGGCAGGGGCACGATGATCCGCACCAAGAGCGGCGCGGCGGCGCTCTCGATCGCCTCCAACTCGCTGCTGATCGCGATCAAGCTCGCGGCAGGGGCGATCACCGGCTCGATCGCGATCCTCACCGAGGCGATCCACTCGCTGATCGATCTGGTCGCTTCGGTTGTCGCCTTCGTCTCGGTGCGCAAGGCCGACGAGCCGGCCGATGCCGACCATCCCTACGGGCACGAGAAGGTCGAAAGCCTGGCGGCGACGATCGAGGGCATGCTGATCCTGGTCGGCGCCGCGATCATCATCTACGAGGCGACCCACCGGCTGGTCGTCGGCGCGGTGGTCGACGAGCTCGGCGTCGGCATCGCGGTGATGGGCTTCTCGGTGATCGCCAACCTCGCCGTCTCTGCCGTTCTCTCGCGACAGGCGCGGGCGCACGAATCGCTTGCCCTCGAAGGCGACGCCGCCCACCTGCGCACCGACGCGATGACCTCGGCCGGCGTGCTGGTCGGGCTCACGCTGGTCGAGCTGACCGGCGCTGTCGCCTTCGACTCGATCACGGCGCTGCTCGTCGCCGGCGCGATCGTGATTGCCGGGATCAGGATCGTGCGCCGCTCTTCCGGGGTGCTGGTCGACGAGGCCCTGCCCGAGGAGGAGATGGACAGGATCGAGGCCGCGATCGCCGCCGCCCGCACGCCCGAGGTCGCCGGCTACCACAAGCTGCGCGCGCGCCGCGCCGGTCGCCACCGCTACATCGACCTCCACGTCCAGTACCTCTCGGGCACCAGCCTCGTGCGCGCTCACGAGCTCGCCCACGCGATGCGCGACTCGATCGAGAAGGCGATCCCCGGCGCCGAGGTGATGATCCACGCCGAGCCCGAGACCTCCCTGCAGAATCCGGAGCGCTTCCGCTCCGGTCCCTTCCGGGCCGGCTAGCAGCGGTCCCTTCTCGCCGGCAGCCTCACGGTGAGGGCAGGAGATTCACGGCGGCGGCCAGGCCGACGGCGGTGACGGTGATCGCGTAGCCGGTGTAGTCGCTGACGGCGAAGGCGATCGCCGCGATGGCGCAGATCGCCACCACGGTGATCCATGAGGCTCGGGCCAGGGTCACGGGCCGGTATTTTGGCCGAGATGTCCGACGGTGAGACGAGCGCGGCGATTTCGGGTGAGGCGGCGGAGGGCGCGCTCGCCTACCTGACCGAGATGTCACCCGACCTGCGCGGCGGTGCGATCCTCGGCTCG
>DATNHC010000017.1:0-3123 GCA_035605155.1 Solirubrobacterales bacterium
CGATGATCGTAGACCGCGCCTTCTCGATCTCGTCCGAGTACCAGTAGCGCTCGAAGTCGGTGCGGCTCTCCCAGACCGACGTCTGGGTGAAGCCGAGCGGATCGTCGACCGAGCGGGTCAGCGACCAGCTCTTGGCGCCGAAGGCAGGCATCCGCGCTGCCGCCGGCTCCCAGAGATCGAGCCAGCGATCGGCCCTGAAGGGGGCGACGTGCCAA
Organism: Solirubrobacterales bacterium; assembly: GCA_035605155.1. Classification (GTDB taxonomy): domain Bacteria; phylum Actinomycetota; class Thermoleophilia; order Solirubrobacterales; family 70-9; genus VRUE01. The sequence goes on from DATNHC010000017.1 coordinate 216, forward strand.
TCGAGTACGCAGACCTCCCTCACAGCACACCCCCTTCGCGCTTCGCTCGCGGCGCGAAGAACCAGATATGCACGCTTGCTCGCTCCGCGCTCATGCTCCCACCTCCGCCCGGATCGCGCCCGGGCCGTCCTCGTTCTTGCCGTCCTCCTCGGACTCGGCCCCGACCAGGATCGAGATCTTGCCGAGGTGCTTGTTTTCGTGCAGAAGCTGGTGCGCCTCGGCGACGCCGTCGAAGCCCATCGTCTGCCAGATCACGGGGCGCACCTTGCCCTCGGCCATCAGCTGGTTGGCGCGCATGCACTCGTACGCGTTGGCGAAGTGCGAGCCGACGATCTGCTTCTGGCGCATCCACAGGTAACGCACGTCGAAGTCGAGCTGGAAGCCCGAGGTGGCGCCGCAGATCACGACCTTGCCAAAGGGCTTGCAGACGAAGACCGAGGTGGGGAAGGTCGCCTGGCCGACGTGCTCGAAGACGATGTCGGGAGCGTCGCCGAGGATCTCCTTGACCCGCTTGGCGAAGCCGCGCGAGGCTTTGAAGCGCTGCTTGTCCTTTGCCGGGTCGGCGAGGTTCTCGGGCGTGCGCATCATCTCGCCGAATTCCGCTCGGTTGACGTAGTCGACGGCGCCGAGCTGCTTGACCAGCTCGCCCTTCTCATCCGAGGAGACGACGCCGACCGCGTTGGCGCCGGCGGCCTTGCAGAGCTGCACGGCGAATACGCCGAGGCCGCCGGCGGCGCCCCAGATCAGGACGTTGTGCCCGGCCTGCAGCTTGCACTGGTCGAGCAGCATCCGGTAGGCGGTGAAGTAGGTGAGGCCGTAGGCGGAGGAGTCGGCCCAGGAGAGGTTCTGGGGGCGGGGAAGGAGCTGCTGCGCCTGCACCTTGGTGAATTGGGCGAAGGAGCCCCAGGTCGTCTCATAGCCCCAGATCTGCTGGCTGGGGGCCGCCAGCGGGTCGAGACCGTGGACCTCGACGTCCTCGTAGGAGGCCTGGTTGCAGTGGATCACGACCTCGTCGCCCGGCTGCCAGCGGGTGACGCCCTCTCCCACCTTCCAGACGATGCCCGAGGCGTCCGAGCCGCCGATGTGGTGGCCGTACTCGGGATGGTCGCCGTAGCCGAAGATCGAGACCGGCTTGCCGAGCGCCGCCCAGACGTTGTTGAAGTTCACTCCGGCAGCCATCACCCGGACGATCACCTCGAAGGCGCCGGGCTCGGGCACCTCGATCTGCTCGAGCTGGAAGGCGTCGGTCGGCTCGCCCTCGCGCTCCTCGCGGATCACCCAGGCGGCCATCGTCTCCGGCAGCTCGCCGGGCTCGACGTCCAACTTCGCGACTGCGCTCGTGTCTACGGCCAACTGACTCCTCCGCGGGTCTCGGGATCGGGGCGCCGAATCCTAATCGAGCACCGGCGTCTCGGCCTCGTGCAGCTCCGGCGCCGAGATTGCCCGCACCGAGATCTCGATTGGCTCGGGAGGCTCGATCTCTTTGCTCGGCGCGATCCCGAGGTCCTCGACCTTGCGCAGCTGGGGCAGCAGCCGGCGCTCCATCGAGCCGACGGCGGAGTCGTAGGCGGTGGCGGCCGAGGTGAGCCCCCTGCCGATCCTGTTGAAGTCGCTGAGGAACTTGGCGAAGCGCGCGTGCATGGTGCCGGCGGCGTCGGCGATCTCCGCCGCCTCGGCGACCATCCGCTCCTGGCGCCAGCCCAGCTCCATCGTGCGCAGCAGGCCGATCAGCGACGTCGGGCTGACGACGAGCACGCTGCGCTCCAGGGCGTAGTCGAAGAGCGTTGGGTCGGCGGCGAAGGCGGCGTGCAGGGCCGGCTCGTTCGGCACGAAGCAGATCACCAGGTCCGGCATCTCTCCGGCCTTGAACTGGCCCTGGTAGTCCTTGGAGCTGAGACTGCGGATGTGCTCGCGGGCTTGACGGGCGTGGCGCTCCAGATCGACCAGCCGCTGCGATTCGACCTCGGCCTCCTGGGCATCGAGGAAAGCGTCGAGCGGCACCTTCGAGTCGGCGACGAAGCTGCGGCCTTCGGGCAGCAGGAAGCGAGCGTCCGGGCGCAGCCGTCCGTCGTCGGTCTGGATCGTCTCCTGCAGCTCGAAGTCGACGTGCTCGGTCATTCCGGCGATCTCGACACAGCGGCGCAGCTGCAGCTCGCCCCACTGGCCGCGCGTCTGCGGCTGGCGCAGCGCCTTCTTCAGCCCGGCCGTCTCGGCATTCAGGTTGCCGACGGTCTGGCCCATCTGCTCGAGCAGCGTGCGCGTCTGCAGGTCGACCTCACCGCGGCGGCGCACCTCGGCTTCGATCTTCTCCTGGCCCTTGGCGATGCGCTCGGTCAGCGCCTTGATCTCGGTCTGGCGCTTGTCGAGCGCCGCCTCCGCCGCTTGGACGTCCACCTTGCGCGACTCCTCGTTGACACGAAGCATGTCCGCGATCGCCTGCGAGGTGGCCTCCCGGATCGCGGGCCCGGGATCGATTGCCTCCTGCGGCTCCTGTCGCGACGCGACGACGTAGACGAGCGCCGCGACGAGGGCGAGCACGGCTATGGCGAGGACGATGGTCACCCGGCCGATCTTGACGAGCCACTCAGACGGATCGCGCCGGGGCGAACGCGCGCTATTTACGGCAGCAGGAGGTCGTTCTCCGACGACGTGCGATAGGGACCTACCGAGAAGCGAACCGGCTTGGCGCTGGGCACGTCGGCGGCGCTGATGCGATAGACGCCGGCCGGCAGCGAGGCGAGCACGGAGCCGTTGCTGTTGGCGAAGAGCGGGCCGGAGACGACGTCTTTGGGCCCTTGCACTTCCAGCTTCGAGTCGAAGTCGGTCAGGTTGGCGGCAACGAAGACCACGTCGAGTGGCGCCTCGGAGCGAACCGTCGGCTGGCTGGTGTCGCGGTTCTGGGGGATCT
>DATNHC010000018.1:0-2468 GCA_035605155.1 Solirubrobacterales bacterium
CGACTTCACCCGGATCGCCGCCGAGACCCGCATCAACCTCGCGGTGATCGACCCAACCTCAGGCGAGCAGACCGAGATCAACGAGCGCGGCCCGGCTGTCAGCCGGGAGGAGGTCGAGGTCCTGGTCGAGCGACTCGCCTACCTGGCCGGTGGCGCCCGCCTGGCGGTGATCGCCGGCACCCTGCCGCCGGGCGCTGGAGCCGACCTCTACGCCCGCCTGGTCAAGGACCTCGGCGAACGCGGCGTGCCGGTTGTGCTCGACGCCGAGGGCGAGGCGATGCTCTCGGGTCTGCGCGCCGGCGCCGCGATCGTCACCCCCAACGAGCGCGAGGCCGAGGAGATCGTCGGTCAGGAGTTCGCCGACCGCGCCGACCTCGTCCACGGGCTCTCCGAGCTGATCCGGCTCGGCGCGGTCGAGGCGGCGATCACTCGCCCCGACGGCTGCGTCGCCGTCGTCGGCGAGGGTTCGGAGCGGCGCTTCCTCGAGGTGCGCACCGAGTCGCTCGAGCCAGTCTCCACGGTCGGCTCGGGCGACGCCTTCCTCGCCGGCTACGTGGCGGCTCGCCACGAGGGTCGGCCCGCCGCCGAATGCCTTGCCTACGGGGTTGCCTGCGGGGCCGAGTCGACCCAGCACTTCGGCGCCGGGGTGGTCGACCGCAGCCAGGTCGAGCGCCTGCTTGGCGAGGTCCATGTGCAGGACTTGGAGGTCCCCGCCGAAGTGTAGGCTGGGTCCTCAACGCCACCCTGGAGGACCTAATTGGAGATCGACATCGGTCGAGGCAAGAAGGGGCGGCGCGCTTACGGATTCGACGACATCGCGATCGTCCCGTCGCGCCGCACCCGCGATCCCGACGACATTGACATCAGCTGGACGCTTGGGCCGTATCGCTTCGAGCTGCCCCTCGTCGCCTCTGCGATGGACGGCGTGGTCAGCCCCGACACCGCCGTTCTCGTCAATGAGCTGGGCGGCCTCGGGGTGCTCAACCTGGAGGGGATCTGGACCCGCTTCGAGAACGCCGAGGAGTACCTCGAGAAGATCGCGGCGGCGCCCGTGCACGAGGCGACGCGGATCATGCAGGAGATCTACACCGAGCCGGTCAAGCCCGAGCTGGTCGGGCAGCGGATTGCGGAGATCAAGCAGCGCGGCGCGGTTGCCTGTGGCTCGCTGACCCCGCAGAAGGTGCGCGAGCACTACGAGATCGCGGTGGAGGCGGGGATCGACATCCTCGTCATCCAGGGCACGGTGATCTCCGCCGAACACGTCTCGACCACGGTCGAGCCGCTCAACCTGAAGGAGTTCATCGCCGAGGTGCCGGTGCCGACCGTGGTCGGCGGCTGCGCCTCCTACTCGACCGGGCTGCACCTGATGCGCACCGGCGCGGTCGGTGTGCTCGTCGGGGTCGGCCCGGGCGCTGCCTGCACGACGCGCGGAGTGCTCGGCATCGGCGTGCCGCAGGCGACGGCGATCGCCGACGTGGCGGCGGCCCGCTCGCAGCACATGCTCGAGACCGGCGAGTACGTCAACGTGATCGCCGACGGCGGCATGCGCACCGGCGGCGACGTCTCCAAGGCGATCGCCTGCGGGGCGGACTCGGTGATGGTCGGCTCGCCGCTGGCTCGCGCCAAGGAGGCGCCCGGCCGCGGCTTCCACTGGGGCATGGCGACCTTCCATCCCTCGTTGCCGCGGGGCACCCGCGTCTCGACCAAACAGGACGGGACGATGGAGGAGATCCTGCTCGGCCCGGCCCAGGAGAACGACGGCACCTTCAACCTGATGGGGGCGCTGAAGACCTCGATGGCCACCTGCGGCTACGAGGACATCCGCTCCTTCCAGCGGGCCGAGGTGATGGTCGCGCCGGCGCTGATGAGCGAGGGGAAGAAGCTGCAAAATGAGCAGTCGGTGGGGATGGGGTCGAACGGCAGGGCGGCGGTCGCCACGGGGGTTGCGGTATCGGATGACTGAGGGTCCCAGCGGGGTCGGGCCGGCGGGTCCTGTCGCTGCAGGGGACCCACCGCCCCCTGCGGTAGCTAAAGCTTCCTCGGGGGCGGTTCCCCCTACAGCGCCACCCGCCGGCAGTGACGTGGGAGACACAGCCCCCCGATCCGGGGCCATGGCGGCCTCCGAGGAGCCATCCGAGCGACCCTCCGCCAGCTCAGATCTGGTGGCTGAGGAGGTGTTGGTCCTTGATTTCGGGGGGCAGTACTCGCAGCTGATCGCGAGACGGATCCGGGAGTGCGGGGTGTTTGCCGAGCTGCTGCCTTCGACCACCTCGCCGGAGGTAATCCGCGAGCGCAAGCCGAAGGGGCTGGTGCTCTCGGGCGGGCCGGCATCCGTCTACGAGGACGGGGCGCCGGCGTTCCCTGCGGAGCTGCTCGATCTGGAGATCCCGATGCTGGGGATCTGTTACGGGATGCAGGTGATGGTCGAGGCGCTCGGTGGGCGGGTCGAGGCGGCTGAGGCGGGGGAG
>DATNHC010000019.1:0-14290 GCA_035605155.1 Solirubrobacterales bacterium
AGGTGGTTGGCGGGCTGACCGACGACTGCACCGAGGCCGCGGCCTCCCTCTACGGCGAGATCTGCGACGAGGTCGTGCGCGTCTCCGGCCCCGAGCCGGCCGAGCTGACGAAGTTGCTCGAGAACATCTTCCGCTCGGTCAACATCGCCCTCGTCAACGAGCTTGCCCAGCTCTGCGATCGGCTCGCGATCGACGTCTGGGAGGTCGTCGACGCCGCCTCGACCAAGCCCTTCGGCTTCATGCGCTTCGAGCCGGGGCCGGGGATGGGCGGGCACTGCCTGCCGATCGACCCCTTCTACCTCGCCTTCAAGGCGCGCCAGCACGACTTCTACCCCGAGTTCATCGAGCTTGCCGGGAAGATGAACCAGGCACAGCCCGCGTTCTGCACCGAGCGGATCGAGCGGGCGCTGAACGACGCCGGCAAGCCGGTCAAGGGCTCGAAGATCGTCCTGCTCGGGGTCAGCTACAAGGCCGGCGTCGGCGATACGAGGGAGTCGCCTGCGCTGAAGATCGCGGCGCAGCTGCGCGACCTCGGCGGCGACGTCTCTTACCACGACCCGCACGTGCCGAGCCTGCCCCAGCTCGAGCTCAGCTCGGTCGAGCTGGACGAGGCGCTGAAGGACGCCGACGCGGTCGCGATCGTCACCGCGCACCCCAGCCTCGACTACGAGCAGATCGCCTCGGCCGCGCCGCTGGTGATCGACTTCCGCGGCGTCACCCGCGGCATCGAAGCCGGCAACCTGATCCACCTGTAGCCGAGCCCGGCGGTCGGACCGCCAGGTTGCGGTACGCGGCCTCAGTGCGCCTTTTTGAGCCGCGAGCGTTCTTCTTGGCGCTCGACGACCTGGGCAATCAGCTTCCTCACGTTGGAGTCGCCGGTGACCTTGATGTGGCCGGTCTCATAGGCCTTGCGATAGCTCTTGACCGTGCCGTTCTCGGCCAGCTCGTTGAACTGCGGCCTATCGATCTGGACCAGCACCCGCTCGTCCTGGGAGAGGTCCTTCTTGATCACCGGGCCTGGAACCTCGACCCGGTAGAGCTGGATGTCATGCCTCGCCTTGAGTTCGAGGCCAAAGACCAGCTTCAGCTTCTGCAGGGCAGGAACCTCGTCTTGGAAGCGACGCACCGCGGTCTCGATCAACGCCTTCGTATCGCCTGCCATTGGACGCCGATGCTAGCCGAGACGGCCAAAGGTCCTACCCTTGCGCGATGGCCGAGTACGCAAGCTGGGGGTTCGAGGAAGGCGCGGAGATCGCGCCGGGACGCACCGTTCTGAAGAGGCTTGGCGGCGGCAACCGCTATGAGGTCTGCCTCGTCTGGGACGACGCGCTCTACGCGCTGGCGGTGGCGAAGCTGCTGCGCCCCGACCAGGCCAATGACGAGAAGGCCCTGCGCGACCTCGAGCGCGAGATCGAGGTGCTCGAATCGCTCGCGCACCCGACGCTGGTGCGCAGCTTCGACGCCGCCCCTGACGGGCCCCACCCACACGTCCTGATCGAGCACCTCGAGGGCCCCTCGCTGCGAAGGTTGATCAGGCGCGACGGCGCCATCCCCCTCCCCCAGCTGCTGCCGCTCGCCGCCCACGTCGCCGGTGCGCTGCAGTACATGGCACAGAGCGGCTACGTGCACCTCGACGTGAAGCCCGACAACGTCATCATGGGGCTGCCGCCGCGACTGATCGACCTGAGCATCGCCCGTACGCTCGAGCGAGCGGCCGAGACCAGGGGCCCGATCGGCACCGATCCCTACATGCCTCCGGAGCAGTGCGTCGCCCACCCCGAGAAGCCGATTGACCCAGCGGCGGACTCCTGGGGCCTGGGCGCGACGCTCTTCCATGCGATCGCCGGCGAGAAGCCGTTCCCACGCGGGACGGGAGACAGCGGCGTTGAGCGCTTTCCACAGCTCGAGCAGCCGCCTGGCGAGCTGCCGCCCCAGACTCCCGCCGCGCTGCGGGCGCTGGTCAGCGACCTGCTCGAGCCCGAGCCCGAGCGCCGCCCAAGCTGCGCCGAGGTCATCGAGCGATTGGAGCCGCTGATCGCCGAGCTGCCGCGCAAGCTGAAGCTGACCCGCAGGGGAGCAATCGGCGTCTGATCGTGTGATTTTCGTCCAGCGCTCGTGTTGTCGCCGTATCGAGGGGTAAAACCACTATGCGACGACTAGGAGGAGCTATGACGAGGCGTTCAAGAGAAACGGACAGAGCTGTGTCGCCTGCGGCACGCGTGTTCACGAGTCTCGAGGCCGACGAGGCGCTGCTCCCCGGGCAGGCCTCGGCGCTGCGTCGCTCCAGCGCACTTTTCCTTGTGCTGCTCGTGCTCGGCGCAGTGCCGCTGACCTTCGCCGCCAGCGCGGCGGGCTTGATTGGCGAACTGCCGGTCGCAGTGGCCAAGGGCAGCAACAGCGGCCCTGGCGGGGGCGACGATGGCGACGACAGCAGCGGCCCTGGCGGTGGCGACGACGATGACGACGACAGCGGCACCGGGACGCACACGCGCACCGGCGCCAATGCGGCCACCGACGACACCAGCGTCAACGGGCACTCGACCCGCGGCACGACCAACGACGAAGACACTCGTACCAAGCGCGGCACCGACGATACGAGCGCCAACGGCGAGTCCACGCGAGGCACGACCGACGACAACGACACGCGTACCGGCACCGGCCCGAACACCGGCACTCCTACGCGGACCGGCGGCTCCTAAGCCCTCCAAAAGAGGCGCGAGGTTGGGCCTGCTCCGGGCGGGGGTGGAACGTCTTGTACTTTTCCCGCGGCGCGACCGGCGGACAGCCGTCGACTGTCTTCGGAAAAACCCCCGCCCGGAGCAGGCCCTAGATCTTGTGACGCTGAAGGAGCTTCTTGCCAATCACCATGCGCTGGATCTCGGAGGTTCCCTCGCCGATCAAAAGCAGCGGCGCGTCGCGGTAGAGACGCTCGATCTCGTACTCCTTCGAGTAGCCGTAGCCGCCGTGGATGCGGAAGCACTCCTCGACGCACTCCTTGCCGGTCTCCGAGGCAAGCAGCTTCGCCATCCCCGCCTCCAGGTCTGAGCGCTCGCCGGCGTCCTTCATCCGCGCCGCCTTGCGGGTGAGGAGACGGGCGGCCTCGATCTTGGTCGCCATGTCGGCGAGCTTGAACTGGATCGCCTGGTGCTGGGCGATCGGCTTGCCGAAGGTCTTGCGCTCCTGGCTGTAGCGCAGGGCGAGCTCGAGGGCGCGCTGGGCGATGCCGACGCCGCGGGCGGCAACGTTGACGCGGCCGACCTCGAGCGCGTCCATCATCTGCACGAAGCCCTGGCCGACCCCCGCCTCCTCGCCGCCGAGCACGCGCTCGGGCGGGCAGCGGTAGCCGTCGTAGACGAGCTCGGTGGACTCGACTCCCTTGTAGCCCATCTTCTTGATCTTGGGCGGGATCGTCAGGCCGGCGAAGTCGCCCTCGTTGACTTCCACCCAGGGCTCCTTCTCGGTGACGAAGCAGGTCATCCCCTTATATGCGGGCTCCGCTTTCGGGTCGGTCTTCATCAGGACGAAGACGACGTTCGAGCCGAGGCCGTTGGTGACCCACATCTTCTGGCCGTTCAGCTCCCACTTGCCGTCCTCGCCCTTCTTGGCAGTCGCCTTGATGCCCTGCACATCGGAGCCGACCTCTGGCTCCGAGAGCGAGAAGGCGGCGCGGATCTCCCCGGTCGCCATCTTCGGCAGGAAGTACTCCTTCTGCTCCTCGGTGCCGAACTTCATCAGCAGATAGGAGCCGATGAAGTGGGTGTTGACGACGCCGGAGATCGAGATCCAGCCGCGCGAAAGCTCTTCGACGATCATCGCGTAGGTCGTCAGGTCGAGACCCATCCCGCCGTACTCCTCGGGGATCGTCACCCCGAAGAGGCCGAGCTCCTTCATCTGCTCGACGATCGGCTCCGGGAAGGAGTCCTCGTGGTCGTAATGCTCGGCATTGGGGATGATCTGCTCGTCGGCGAACTGGCGCACCATTTCGGTGATCGCCTGCTGCTCGTCGGTCTGCTCACGGAAGGCGGCGGTGTCTACGGCCATGGCTCCTAGCTCGGTGTCGGGGACGGGCGACCGCGCCAACGTGGCTTGCGGGCGGCCAGAGAAGCAGAGGATATCGACGCCCCAGGGACGAGCGCGGCAGCCGAGGCGGCAGCCTTGAGCAGCATCTCGGCCAACTCCTGCTCGGCATCGGACTGGACGACGATCGCGCCGCCCGCGCCGATCGTCGCCTGGGCGCCCTGCAGGACGATCGTCCTGATCGCCACGCTGAGATCGCAGCCGCCGCCGATCCCGAAATAGCCGATCGCGCCGGAGTAGACGCCCCGCGCCTCGCCCTCGAGCTCGTCGAGGATCTCCATGGTGCGCAGCTTCGGCGCCCCGGTCATCGAGCCGGGCGGAAAGCAGGCACGCACGCACTCGGCCACCCCGACCCCGTCGCGCAGTCGCCCGCGCACGCTGGAGACGAGCTGGTGCACGGTCTCGTAGGTCTCGACCCGGATCAGCTCTGGAACGCGGATCGTCCCCAGCTCGCAGACCTTGCCCAGGTCGTTGCGCAGCAGATCGACGATCGTCACATTCTCCGCCCGGCTCTTCTCGTCCCTGCACAGAGCTTCTGCCAGGCGGGCGTCTTCGTCGGCGGTGTCCCCACGGGCGCTGGTGCCCTTGATCGGCCGCGCTTCCACCTGGCGTCGCCGATCGACTGCGAGAAAGCGCTCGGGCGAGGAGCTGAGCACCGCCAGGTCGCCGAAGCGTAAGTAGGCCGCGAAGGGCGCCGGGTTGGCTTGGCGCAGCGCCCGGTAGAGCTCCAGCGAGTCAACCGCCGTCTCGCTTTCCAGCCTGTTGGTGAGGCAGATCTCGTAGCTGTGCCCGGCGGCCAGATATCGCTTGCAGGCGGCAATGTCCTGCCCGTACTGCTCGGATGAGCGGCGCAGGCGTAACTCGACAGCTGCGTCCTCGACCAGCGGCTCATCGAGCGGCGGCAGCCCCTCCAGCCGCTCACCCATCTCCTCCATCCACTCCTCCGCCGAGCGAACTGCATCAAATTCTCTACCTGCCAGACCGAGAATTTGATGCAGTTCGGAAGGGGACGGCGTCAGAGCGAGTAGATAGGCGTGGCCTTGCTCGTGGTCGAAGGCGATCAGGCGGTCGGCGAAGATGAAGGCTGCGTCGGGTGTCGTCGCTTGGTGCGCGGCCGTTGCGCCACAGTCGGCCTTCAACTCGTAGCCGAGGTAGCCGGCGAAGCCGCAGAGAAAGTCGAAGGGAAGATCGGCATCGAGATCGGCAAGGCGGCGCAGCTCGCGGTCGATGTACTCGAAGATCGATTCACGCCGGGTCTCGACCTCGCCCCCGCGCTCGATACGCAGCGCAGCTGTGTCGACGTCATAGGTGACGAGGGCCGCCAGCGGACCGGCGCTGTCGCCGATGAACGAGAAGCGGCCCCGTTCTCCGCCCGCGGCGCTGCTGTCGAGCCAGAAGGCGTTGGGACTCGTGCCGTAGAGGGCCGCGAAGGCCCGTTCGGGATCCGGCATAGCGTCGAGGCGCCGGCTGAGCAACTGCGGATGCGCAGGGAGCTCCGGGACCTTGGACTGGCTCGCGACCGCCATCGCGTCAAGATATCCCCGGTGCGCGTCAGCCTCCGCCCCGATCCCCGCAAAGGCGTCTTCGAGACGATGCTGGTCATCGGCGGACGTCCGATCGAGCTCGACGCCCACCTCGAGCGGCTCGCTGCCAGCCTCCACGCGCTCTACCGGGCGAAGCTCCCGGCCGACGTCGGCAGCACCGTCATCGACCGGGCCAGCTCGCTCGAGCACGGCAAACTGCGGCTCACCGCAGTCCCCGGAACGCGGGGACTGCTGGTCGAGATCTCCGCCACCGAGATCGAGCGCGCCAAAGTCTTCCCTTCCCCCGAGCGGGGGATCGCGCTGCACAGCTTTGTCGTCGAGGAGGGGCTTGGAGCGCACAAGTGGGCCGATCGCAGGCTGCTCGAGCAGGCCACCTGCAAGGTGCCCGGTGGGGCGCTTCCACTGCTCCTCGACGGCGACGGCGCCGTGCTGGAGGCCTCGCGCGGCAGCCTCTTCGCGGTTGCCTCGAGCTTCGTCGCCACACCACCGACGGACGGCCGCATCCTGCCGAGCATCGCTCGTCGTCAGGCGCTCGAGGTCGCCCACGAGGAGGGAATCGAGGTTCGCGAGCAGCCCCTGACGCTCGACGACCTGCGCCGCCGAGGCGAGGCCTTCCTCGTCGGCTCAGTCCGCGGGGTCGAGCCGGTCCGCTCGCTCGACGGCGCCAAGCTGGCTCAACCTGGGCAGCTCAGCTCGCTGATTGCGGCTGGCCTGCGGCGTCGCTGGCTGACGGTGCGGCAAGCGGAACCCGTTGCAGCTGCCGCAGGCGGGCAACGAGGCGATCTGCACGCTCGCTGAAGTCACCCAGCCCTTTATCCGCCGGCTGGGGCTGCACGGGGGCAGCGGGAGGAGACGCAACGGCCACCGAGGCCACGACTTGCTGTGCATCGCTCGCGGCGATGCTCGCCCGCTCGGCCAATTCCGCGGCCCGGCGCGCCTGCTCGGCAGCGGCAAGCGCCGCGGCTCCGACGGTCATGACCGCCGCCTCGGATGCCCGTGCTGTGGCGAGAGCCTCCTCGATCCGGCGCTCGAGCTCGCCGATCAGCGGTGGCCGCGTGCTCTCCGGCAACAACCAGTCCTGCGTGGAATCGCTCGCCGCGCCCTCCATCGACTCAAGGTACGGCGGCCGGCGCCGAACTCCTCCGCCCGCCACGAACGCGCGTTTGGTTAGGGTTGCGACCGACAACGGTCGAACGACGCGAGGAGCAGCGTGAGAAACCCCAGAGACTTCTTCCAGCCGCAGGCGATCGGCGCCCCCGAGCCGCTGCGTGAGATCCCCGTCAAGCCCTCGCGGATGATCCACTTCCTGGACTTCTCCAACGAGAAGATGGTCGCCAAGGCGGCCGATATCGCAACCAAGACAGACATCCTGCTCGGCAACCTCGAGGACGCGATTCCGGTCGACCGCAAGGAGGCTGCGCGGCAGGGCCTGATCCGCGCCGCCAAGGAGTCCGACTTCGGCCAGACCGCGCTCTGGACCCGGGTCAACTCCCTGGAGAGCCCCTGGGTGCTCGACGACCTGACCACGCTGGTCACCGAGATCGGCGACAAGCTCGAGGTCGTGATGGTCCCCAAGGTCGAGGGCGCCTGGGACATCCACTACGTGGACCGTCTGCTGGCCCAGCTGGAGGCCAAGGCCGGCCTCGAGCGGCCAATTCTGATCCACGCGATCCTCGAGACCGCCCAGGGAGTGGTCAACCTCGAGGAGATCGCCGCAGCCAGCCCGCGCATGCAGGGGATGAGCTTCGGACCGGCCGACCTCGCCGCCTCGCGGCGCATGAAGACCACCCGAGTCGGCGGGGGCCATCCGGGCTATCGGGTGATGGAGGACCCCGCCGACCCCGAGAACCCGGAGGCCGATCGGGTCAGCGCCCAGCAGGACCTCTGGCACTACTCGATCGCACGCATGGTCGATGCCTGCGCGGCGACCGACATCCTGCCCTTCTACGGCCCCTTCGGGGACATCAAGGACACGGCCGGCTGCGAGACCCAGTTCCGGGCTGCCTTCCTGATGGGCTGCGTCGGAGCCTGGTCGCTGCACCCGGTCCAGATCGACATCGCCAAGCAGGTCTTCAGCCCGCCGCCGGAGGAGGTCAGGTTCGCCAAGAAGGTGCTCGAGGCGATCCCCGACGGGCGCGGCGTGCACATGATCGACGGCAAGATGCAGGACGACGCGACCTGGAAGCAGTGCAAGGTGATGGTCGAGCTGGCCGAGATGCTCGCCGCCAAGGATCCGGATCTCGCCGAGTCATATCGGCTTTAGGCCGCTCTAAACCAACATAAGTTGGGTTGCGTATATACGGCAACCCTGCACACTTGTATCTGTAGTCACAATCCATGGCGCTTGCCTTGCGGGCGCTAACGTCCGATGGCTTTGCGGCCGATAGGGGGAAAGCAGCAACTAAACGGGTAAAGAAAATTTAATTCGAAAGTCGAAGCAGAAAGCTCCCCTCTCCCTCGCTCTATGAAGCCCTTTACTGATCTCCCTCTCGACCGGCCCTTCCCCCAACGCCTCCCGCGCCGCGAAGCCCTGGTGCAGGACCGACCGACGCTGGGCAGCATGCCCCGCGCGAGCCGGGGCTTGGGCTGGTGGTTGCTGCCGGTGGTCGACTTGGTCTCCTCATCGCTGACCCTGGCAATCGTCACGCTCGCCGCCGGCGCCAGCCTCTTCCCGGCCCTGCCCGTCGCGCCGCTGTTGCTGGTCGCCGTTTACGGGGTGCTCGGGATTTACGGGGCCACCCCAGGGCGCAGCGCCGAGGACGGGCCTGCTTGGCCGCTGATCCGCCTCCTGGTCGCCGCCCTCTTCGTCTGGGTGGCGTCACTGCTGACGCCGCTCGACGGGCTCGCACAGCTCGCCCTCTGGGCCGGGTTCGTCGCCTTGGACACCGCCGCCCGGCGAGCGGGCGCACCGCTCTTCCAGCGCCTCGAGAGCCCCGAGCGCTGGGTGCTGGTTGGCGGCGACGCGACAGCCGAGCGGCTGCATGCCTACGAGCCACTGCGCGAATACGCGCAGGTTGTGGCCACGGTCCCACCCAACGGCGACGCCACACAGGCGGCCGCCCGTGTCGCGGCGCTCGAGGTGGTTGAACGCTACAGCGCCGACCGGGTCGTGATCGCCACCCAGCACGCTGACGACGAGGGCCTGTTGGAACTCGTGCGCGCCTTCAAGTCAATCGGCGTGCCGGTCAGCCTGCTCCCCCGCCCGCTGGACCTGCTCGAGGCGCCGGCAGCGACGCCGAGCCAGGTCGGCGGCGTGCCGCTGATCGACGTCGAGGCCTTGGCGACGCGCGGCGCGGTTCCATATTCGGGACCAGATCGACGTCAGAATCGCAAGACGAAGATCAGCGTCGTGGTGCCCGCGATGAACGAGGAGCTCAACATCGGCCATGTGCTTACGCGCCTGCCCGAGGACCTGCACGAGGTGATCCTCGTCGACGGCAACTCGAAGGACAACACGATCGAGGCAGCCGAACGAGCCTATCCCGGGATCCGAGTGCTCACGCAGGCCGGGCGTGGCAAGGGAGACGCCTTCCGCACGGGCTTCGCCGCGGTGACCGGCAACGTGGTCGTGATGCTCGACGCCGACGGCTCTGCCGACCCGGCTGAGATCCCGCGCTTCGTCGAAGCACTCGAGGCGGGCGCCGACTTCGCCAAGGGCTCGCGCTTCCTCGATGGTGGTGGCAGCGCCGACATCACGATCCTGCGGCAGACGGGCAACGCGGTGCTGAGCGGCACCGCCAACCTTCTGCACGGCACCCACTTCACCGACCTTTGCTACGGCTACAACGCCTTTTGGGCCCGCTGCCTGCCTTTCATCTCCCTCGACGTGGCCGGCTTCGAGGTGGAGACGCTGATCAACCTTCGCATCGCCGGGGCCGGGATGAAGATCACCGAGGTGCCCAGCTACGAGGCCGACCGCATCTCGGGGCACAGCAACCTCAACACCTTCCGCGATGGCTTCCGCGTGCTCGGGACCATCCTGGGCGAGGCGCGGCGGCGCCGGGCTATCCGCCATGCACCGCACTCGGTGGCGGAGTCCGAGGCTCGGCGGACAACGCACACGGCAGCCGCCTGAGACGATGGCTGCTGAGGCGCCTGCCACTTCCGTGGTCGTCTCGACCTACGACGAGAAGCGCTGGGACGACCTCGTCGCCTGCCTGGGCTCCCTGCGCGAGCAGACCCGAGCGCCGCTGGAGACGATCGTCGTCGTCGACCACAATCCGGCCCTGCTGGAGCGAGCGCGGGCCGAGTTCCCCGAGGCGAAGGTGGTTGCCAACAGCCGCCCCCGCGGGCTGGCGGGCGCGCGCAACACCGGCATCGAGGCGGCACAGGGGGAGGTCATCGCCTTCATCGACGACGACGCGCAGGCAGAGCCTCGCTGGCTGGAGGAGCTCTCGGGCTCGATCGTCGACGCGTCCACGGTCGGCGCCGGCGGCGCCCTGTTGCCGCTCTGGCAGGGACCGCAGCCCGCCTGGTTCCCCCGCGAGTTCTATTGGGTCTTCGGCTGCAGCTACACGGGCCTCCCCGCGCACCTTGCACCGGTCCGCAACCCAATCGGAGCGAACATGGCCGTGCGCGCCTCCGTGCTCAGCGAAGTGGGCGGCTTCCGCGAGGGCGACAGCTCCGATGCCCCGCGTGAGATCCGTGCTCGGGGCATGGTTCGCGCAGCCGGCAACGTGCCCGACGACACCGACCTCGCGATCCGCGTCAAGCAGCACCGCTCGGACGCGATCTGGCTCTACCAACCCGCAGCCAGGGTGATGCACAGCGTCACGCCGGAACGGACCTCGCTCGCATACTTCGTGCGCCGTTGCTATGAGGAGGGAGCCGGCAAGGCGAACCTCTCCCGCTACCTCGGCGCCAGCGACGGCCTCAGCTCGGAGCGCCGTCACCTCGCCGTGGTTCTGCCACGCGGCATTGCAGGGGGGCTGCGCGACCTGTTGCGGGGCCGGCCAAGCGGCGCCCTGCGGGCGGGGGCTATCGTTATCGGGGTCGCGTCCAGTGCAACTGGTTTCCTGCTGGCGACACTTGCCGCTGCGCGTACCCGCAGCTCGGCGAAGGACTGAGAATGGCACGACCGCGCAGCACTCCCCCCTCGCCCGACTTTGCGCCGGTGCTGATCCGTGACATCGAGGTCGGCGCTCCCCTGCATGCCCTGCCCGGCGCAGAGACCGAGGATGGCGTGCCGTTCGAGTCCTGCATGTGCCTCGTCCGCCTGCATGGCCGTCCGCTGGGGACGATCGAGGTGAGACTGCCGCCAGACGGCCTTGCCGTCGAGCAGCTGGCCGCCGAGATCCAGCGCGAGCTGGGTGGGGAGATCCGCCGGCACCTGGAGGCCGACGGGCTCCCCGCTTCCGTGCTCGGCGCCGGAGGCATTGCCGGGCCCGAGGCTCCACCGTGCACCGAGCGCCGCGAGGAGATGTTGCGGCACGCTCCCAGCATCTCGATCGTGATCGTCACCCGCGGCCGGCCAGAGCGCGTGCGCCGCACGGTCCGTTCGATCCTCGCCTGCCGCTACCCGAGCGACCGCCAGGAGACGATCATCGTCGACACTCCCGAGGACGGCGAGGACCCACTCAGCTTCGACGAGAACGACTTCCCCTCCGATGCCAAGGTGCGGGTCGTAGTCGAACCGCAGCCCGGCATCTCGAGAGCACGAAACCGAGGGCTCTGGGAGGCAAACGGCGAGATCGTCGTCTTCGCTGACGACGACGTCGACGTCGACGAGAACTGGCTCGCAACCCTGATTGCGGGTTTCGAGCTTGGCAGCCGGGTCGATGCGGTCTCCGGGCCGACGCTCCCCGGCGCGCTCGAGACGCCCACCGAGCGCTGGTTCGAGGGCTTCGGCGGATTGCAGAGGGGGTTCGAGACACGGACCTACGGCCTCGACGACCCGCCCCACGACCAGCCGTTGTTCCCCTTCATCCCCGGCGCCTTTGGCAGCGGCCGCAGCATGGCCTTTCGCCGCGATCCCTTCCGAGCGCTGGGCGGCTTCGACCCCGTCCTCGGGCCGCCGACGCCGACCCTGGCCGGCGAGGACATCGAGGCGTTGCTGCGCGTCGTGCTCACCGGCCGCCAGGTAGTTCACGAGCCGGCGGCGCTCGTCTGGCACGCCCATCCCCGCGACTACGGCATGCTGCGCCGTCGCATGTGGGGCTACGGGCTCGGCCTCAGCGCCTGCGTGACGAAGTCGGTGGTGGACAATCCGCGCCTTCTGCCGACGCTCTTGCGCAAGCTCCCCGCAGGCGTCGGCTTCGCCCTCTCGCCGAAATCGGAGAAGAACAGGAACCGGCAGGGCGACTATCCACGTGAGCTGATCCGCCTGGAGCTGGCGGGGTTGGCCTGTGGGCCCTTCGCCTATTTGCGGAGTCGCTGGCAACAGCGCGGCGCGCTGAACGGAGCCAACGGCGCAAGCATCCAGCAGGCGCCTTGAGCCCGCCCAGCCCGGCACTGCGTGCGCTGATCGTCACCGACTACTACCGACCGCTGATCGGCGGGTCGATTCGCAGCGTCGAGCTGCTGGCCCGGCACCTGACCGCGGCCGGCCACACCGTTGCCATCGCCACCTCCTGGCAACCGGGAATGCCCTCCGAGGAAGAGCGCGAAGGGATCCCCGTCTATCGGGTACGGGACCTGAGCAGCCGCATGCGCTGGGTCTCCGAGGATCCCTACAAGCACAACCCGCCCCCGTTCGCCGATCCTGAGGCCGCCTGGCGCCTGCGCCGCGTGGTCAAGGACTTCCAGCCCGACCTCGTCCACACCTACGGCTGGATCTCCCACTCCCTGGCAGTGGGGCTGCTCGGCAGGAAGGTGCCGCTGCTGCTCTCAGCGCGGGACTACGGGAACGTCTGCGCGGTCGGCACGCTGGTCCGCAAGGGCGAGCTCTGCTCAGGGCCCGCCCTCGGCAAGTGCCTCGACTGCGCTCGACACCGGTACGGCGCGCCGAAGGGAGTGGCCGCGGTGATCGGGGTCTTTGCCGTCGGACCGGTGCTGCGGCGCAAGGTCACGGCGCTGCACGCGGTGAGCCGCTTCGTCGCCCGCATCATCGATCGCTTCCTGCACGTTCCCGGGATCCCGGCAACGGTGATCCCAAACTTCCACGAGGAGGAGCCGGGCGAGGCTGTCGACGCCGAGGCGATCTCGCAACTGCCCGAGCAGCCGTTCATCCTCTTCGTCGGCGGCTTCCGGGAGATCAAGGGCATCTACGAGCTGTTCGAGGCCTACGAGAGCCTCGTCGATCCGCCGCCCCTGGTGCTCGTCGGGACGATGATGTCCGACTCCCCGAAGGAGTTCCCCGCCGGCAGCACGGTGATCACCGACGTCTCGCACGCGACGGTGATGGCGATCTGGGAGCAGGCCCTCTTCGGCGTGCTGCCGACCAAGGCGCCGGAGGCGCTCGGCAACGTCGTCCACGAGGCGATGAGCAAGGGCCGGGCGATGATCGGCACCCGCCCTGGCGGCCAGGAGGACATGATCGAAGACGGTGAGACCGGCTTGCTCGTGCCGGGCGGCGATGCGACCGCCCTGGCAGCGGCGATGAGGCGCCTGATCGAGGATCGAGAGCTGCGAGAGCGAATCGAGGTAAAGGCACGCGACCGTGCGCGTGCCTTTACGCCGGAGGTCGTCATGCCCCAGATAGAAAGTCTCTACCAGCGCACGGCAGCCCGTTCGGGGTCGCCGGCGTGAGCCCCCGCGCACCGAACCGCGTGCTGGACCTGCGGCTGGCATGTGGATTGGCCGCAATCGGGCTGATCGGCACGCTCGTCTCCCCCGGCGGTTGGCTGCAGGCCGTCCTGCTCTCGCCGCTCGTGCTCGTTGCAACCGGCTACGCGATTACCGCGGCCCTCTTCCCACCCGGCGCCACGGAGCGCGAAGACAGGTACGTCCATGTGTTCGTCTTCAGCGTCAGCGCCGCCGCCCTCGGCGGTCTGCTCGTCCAGTTCGCCGTCGATCTCGATCGGGCCGCCTGGATTGCGATCTCCACGATCGTCACCTTCGGCGCCAGCGCGATTGCAGCCAGGAGGCGGCAGACGACGCCGATCCAACGGCGTCGCTCGGCGCCGCTCCGGGCGCCAGCGGGAGCTCTGTGGGCGGTGGGCTTTCTCGCCGCGCTGGTAATCGCCGGCGCCGCGGTCGCGATCGCGACCGACGGCGTGCACGAGCAGCAGAGCCGCCAGCGCTTCGCCTCGCTCTGGGGGCTGCCGGTGGGAACCGGCATCGAAGCGGGGGTCTGGAACCACGGCGGGCCCACCACCTACAGGCTCGATCTAAGCGACGGCGACGAGCTGCTCGAAAGCCTGCGCCTGCGCCTCTCCACCCACGAGCGCTGGAGCAAGCGGCTCGGGGCGACCGTCGCGGGGCGGACGGGAACCCTGCTGCTCACGCTCTACCACGACGCCCTGCCCTACCGCAGCGTCGAGCTCGACCTCGAGGAGCCGGAATGAGCTCGCCGGACGTAAACATCCCCAACAGCAGGATCGGGGCGCGACGGAGAACGGCCCGACAGCGCCGAGTCGCGCGGCTCTCCCTCGGCCTGGCGCCCTTGCTGGCCGTGGTCGCCGCAGCCGGCCTGCTGATGGTGGCCTTCGGCAACAACGCAGCGAGGCTCGACCAGGGCGAGGCCCAAGTGCTTTTCTGGGGCGGGCTGATCGTCATCTACGCCCCCCTGG
>DATNHC010000020.1:0-15913 GCA_035605155.1 Solirubrobacterales bacterium
GCGCCGCTCTCCGCTTACGACGAGCAGTACGAGACCGAGCTGGTCGCCACCGTCGAGGCCTACCTCGGCAACGACGGCAACGTCGCCGCCACCGCCAAACAGCTCTTCACCCACCGCCACACGATTCGCTACCGGCTCGAGCGGGTCAAGGAGCTCTGCGGCCACGACGTCTCTGCCACCGAGGGCCGCGAGAAGCTCGGCCTCGGCCTGAAGACGATGCGCGTGCTCGGCATCGCCTCCCCCCGCGGCCCGGCGATGGAGCCCGGCGCAGAAGCGGGGAAGGTGCCGCGCTCTGCGGAGGAGTGACGCCTCGGAAAGTTCCGGGGGAAGGACTCGAACCCTCTCTTCCAGGACCAAAACCTGGCGTGCTGGCCAAATACACCACCCCGGACCGGAGTCCCGAGACTAGCGCCACACAATCGAGTGACGAGTTGATGCGTCAGTGACGGTTGATCGCGTCCGCTCCGGGGCTTAGGGTCGCTACATGGAGATGGGGAGCGTGGCGATGGATCCGGAGGTGCGCGAGGGATTGAGGCGGACCTGGAAGGCGCTGTTGGCAGTCGGCGTGCTGGCGATCTTCGTCGGTTGCGTGGCGATCCTCGTGCCGGCCGTGGCCTCGGTCGGGACAGCGATCTTCATCGGCTGGATCCTGGTGATCGCGGGAGCCTTCCTTACCGCTGGCGCCTTCATGGCCCACTCGATCGGCACCGTGGTGCTGCGCCTGCTCTGGGCGCTGCTCACCGTGGTGGTCGGCCTCTGGCTGATCGTCGAGCCGCACAACGGCACGCTGACGCTGACCCTGGTGCTGGGCCTCTACTTCCTCTTCATGGGCATCACCCGCATCGCCGTCGCCTTCGCCGCCCGGGGCCAGGAGGGCGCCGGCCTCGTCGGCCTCAGCGGCATCGCCGGCCTCCTGATCGGCATCCTCGTCCTCGCCGAGTTCCCCAGCAGCGCCGACTGGGCGATCGGCCTCCTGGTAGGCATCGACCTGATCTTCGCCGGCTGGACCCTGGTCAGCGTCGCTCTCGTCGGCCGAGACCTCTCCCGCGCCTGAGGCCGCGCATACCCGCGTCCTCGGTCGCACAGGCCTCCCGAAGCCCACTGAGCTCAGCGGACCGCCCGCGCATCTCACACGCTGCGAATCTCGCCGTCAGCTGAAGCCGACTGGCCCTCGACGCGACCGAAATTGCGTTGGGCGGGTATGGGGTGGCCCCTGCAGCGCGCGGCGTCCCGTTTTCGCCCCAATCCTCCGCTAGAGATCGCCTCGTTGACGGCGAAAACCCAGCAAGCGAAAGGGGCACCCCACACCCGCCCATCCCCACTACGATCCATGAGTGGAGTCCCCTCTGGTCCTCGTAATGGCGGCCGGCAAGGGAACGCGCATGCGCTCGTCCCTGCCGAAGATGCTGCACCCCATCTGCGGCCGCCCGATGGTCGCCTGGCCGATCGTCGCCGCGCGCCAGGCTGGGGCCGGCCGCGTGGTGGCGATCGACTCGCCCAATCAGAACATCGTTCCGGGCCTACCCGACAAGGTGCAGATCGTCACCCAGCCCGAGCCCGATGGCACCGGCGGCGCCGTGCGAGCGGCCCTGCCGCTGATCGAAGAGGCGGAGACGGTGCTCGTGCTCTCCGGCGATCACCCATTGATCACCGCCGAGAACATCAGCGGCCTTCTCGACGCCCATCTGCAGGCAGGGGCAGCAGCGACGCTTCTGACGATCGAGCTCGACGACCCCGGCTCCTATGGCCGCGTCGTGCGCACCGCGTCCGGCGAGGTCGAGCGCATCGTTGAGACCAAGGCGGCTGGCGATGCCGACGCCGCCCAGCTCGAGATCCGCGAGATCAACGCCGGCACCTACGCGTTCCAGGCAGGCCCGCTTGCCGAGGCACTGGCCAAGCTCTCCAACGACAACGCCCAAGGCGAGTACTACCTGCCCGACGTCGTCCCGGCCCTGCGCGAGACCGGTCACGCGGTTGCCGCCCAGCTCTCCGAGGACCTCGGGGTGACCATGGGGGTCAACGACCGCGCCGAGTTGGCCGCGGTTGAGGCCGAGGCGCGGCGCCGCATCCTCGAGCGCCACATGCTCGCCGGCGTCACCGTTGTCGACCCGGCTTCGACCTGGGTCGACGCCGAGGTCGAGATCGCCGCCGACGCGCGGATCGAGCCCGGCACCAGCCTGCGAGGCCAGACCGCAATCGGCGCCGGTTCCACCGTCGGCCCGCTGAGCACCCTGATCGACTCGCGGCTCGGCGAGAACGTCGCCGTGCCGCACTCCTACCTGGTCGAGTGCGAGGTCGGCGACGACGCCCTGGTCGGCCCCTTCGCCTACCTGCGCCCCGGAGCCGAGCTGGCGGAGAGAGCCAAGGCCGGCACCTTTGTCGAGATCAAGAACTCGCGCATCGGCGAGGGCGCCAAGGTGCCTCACCTGGCCTATGTCGGCGACGCCGACATAGGCGCTGGCAGCAACCTCGGCGCCGGCTCGATCACCGCCAACTACGACGGTTTCCGCAAGAACCGGACGACGATCGGGGAGAACGCGCGCATCGGCGTTGACACGATGCTGATCGCACCTGTAGAAGTCGGCGACGGGGCCTACACTGGCGCCGGAGCGGTGATCAAGGGCGACGTGCCGCCAGGCGCGCTTGCCGTCAGCGAGAACGACCAGCGAAACATCGAGGGCTACGCCGACCGCAAGGCGGCGGAGATGCAAGAGGAGACATCTTGAGCACGATCGAGCAGCGTCCCGAGACGGTGGCGGCGACCCACATACCCCACGACTACTCGAAGCGCATGATGGTCTTCGGCGGCCGCAGCTCGATGGAGCTGGCCGCCAAGGTTGCCGGCAAGCTCGACCTCGACCTCGGCCAGGTGACGCTGAAGACCTTCGCCAACGGCGAGGTCTACTGCCGCTACGAGGAGTCGATCCGCGGTGCCGACGTCTTCCTCGTGCAGTCGACCTGCGCCAACGAGCAGACCGAGATGACGCCGAACGACTCGCTGATCGAGCTATTGACGATGATCGACGCTGCCCAGGGCGCCTCCGCGCACCGCATCATCGCAGTCATGCCCTGGTACGGCTACGCCCGCCAGGACAAGAAGTCGGCGCCGCGCGAGCCGATCTCGGCCCGCATCGTCGCCAAGTGCCTGGAGGGCGTGGGCGTCGACCGGGTGCTGACCATGGACCTGCATGCCGGCCAGGTGCAGGGCTTCTTCCACGTCCCGGTCGACCACATGACGGCGATGCCGATGCTGACCCAGTGGTTCGCCGACCAGTACCCGGCCGAGGACCTGGTGATCGTCTCCCCGGACGCCGGCCGGGTGAAGACGGCGCGCAACTTCGCCCGCCGCATCGGCACCCACTGGGCCGTGATGGAGAAGGAGCGACCCGCCCAGCAGGTGGCGGAGATCGGCTACGTGGTCGGCGACGTGAAAGGCAAGACGGCGGTTCTCGTCGACGACATGATCGACACCGCCGGCACGCTCTGCGCCGCTGCGCAGACGGTGCTCGACGAGGGCGCCGCGCGCGTCATCGCCTGCGCCACCCACGGCGTCTTCTCCGGTCCTGCCTATGAGCGGCTTGCCTACGAGACCTCGGGGATCGAGAAGATCGTCGTCAGCGACACGATCCCGCTGCGTCCTGGCCCCCCAGACAACATCAAAGTGCTCTCCACCGCCGGCACCTTCGCCGATTCGATCCGCCGCATCTTCACCGACGACTCGGTCTCCGAGATCTTCGCCGGGGAGAACCAGCTCTTCTGATGCCGGAGGGCCTGCGGCTGGTCGGCCACAAGGGGGCCGACCTGATCGCCCCGGGAAACACGGCCGAGAGCTTCCATGCGGCCGCAGAGGCAGGGGTCGACACGATCGAGCTCGACGTCCTCTGGCTGCGCGACGCTCACCTGCCGCTCGAGCAGCGGGCCCCGCTGGTCGTCGCCCATGACTGGCACGACGCCGAACGGCGCACGCCGTTGAAGCTGACTGAGGCGCTCGACGCCTTCCTCGAGCCGCCGCTCGACCGGATCGAGATCGACATCGACATCAAGCTGCCGGGTCGCGAGGAGGAGATCGTCGACGCCCTGCGCGAGCGCGACCTGGTCGGTCGGGCGATGGTCTCGACGATGGAGCTCTACTCACTGGGCCGCATCCACGAGCTGGAGCCCAACCTGCGCCGCGGTTGGACCTACCCGAAGGTGACCCGCGACTGGGCTTCCAAGCGCTGGGCAAAGGGCCCGATGCTGGTCGCCCTGATGGCGATGCGCCAGCGCCTCCCCGGCCTCGCTGCCGAGCAGCTGCCGAAGCTCGGGGTCGAGTCGATGTGGGTCTACCACCCGCTGGTCAGCCGCCGTCTGGCCCGCATTGCCAAGCTCGCCGGGGTAGAGCTGATCGCCTGGACGGTCGACGACCTATCCCGCATGCAACGCCTGCTCGCCGCCGGCGTCACCGGCCTCTGCTCCAACGACCCGCGTCTATTCGCCGAACTGTCCTAATCCCACGCCGATCCGCCCCACTGCCCCTCGTTCCGGTGCGCCTTTTGCGGTCATAGACCGCAAAAGGCGCACCGGAAGCAGGGTCACGCCGTCTTGAGCATGCGGGCAATGCGGTCGACAACTCCGGTTGGTTCTTCCGTGACCTGCTCCAAGTGACGCGCGCCGTGCGGTATCCGGCAGCGATCAGAATTTGATCCCGGCGGCGATCGCGCTGGAAGGCTGCGTGTGTGCCGTGTGTCTCTTCGCCATCCGCTTCGATCACGAGTCTTTGCTTCTCCCAAAGTAGGTCGACCTCGAACCGGCGCCCGTCGATCTCCAGCTTCACATTGGAGCGAGGCACGGGAATGCCTTCTTCGATGAGACGAGGAAGAAGGCGCGCCTCGAGGCGGCTTCGCACGACCGGCCGTCGTTCTCTCGTCTTCCTCCAAGGAGCCAGGATTGTGCGCAGCCGAGGAGCTCCGCGACGCCTCCCGCGAGAAAGCACTCGATCGACCTCTTCGACGTCGAGCTGGCGCTGGATTGCCGCTTGCTCCACGAGGCGCCGCATCGTGCTCCAGCCTGTCCTGCCGGCCATGTCGACCAGAGTGCGGGAAACGGTCGTACAGGGAATCCCCTCCCGCAGTTCGATTTCGTTCGGCAGGGGCAGGCGAATCCTGTGCCAGCGAATGTCGGGAATCTTGCGGCCTGACCAATTCGGTGGGATGACGTCGACCAAGGACGGTCGCTTGTCCCATAGGCCGAGTAGCTCCGCTGCGCTGCCATGAGAGAGCACCGCTCCCTCGCCGCAGGCCAGTACGGCGGCGAGCATGCGCCCCTGCCGGCTGATAGCTCGATGGCCAACGGCGAAAGTGCCGCGAAAGAGGGGCTGGAGATATCCGGAAGCCGCTCGGTCGCTTATTTCGTCGTCACTTAGCCCTAGCGCACGCAACTGGGCGCGGGAAATGGCGCCATGCTGCCGAGCGGCCATATGCGCAATCGCCCGGCCCGGGCTTCCGGTGCGCCTTTTGCGGTCCATGACCACATAAGGCGCACCGGAACCTAGTTCGCCCCCGGCGTGAGGTTAGACCGTGCCGGGGGTGGCGGTCGGTGGTGCGTTGCGGCCGCCCTTGGTCTTCACCGCCGACTCGAACTCCTCGGCGGTGAAGCCGCCGACCGCCTCGCCGTCCAGGGCGTAGCGGTAGAGGGCGACGCCGAAGATGTTGCTCAGGGCGCTGGAGACGAGCATCGAGATCGCCAGGCCGATCACGCCGAGCACCAGCAGCAGAGCGCCAGCGAAGCTGGCCGAGGCCCAGATTAGGAAGCCGGCGACGATCAGCAGCGCCGAGGGAAGGACGCCGAAGAGGAAGACGGCGCCGCCGATCGCGATGTTGCCGGTCACCTGCTGGCCCCAGCGCGATCTGAAGAGGTTGGCCGAGCGCTTCAAGGTCGCGAAGGGACCGGTGCCCTCGAGGGCGATCACCGGCACGGCGAGGAAGGTGATCAGCGACCAGCCGACGGCCAGCAGGCGGCCGACGACCTGGCCGACGGCGCCCTGGTTCTCGAGCGCGCTGAGCACCAGCCCGATGACCGTGGAGACGGCCGCCCAGCCGCAGATCTGCGAGAAGCGGCTGCGGGCGATCGCAAGGCCGTCGCCGACGGATGCCTGCTGACCGCGAAAGATCATGTCGGCGGCGGCGGCGAGGCCGACGCTGAAGTAGGTGCCGATCACGGCGAGCAGGTAGAAGCCGATCACCGCCAGGGCGCCGCCGAATACCGTCTGGTCGTCCTCGATCAGGAAGAGGCCGGGCCCGACGACGACGATCGCGCAGACGATCGTTGCGATCCCGCCATAGAGGGGAAAGCGCAGCAGCTCGGGGTTCTCGCGCAGCAGTCCCCAGCTCTTCTTGGTCAGTTGCCAACCGCGTTTGATCCTGCTCATAGCTGATCTCCTTCCAGGGACCGCTCGACGATCGGGGTCTGCAGCACGCCTCTTCCCTCGAAGTACTCCCACTCCTGCTCACCGAGCTCGGTGGCCGGCGGGTCTGCATAGATCCACTCACGCATGATCCGGTGCCAGTTGCGCTTTGCGCGCAGCTGGCCGAGCACGGCGACGACGCCGATTTCCATCCGCCGTCCCATCAGCTCGTCGGCCGGCATCGCCTCGCGTCGCATCAGGTCGTAGTACTCCGAGCGCGGGTCGTTGGTCGACTCGATGATCTTCATCACCCGGCGGGCGCTGATCTCGATCTCGCGGTCCTCGATGTACCAGCCGCCGACCGCCCGCATGTGCTCGAGCAGCCGCTCGGCATCGAGCTTCGACGGGTTCTTGACGAAGCCGAGCTCGTGCAGCGCCGCACGGAAGGCCTCTGGCTCGTTGTGCGAGGCGGCGTCGAAGGCACGCTGCTCGAGCACGATCTGCTCGTGGTCGAGCTTCTTGGTCATGCCGAAGTCGAGGAAGGCGACGCGGCCGTCGGCGAGCAGGATGTAGTTACCGGGGTGGGGGTCGGCGTTGAAGTGCTGCAGGTGGTAGATCGAGCCGAAGCTGCCGCGGAAGACGATCTCGCCGAAGCGGTTGCGCTCCTCGTGGGGCAGCGCCTTGACCTGCTCGAAGCCGAGCCCCTCGACCAGCTCGGTGACCAGCACGCGGCGGCGAGAGAGGCGGGTGATCACTTCCGGCACGTAGATGAAGGGGTGTTCGCGGTAGGCGCGGGCGAAGCTGCGCTGATTCTGCGCCTCGTACTCGTAGTCGAGCTCCTCCATGACCCGCTCGCGCAGCTCCTTGGCGATCTCCTTGGCGTCGAGCCCGGGGGCGAGGGCACGGGCGAGGCGCACGATCGTGCCGGCGTTGCGCAGGTCGGCGTCGAGGGCCTCGGCGATCCCCGGATACTGGATCTTGACCGCCACCTGGCGGCCGTCGAGCAGCTCGGCGCGGTGCACCTGGCCGATCGAGGCGGCGGCGAAGGCCTCGGGCTCGAACTCGGCGAACATCTCGGAGAGCGGCTCGCCCTCGTACTCCTCGTCAAGCACCTTCTCGACCTTCTCCCAGGGCATCGCCGGCGCCTCGGTGCGCAGCTTGGCAAGCTGCTCCTGGTAGATCTCGCGGTACTCGTCGGGGATGAACTCGGTGTCGATGAAGGATGCGAACTGACCGAGCTTCATCGCCGCACCCTTCATCTGGCCGAGGGCGCCGACCATCTTCAGGGCCGTCTCCATATGGCGCTGCTCGAGCCGCTCTTTGCTGTCCTCCTCGGAGCGGGCGACGTTAGTCGCCTTGGTACCCGCGTAGCGGGCGCCCTGCACGCCGACGATCGAGCCCAGCTTCGCCGAGCGCCGCAGCCGTCCCTTGGGAATCTTCGAGTCCTCGCCCACCCCGGAAGGTTCCCACAGGTGCGTTGGCGCCCGTTTCTCTATCCTCTTCGGTCCGCATGGCTCAAGCACGCGAAAAGCTCAAGGCGGCGCCCCGCACCGAGTTCGGCTCGCGGACGTCGCGCCGCCTGCGGCGCGAGGGCCTGGTGCCCGGTGTCGTCTACAGCGGCGGCTCCGAGGCGCGGCCCTTCCAGGTCGCCGAACGCGACGTTCGCAGCGTGCTGGGCGAAGGCGCCGCCCTCTTCGATCTGGAGATCGAGGGCGCCAAAGCCGTTCCCGTCGTCGTCAAGGAGCAGCAGAGCCACCCTGTGCGCGGCAGCCTGCAGCACATCGATCTGCAGGAGGTTCGCCTCGACGAGGCGATCCAGGCTGAGGTCGCAGTCGAGCTGGAAGGCACCGAGGTTGCACCCGGCGTCAAGGGTGGCGGCGTGCTCGAGCACGTCACCCGCGAGGTGACCGTTGAAGCGTTGCCCGCCGAGATCCCCGACCGCATCGTCGCCGACGTCTCGGCGATGGAGATCAACGACACCCTGCAGCTTTCGGCGCTTACCGTGCCCGAGGGCGTCACCCTGGTCGCCGACGAGCCCGAGGAGGTGACGATCGCCACCCTCTCGCCGCCGCGCGTCGAGGAAGAGCCCGAGCCCGCCGTAGAGGAGGAGGCAGAGCTGGTCGGCGAGGAGGGCGAGGCCCCGCCCGCCGAGGAGGGTGGCGAGGGCGAGGCCGAGTCGGGCGACTCCGGCGGGGAGTAGCTCCTGTCACTCTTTCGCCGCCGCCGCGAAGCAGGCGAGGGCGAGCAGCACGGCGACCGCATCCTGATCGTCGGTCTCGGCAACCCCGGCGACCGCTACGCAGCGACCCGGCACAACGTCGGCTTCGAGGTTGCGGCGGAGCTCTCGCGCCGCTGGGACTTGCCACAGGCGAAGCAGAAGTTCGGTGGCCTGATCGCCGAAGGACGCGCCGGACCCGGCGGTCCGCGCGTCGCGATCCTCCTGCCGCAGACGCAGATGAACGCCTCGGGCGATTGCGCCGGCCCGGCCCGCGGCGCGCTCAAGGCGCCGCTCGACCGGGTCGTCGTCCTGCACGACGAGATCGATCTGCCCTTCGGGGAGGTGCGGGTTCGGCAGGGAGGCGGGTTGGCGGGTCACAACGGCCTCAAGAGCCTCAAGCGCGGCTTCGGCGACGCCGAGTTCTGGCGCGTGCGGATCGGAGTTGGGCGCCCGGACTCGACCGACCCCGAGGTCGTCGCCTCCTACGTGCTCTCACGCTTTCGCGAGCCGCACGAGGAGGTCGTGGAGCTGGTCGGGCGCGCCGCCGGCGAGACCGAGCAGCTGGTCGCTCAGCTCGAGGAATAGATTCCAGCCGGTGAGCGAGGTCGAGGTGACCAGCTACGAGGTAGACGCGCAGGGCGTCGCCGTGCTGCGGCTGCAGCGACCGGGATCACGCAACGCGATCGACACCCAGATGCTGGTCGAGCTGCTCGAGCACCTGGCGGTCGCCCGTGCCGACGACGCCGTGCGCGTCCTGGTGGTCAGCTCCGCCGATCACATGGGGTTCTCCGCCGGGGCCGACGTCAAGGAGCAGCTCGACGACGAAGGCAAGGTGCGCCGCATGCAACTCTTCGCCGACCTCTACGACGCGATCGTCGCCTTCCCCAAGCCGACGATCGCGGTTTGTCACGGTGACGTGGTGGGCGGCGGTGCCGAGGTCGCGATTGCCTGCGACATGCGGGTCGGTGGATCCAACCTGCGGATGCGCTTTCCGGGCGCGGCGCTGGGGGTGCCGGTCGGCCCCGCCCGCCTGGTCACGCTCTGCGGCCTGGCCACTGCCAAGTATCTGCTGCTCTCCTCGTGCACGGTGGGCGCCGACGAGGCCCTGCGCCTCGGCCTGGTCAATCGCGTCGCGCCCGCGTCGGCGGCCGAGGAGGCTGCTCTCGGCCTCGCGGTCGAGGTCGCCTCCCACCCCCCGGAGGCCGTCGCTCGCCTGAAGCGCATGCTGCACGAGTGGGATGACGTCGAGGGTCGCTCGGCGAGCGAGGGGGTCGGCCAGGTCGAGTGGGCGCGCTCGGGCCCCGGCCTGCCGCCCTACCGCAACTGAGCCGCAGCCTCGCCGACGCCCAGCGCGAGCGCCATGATCGAGACCTGCGGGTTCACGCCTGGGCAGCTGGGCAGGATCGAGCCATCGGCGACCCATACGCCGTTGACGCCGCGTAGGCGTCCTTCGGCGTCGACCGGGTGGCGGGCAGGGTCAGAGCCGGCTGCGGCGGTGCCGCTCGGATGGAAGCCGGCTAGGCGCAGGCGCTTGACGTCCAGGTGCTGCATCGCCGCGTCGAGCTCCGCCTCCGAGCGCACCGCGGGCGCACCGCCGCCCAGTTCGACGTCCACGGCGCCGGCGGCGAGCATCACCCGCGCCATCGCGCGGATCGCGGTGGCGAGCCGGCCTTCGTCGGCCTTGGCGAGCCGGTAGGACACGATCGGCGTCCGGGCGCCGAAAACCCGGCCGGAGGGCTCGTCGGCGATCATCGCGCCGAGCGTCGCGGTGTTGGGGGCGCGATCGAGACGGCGCATCAAGTGCGTGCCGTAGCCGGGAGCAGAGATCGCCCCCATCCCAGGCGGATTGGAGGTGGCCTCGAGCAGGACACCCTCGCGCTCGTGCAGCTCCTCGATGCCGACGCTCTGCATCACCCCCTGCCAGGGGATGACCTCCTCCTCGAAGCTCGCCGTGATCCCCGTTGCGGGGTGGATCGAGAGGTTGCGGCCGACGCGGGGATGGCGACCGAGGCCGCTGCGACGCAGCAGCGCCGGCGTTGGCACCGCGCCGGCGGCGACGACGACCAGCGGCGCCGAGATCCGCACCTCGGTCCCCCGGGCGGTACGCGCCAGCACCCCGGCAGCGCGACCGCCCTCGGCCAGTACCCGCTTCACGTGCAGGCCGGAGACGATCCGCGCTCCGGCCTCGCAAGCCTGCGGCAGGGCGTTGAGATGGACGCCGCCCTTGGCGTTATTGGGGCAGCCGATCGCGCACTGGCAGGCGCCGCGGCAACCGGGCGCGTTGCGGCGAAGGGGCGCGTTCTGCCACTCCAGCGCCGCGGCGCCCTCCAGCGCCAGTTCGCCGTTGCGCCCCAAGACCTCCATCGGCGCCGGCGCGACGCCGATCGTCGCTTCGACCTCGGCGACCCTGGGACCGAGCAGCTCGAGGTCGGCGAGTGCCAGCCCGTGATCCTGGTGCCAGGCTCTGGCAA
This sequence comes from Solirubrobacterales bacterium, assembly GCA_035605155.1. Classification (GTDB taxonomy): domain Bacteria; phylum Actinomycetota; class Thermoleophilia; order Solirubrobacterales; family 70-9; genus VRUE01. The sequence continues at coordinate 11,072 of DATNHC010000020.1, forward strand.
CAGCGGTTGGGGGGCGGTAGCAGGTGCCCGAGTTGATCACGGTGGTGCCGCCGACCGCTCGCCCGAGGGGCAGCGCGATCGGCGGGTTGCCCAGTGCCATCGTCGTGCCGCCATCGCGGTAGATCCCGGCGAAGCGATCGAGGGGGTGTGAGGCGCGGATGCGCTCACCCGTCCAGCGCTCGCCCTCCTCGACGATCACCGTGTCGAGCCCGGCTCGGGCCAGAGCTCTGGCTGCGAAGGCGCCACCGGCCCCGGAGCCGATCACGATCGCGTCACATCGGACGTGGGGTGTCCACTCCTCTGCCGGCATCAGGTTCATCGCCGGGTCCGGACGCGAGAGCTGGTGGCGCGAGCCGACCGCGGCAATCTCCTCCGCGAAGGAGTCGGTGCCGTGAGCGAGCAGGACGACGGACTTGAAGGCGTCGAGGACGGGCGCACCGCCGAGGCGGACGATCTGCTCGAGAAGAGCGCGGCGCTGTTGGGGTGAGGCGGCTCCGAGGGTTCGTCCGGTGCGACCCAGCGAGAGCCCCTCGATGCCGACCAAGGCAGCGCCAAGGCCAGCCCGCGAGATGGCGGGCATACGGTCGACCATCCGCCTGGCGACGCCGGCGACGCGCTCGGGGTCCGGTCCCCCGTCCTCGGGCGGCAGGAGCGCCGCCGCCACGTCTCCCAGCGCGGACATGGCGCCAGATACTAGGTCCAGCTGGTGGAATCGAAGACGGCCCCGCCCGCGAACCGCTCGCCGTGCGCGAGCACGTGGTCGGCAACCTCTGCCCCAGGCGCAACCCAGATCCCGTCTCGCTCGCTGGCCAAGGCGACGCGATCGAGCAGCGTTGCGAGGTTTCCAGCGTCCAGCCAGTCGAGCATGAACGGGTGGAGGACGATCGCCAGGTAGCCGCCGTTCTCGGCGAGATCGTCGATCGCCTGCTCCAGCGCGGCGACGAAGCTGGCCGGCTCGACCGCCGCGGACGAGCCGGTCATCTGCTTGCGCGCTGCAGCGAGTGGCGGCAACACGCAGCTGGCGTCGACGTCGCGCCAGCGGAAGGGCAGCAGCGCGACACCGGCTTCGAGGCCGGCTTCGCAGCCGGCGGGTGAGCAGTAGCGCAGGCCGGCCTCGCGCAGGACCTCGACGCCCCCGGCGCCGAGCAGCCCACCGGGCGGGCGCAGGCCGGCGATCTGCAGGCCGAGCCGCTCGAAGGCGGCCCGGCCGCGGGCCAGGCTCTCTGCCTGCTCGGCCGCCGTCAGGTTCGCCCACTGCTCATGGCGCCAGGCGTGGTAGCCAACCTCGTGGCCACGGGCGCCGATTTCGCGCAACAGCTCGGGATACAGCTCGGCATTAAGGCCCTCGACGAAGAAGGTCGCCCTGATCTCCCGCGTCGCGAGCCGGTCAAGCAGCTCGGGCAGAACCTCGATCGCGGTCGGGTGTCGGCCCAGGGGAGCGTCGGCCGGCAGCGCTCCCATCTCCAGCTCCGCAGCCTCGCCGAGGTTGTCGAAGCTGAGGTTGAGGGCCCCCCGCAGGCCTCCTGGCCAGAGCGGAGTCGCGCTCATTTGCGCAGCGCCGGGCTCCAGCGCTCGGGCTCGAGCTTGGCCTGCTCGCGGGCCCAACGGAAGTGATGGCGGGCAGAGGCGAGCAGGATCGGGAAGTTGAGCAGGCCCAAGACGGCGAACCGCCTTGCCCCCGGCCGGTTGGCAGCAGGAAGGCTGAGGGCGCTGCAGAGCAGCCAGAACCAGAGCACGGCGTTGTAGGCGGGCAGTTGGTCCTCGCTCAGGCCCTCGGCTTCGTCGAGCATCGGCAGGCCGCCGTGCAGCGACCAGGGCCAGGCCTTGAAGTGGACGGCGACGCCGGCGACGCCGATCCCGGCGCTGAAGGCCGAGAGGCGGCGGGCATTCTCGCCGCTGCCGGTCGCGGCGGCGAGCATCAGCGGGAAGTAGGCGGTCCAGAGGGCGACGGCGCCACGGCGACCGATGAAGGGCTCGAAGACGAGCCCGACCCCGGCCCGCGTCTCGAAGGCGTTGTGGGCGAGCAGGCCGAGGGCTGAGCCCGCCGAGAGCAGCTTCCTCATTGCCGCGCCCCGATCCGGTTGCTCAGGATGCCGATGCCGTCGATCTCGAGTTCCACCGTCTGCCCCGGCTGGATCCAGCGGTCCAGCTCGAGCCCGCAGCAGCCGGGCATCGTCCCGGTCGAGACGATGTCACCGCGCTCGAGCCGCTCGCCGGCGGCCGCGTAGGCGAGCATCTCGCCGACGTCGTGAGCCGGGTCGGCGGTCCCCCCTTCGCACCAAACCTCGCCATCGATGCGCACTCGCCCCCGAGCCTTGGTCCAGTCGGGCAGCTCGTCGGCGCTGAGCACGTCGCAGCCGACCGAGTTGGCGAAGGTCTTCGACTTGACCGCCGGGCCGAAGACGCCGTGGCGGACCTCCTCGGCCTGCACGTCGCGGGCGCTCCAGTCATTGAGCACGAACCAGCCGCCGATCGCCTTGCGTGCCTCGGCAGGGGTCGGGTTGGCGAGCGGCTGGGCAAGCACGAAGGCCAGCTCCAGCTCGAAGTCGAGGTAGGAGGTGTGCGAGGGCCAGGGCATCTCTGCACCGTCCGCGAGCATCGCCGCGTGGTTGCCGACGTAGAAGGCGGGGACCTCGTAGAAGCGCTTGTTCGGCCTGAATGGCGGGAAGGTGCGGCGCGTGACCCGTTCATAGGCGGCCGCCGCGCCCTGCACCGGCGCCGGGAAAAAGCGCTTGACCAGCATCCGTGCCGAGCCCTCGTAGTGGGCGGGCCAGAGGCTGAAGGCGCGCATCGAGCGCGGCGCGAAAGGAAGGCCGGCGGTGCTCGGGTCGGCGGCGGTGGCGTCGCCGGCTTCGATCAGGCGCTGGACCTCCAGGCGGGCCTTCTCACAGTCGGCGAGCAGGCCGAGCATCGAGTACTCGTTCGGCAGCGAGACCCAACGCCCGCGCTGGCGGTCCTCGGCGATGACTCCCTCCGCTGTCCGCCTCAGTTTCATCTCTCGCCGCCGCAGTCTAGGTGCATCAAAATCCGAACTGCATCAAATTCACGGTCTAGCAGGTAGAGAATTTGATGCAGTTCGCTCTGAGATGTCTCTCCGACCCCTGATCGAGATAGCCGCCGAGAACGAGCGCGTCCACGCGCTCGCCGGTCGCGTGCGCGATGCAGTCGCCGGCGGCGAGACGGTCGAGGCGCCCGCCTCGGCGATGCTGCGGCCCCTGCTGCTCGCAGCGCTTTTGGAAGACGACCGCGGCCTCGCCGATCGTCCCGCCCTGCTGGTCAGCGCCGACGACCGCTCGGCCCGCGACCTGGCAGCCGATCTGCGCGCCTACCTGGCGCCGCGCCGCGTGCGCCTCTACCCCTCGCGGGGGACCGGCTTCGCCTCGCACGTGACTCCACCGCCGCATCTCGTCGGCCTGCGTATCGACGCTCTCGATGCGCTCGTCGACGAGGCGGACGCGATCGTCGTCGCCAGCGCCACGGCGCTGGCCGAGGCGGTGCCCGACGCCGCTCTGCGCCCAGCTGGCTTCGTCATCTCCCAAGGCGAGGAGATCGACCTCGACGATGTCACCCGCAGGCTGGCTGCGGCCGGTTACGAACGGGTCGAGCAGGTGGAGGAGCGCGGCCAGCTCGCCGTCCGTGGCGGCATCCTCGACGTCTTCGGCGCCACCGTCGACCGCGCCGTGCGGATCGAGCTCTTCGGCGACGAGGTCGAGTCGATGCGCTGGTTCTCGACCTTCACCCAGCGCTCGTTGGGTGATGCGGAGCGGGTCGAGCTGGCGCCCGCCGCGGAGCTCGACGCCGAGCACCGTGAGCTGGCCGAGCTGGCGGCGATGGAAGCGGCCGAGCAGGGCGAGGAGCCGCCGAGCCTGGCCGAGGTTCTGCCGCTCGAGCGCTTCGGTCCGCCGCTTGATCTGGTCCCCGATGCCGCCGCCGTGATCCTCGCCGCCGCCGAGGAGATCGAGCCGGCGCTGCGCGACCACTGGGACGACGCGACGACGGCGATGCACGACGACGACGCGCGGCGCCTTTACGTCGACGTTGCCGCGCCGCTGGCCGAGCGTGCCGGGCTCTCCTTCTCCGCTGCCGGCGGGGACGACGAGGAAGCCTTCCGCGCCGCTCGCGCCGAGTCGCCGGCCCGCTCGGTGAAAGAGGCCGAGGCCGAGCTTGAGAAGCAGGTCCGCTCCGGCTACCGCACGGTCGTCGCCTTCGACGACCGCGGCGAGGCGGAGCGCGCCCGCTATGGCCTCGACCGCCTCGACGCCAAGCTGCTCGATGGCGGCCGGCTCTCTCCCGAGCCGGGCCTGACCTTCGCCGAGGCGCGTCTGCGCGAGGGCTTCGTCAGCCCCGAGCTGCGGCTTGCCGTCTACCCCTTCCGCCGCCTCGTCCACCGGCGCCGCCGGGCCGAAGAGCGCGTCCCCGGCGCCGCCCGCGGCCGACTCGCCTTCAGCGACCTGCGGGTCGGCGATTACGTGGTCCACGAGGACCACGGAGTCGCCCGCTTCGCCGGCTTCGAGACGCGCGAGGTGGGCGGCGTCACGCGCGACTACCTCTACCTCGAATACAAGGGCGAGGACCGCGTCTACGTTCCCACCGACCAGCTCGCCAAGCTGAGCCGCTACGTCGGCGCCGGCGGCGAACCGACCCTCTCGGCGCGCGGCGGCAAACGCTGGCAGAACATGAAAGCGCGAGCGCGCCGTGCCGCCGGCGCCCTCGCCGGGGAGCTGCTCAACCTCTACGCGGAGCGGCGGACCCGGAAGGGCCACGCCTTCTCACCCGACGGGGAGTGGCAGGTCGCGATGGAGTCCGCCTTCCCGTACCGGGAGACGGCCGACCAGGTCGAAG